>JBHLPQ010000328.1:0-2790 GCA_048939265.1 Promethearchaeota archaeon
ACGAAATCTTTTGATGTCTTTTTCGTCCAAAAATATATCTCCAGATTATGTGTTAATCTTTCGAATTAATTTGATGATATTTTTGTTGTGGAGGAGTTCAAAAAATCATTTTTAATTTATTTCTCTCCTAAGACACCAAATAATAACATAATTGTTACTCTTCAATGAAAGTTATTTCTTATTTCTTAAAGAATATAAATAATATAACATGATTTACTTATGTCCAAAATTTTCAATGGAAATATGCGAAGTGTGAAGGCATGAGTCCTGAACAGAAATTCACCCCCTCTTTTGATGAGATTTCTTGTGGTGGGGTGCCTGTTTACTTCAAAAGGAACATTAACAAAATTAAACCACTCTACTTATTGGTTCAACACCGTGGTCCATTAAACTATTGGGCATTTCCTAAAGGTCGTCAATCCCAAGGTGAATCTTATGAACAAACAGCTATCCGTGAAATACGCGAAGAAACAGGACAGACAGACTTCAAGATCATAAAAAGGTTGATAAGTGATTCGATTTATTTTCCTAAACGCGGTCCAAGAACAATAGTCAAAAAAGTTGTTTTTTTCTTAGTCAGATTTTTTTCTAAGGAAATAAAACTTTCTACAGAACATATTAATTGGCGTTGGGCCACATTTGAAGAAGCACTCTCATTATTGACCTTTGATGATTACCAACGGGTATTAAAAGAGTCTCACGAATTAATAATGACAAATATAGTTAATAGTTAAAAAAAAAGGATAAATAGCTAAAATACAAAAAAAAGAGAGGGAAAAGCGTCTAGACTCTACCAGACACAAATTGTGCAGATTTTTCCTTCTTTTTCTCAGATTGAATGACTACTGTTCGTGCCCATTTCTGAGTTAATCTTTGATTAAGATCTGGAACTTGGGTTTGATCTTTTACAATCAATCCTAAAATGACATCTAGTGGAAGAAAGAATGCTTTTCCTACTGCAGAAATTATTATGTCCTGTAAAATGGGACGATCACCAGTGGTTTCTGACACTACTTCAAGGTTTAAAGCCATTTTACCTAATGTTTGGCCATAATAATATTCCATAGCCACTGTGTATACGAAGAAAACAATAGAGGAGGGACCTAGGCTAAATAACCATTGAAAGGGACTCCAAATACCAAATGACCACCAGCTCCAATCACTAGTTGTCAAAAATAGTATAGAACTAAAAGTACTAGAGATTGCACCAGTAATAAGGATATCAATTAACCAAGCCCAAAAACGAGGCCATCCTTCTGCAACAACTAGTTTATAACCTGCAGGTTCGAAAATTTCGACTTCAGTTTTCTTTTTTACTTCTTCCACGGTCGTCCGATCCTCAGCGAGGAGAATCTCACCACATTGAGCACAAAATGAGCTATCAGGTTCATTTAAAGAGCCACAATTAGAGCATTGGAGATTAAATTTAGGAGGAGGACGTTCAACAGGTTCAACTCTTGTCGCTGGAACTCCTTGATAATATCGTACACGTTCCGTTCGAGGTTTTTTGGTTCTTAATCCACTCCACAGGAGAATAACACCTAATAAAGTGAACAAGCCACCAAATACAATGAGTACCCATCCGATAGCATTAAGTATAGGTATATTAGCTCCAACACTGAGGGTGATACTATCAATACTGGTTTCACCTAGATCTGTTTGCATGAGTATGAAGGAAATAGTTTCGCCACTTGTTAAAGTCTCATACGAAGGATCCCATTTGAATGTCGTTCCATTGGTGCCTCCTTCAAACCAAGTAATATCCTCTACAGATGGACGAGTCCAACTAGTTGTGTTACGAATAATATCATATTCCATTTGATAGATTGGATCCGTTTTTTCCTCACCAAACTCGAAACCAAAATATTCGAAGTCTGTAATCCGTAGATAAGCAATACCTGAACCAAGAAATGAGTTAGCATCTTCTCGAGAGCATAATCCAAAAAAGACTTCATCCGATGCTTCTTTTCCATGGGCATTAATTTTGAACTTAACAAATTTCGCAGGATCAACTTTTATTCCTATTTCAACATCATCGAGAGGAATATCCAGTCGAATGGCTGAAAAATTACCACTAAAGTCCTTAGATTCTAATGCGATCGGAGTAGTCATAAAATATCCGTCGCTATCAGTGAACAGCGGAACAAAGAGAAGAATCGCTGAACCACCGATAAAGATAGGAAATCCGATCAAAATGATAAAGATGCCTGCAATTATTTTTATTGCGCTTGCCATTATTACATCACACATAAAATTTCTATTAGTGTTTAATTAGGGGAAGTGAGGATTATAATAAATAATTACAGGTTGCGGTATTCTTATTTGATTACAACAGGTTTAAAACCTATTATTCTAAAAGATTTCAGTCCATCCCTTATACAGAAAATATGCAAGGTTTAATTCTCTTTTATTATGATTCACAAACTGCTATTAATCTATTATGAAACATTTAACGTGATTTATACTTCTTCAACGTATTGAATAGAGCTGTTTCTAAGTTTATATCCAAATAATTCGCTAAACAGATAAGTGCAAAGAAAAGGTCACCGCATTCCTCTTCAACGAGCGTCCTTTTGGGTTTTAATTGTTCTCTTCGTTGCAAACCTCGAATATTATAAAAAGTTTGAAGAGAACGCGATAATTCTCCTAATTCTTCTGTAACTGCTGCTAAAAGCCATCCAGGATCCCAATAACCTCCATGTGCTTGAATATACTTGTCTACCTCGCTAGTTAAAATGTTTAAATCCATAACAAATCACTTCAAAGAATATCTTTATCGAAATTGGTTTT
>JBHLPQ010000329.1:0-2790 GCA_048939265.1 Promethearchaeota archaeon
TGGACTTCATTTCCATTTGCAGCCCAGATCAAATTCTCTACTACATTATCTAAACGCGTTGGTGTCAGATTGGGAACTGTGAGATCGAAAACAATGATGTCTGCAAGCTTTCCTGATTCAATTGATCCTGTATTGAATCCTAAAATTTGGGATGGAATGATGGTAATGCGTTCAAGAACATCTTGTGCAGTCATTAAAGTAGCATCTTGATGGTGAGCTTTCTGATATTGAGCTGCCACACGAGCAGCATTAATTATATTCTGATTATCAGCACTTCCAGATCCATCAGTTGAGATTGCAAATATAATCCCTCTTTTTTTGAACTCTTGAATGGGGGGCATTCCTGAGCCGAGAATGGTGTTCGCTAAAGGATTATGAACTACCTTAGTTTTGGTTTCAGCTAGGATTTGGAGGTCATTTTCAGTATTATGAACCTGATGACCTACAAATGTGTTTTCATCCAAGAAATTAATGGAATGACCATATTCTATTGGAGTCATCCCGTATTCTTCTGTAAACCACTTAGTGGTGGCTGGTTCTTCACTTGAATGAACATGAATTAAGGTATTACGCTCCTGAGACCACTTTTTCAATGCTTTTAGGAGTTCTGGCCCATTTGAAAAGAATTGATCAGGCCCAGGAATAATTTTGATATTTGATGCTTCTTTATACTTCTCATAAAGTTCATCAAGCCTCTCCACTGCGACCGTGGCTGGTTTATCCAATATTCTTGGGTCATAATGTCGATCTTGAGACCCAACAGCAATCATGATCTTTGTTCCAGCTAATCGGTTTGCCTCGACCAGTTCATCTACATGATACTTATTGAAATTGCAATGATGAACCAAGGCAGTGGTTATCCCATGCTGCAGGTCATCAATTCGCGCTTTAAGATAAGTAATTAAATAAGGGGATTTGCCAAAATGTTTAGTTAAGTTAGCATCCTCACTATGTAAAAAACCTGTGTATAAATTAACTGTTGAGTCTAGCCAAGCTGTTAGGGGAACATCTTTTGCAATTCCGATAATGGGAGATTCATGATCATGTCCATGTGCTTTATTAAAACCTGGTAACGCGACTCCATCTATCTGTGGAACCTTGCTGGCTTCAGTTACTTGTGATTCCGAACCAATAATCTCAAGTTTCGATCCATAATTGTTTAGAATTTCTTGTATCTTCTGTTCATTGAATACTCCGACTTCATTGATGTATTTCCCTTCAATAAATATGAATCCATCTTTAATTCGAGTATTCCGTCCGTCTCTTTTATCAGAAAGAGGTAAGAGGAATTTGGTTCTAAGCAATTTATACTTCATTTATCCACTAACCTTTGATAAGCCTCACCTTTTGGGATGATCCTCTCATATATCTCCAGCATCAAGATAGAACCAAATATTGAAAAGGTTATAGATCCCGACTTCATAGACTAATAAAAAGCTTGAAACAAAGCCTCTGGAAGTGTGAAAATATGGATCTAATTATAAAAAATGGAACACTTGTGGACGAAAATGGATGCTATCAGGCGAATCTAGCTATTGCAGAAGGAAAGATTCAAGCAGTTTTTCTAGGTAATCAGAAATTCCAAGCTGAACGAATTATTGACGCAAGTAAAAAAATAGTACTTCCTGGGGTGGTTGATTCACATGTCCATTTTCAATTGCAAGATTTAGGGAAGATTATTTCAACTGATACTTTTGCATCTGGTAGCCAAGCTGCTGCTTGCGGGGGAGTAACCACAATAATTGATTTTGCAGACCAAACTAGAGGGGAGTCTCCTCTAAAAGGTTTTTGTGAACGAAAAAAGGATGCTGATTCACAGGTTGCTATTGATTATAGCCTACATGTTTCAATAACCGACATTGAATTCCTCGATGAAATCTCCACTCTTATTTCCGAAGGTGTAACGAGTTTTAAATTCTTCACCACTTATAGCTGGCGAAACCTTGACCTAAACGATGCAGAGTTATTAAAATTATTTGAGGAAGTCAAAAAATGCAGGGGGTTGGTTATGGGCCATTGTGAAAATGACACCATGATAATAAATTATAGAAATGAACTAATCCAAGAGGGAAAGGTGGAGCCTATTTTCCATGCGCATTCACGACCCCATATTGTTGAGGAAGAAGCAATTCAGAAAGTGTTATTATTTGCTAAAAAAACTGGAGTGCATCTCCATTTGGCTCATATTACTACCAAGGAAGGGAGTGATTTATTGCATCAAGCAAAGCAACATGGTTTAACCGTAACGGGGGAGACTTGTCCACATTATTTGTTATTGAATGAGGGAAATTACAAAGGATCTGAAGGTTATTTACATTTGATGTCGCCACCTTTACGGCACACTAAAGATCAACAAGCATTACTAAATAGGGTAACGGACAATACAATTGACCAGATTGTAACAGACCATTGTGAATTTTCACGTATAAGCAAAGGTAATGGTGAATTACCATTTCATCAAGTTCTAAATGGAATACCTGGAATAGAGACTTCCTTACCTTTGATGCATGACCTTTTAATTAATAAGCATCGAAGAACTTATCCTCAGCTTGTGTCTTTAATGTCAAGTGCACCTGCACAGATATTTGGCCTTTATCCTCAAAAAGGAAGCCTAATGGTGGGAACTGATGCTGATATCGTGATTTTTGACCCTACCCTTGAAAAAAGAATCACTCCAGAGCTTCTTCATTATTCCATTGATTGGAACCCTTACGTGGACATTAAAGTCATTGGATGGCCAATTATGACCATTCTTCGTGGAACTGTTCTTTGTGAAGATGGAAACTTTAT
>JBHLPQ010000030.1:0-26105 GCA_048939265.1 Promethearchaeota archaeon
TAAATCCCGTTCTGCCTGAAAACGAGTTGCCATTGACCATTCCACCTCTAAGGGGTTGTAGATGTCAATGTCTTTATCGACAACAAACACATGTTTACAGCTCCTATGACCAGCGAATGCAGCATGAATAGCTTTCTTTCCATCATCTTCATTCTGCTTATCAATTCTTACAATAGCATGGAGCCATGAGGATCCACCTGGATTAACATTTACATCCAAGCACTTTACCCCTGCTTCATTTACAGATTTGAAAATGGTTGGTTCTCGGGGCATCCCCATCAGGACTTTATGTTCTAAGGCACCTGGGACAAGTGCTTGCCAAACTGGGTTTTTCCGGTGAGTGATGGTTTTCACTTCAAAGACTGGTTCATCACGAGTAATATCATATGTTTCAGTAAGATCGATGAAGGGTCCTTCTTCTGCACGATCCTTCATGAATACTTTGCCTTCGAGCACTACTTCGCATCCTGCTGGAATTAAGAGATCAACTGAGTGAGCTTTTGTTACCTCGGTTTTTGCAAGCGCATTTGCAATCTCTAGTTCATTGATTCCTGTTTTAACGGATGTTGCAGCAGCAACAAGAATGTTTGGAGTGTTTCCAACGCAATAAGCTGCTTCTACTTCTCCTGATCTTTCCAGAAACTTGTAAAAATCGCGACCCTTTATTATCCGTGTACTCATTCGATTTTTGGTAAATTGCATTGCACGATGAAAATCAAGGTTTTGACCAAATTCAGGGTCTTTGGTCACAACAATTGCAGAAGAGATATATCTTCCACCGTCTCGTTCATTGTGTTTCAAAATTGGGAGTTTATCTAGATCAACAGCATCCAAAATAACTTCTTGACACGGAGCACTACTAATCTCCTCTGGGGGACTTCGGTTATCAATCGCTGCTGTTAGTTTAGGGATCAAGTCTGCAGTGGTGATGTTGAAATAATCAGCGATACTTTCCTTCGTGCAAAAAACGTTACCTGCAACCTGAAAATCCGTATATCCCTTCACATTTTCAAACAGAAGAGGTGTCGGTTCTGCTGCCTTTAAAACTGCCGCAGCTTCTATATCTATACTAACATCTTTCTTTATTCTAGTAATTTTTCCATCTTTTTCTAATTTGTCAAGATATTCCCGAAAGTACATTTCTTTTTCCACCTTCTAAATCAAAGCTTATATTCCAATTAGGGTTTTCCATGCGGGATACCCTGCATCTTTTAATGCTTGGTATACTTTGTCTTGTAATTCTGATCCAGGAGTCAATGCGATAATATTTCCACCTCGTCCTGTCCCAGTAACTTTTGCTCCTGGAGCTCCGTTCTGCCTTGCAAGTTTGACCATTTTATCTAACACATCATTTGATACTGTAATCTGTTGAAGCAGCTCATGATTTTTATTCATGAGTTGACCAACTTGCTCGAATTCCATATTTTCCAGAGCTTCACGGCCTTCCTTGATTACTTCTTGATATTCGTTCACTATGCCTTCAAACCACTCTGGATCATCCTCTTTCATTTTTCGAACGTCACCAACCACAACTGAAGTACTGGCTGTCATTCCTGAGCTTGCTATGACCAATTCCATTGGTTTTTTCAATTTGATCGTCTCCATTGTGTTGGGGCCACCCTCAAGGTTACGAATAAAATAGACTAAACCACCAAATGTCGAAGCAGTGTTATCTATTCCACTTGGGGTTCCGTGATATCCTTTTTCTCCTTCATATGCTGCTTCGTTTATTTTTCCATCATCCCATCCTAAATTGAATTCTTCATTAATAGCTCTCGCAAGTGAGACACAACTTGCTGCTGACGCACCCACTCCACTAGCACAAACAAGATTTCCCCCGTATGTTATCTTTAAGGCTTTCTTCCCTAAATTGATCCCCATAAAGTCAAGAATGTTCTGAATGGACACTTTCTGTTCTTCAAGCTTTCCCTTCTTGTATCCAGGCACTTCAGGTCTGTTATCATTCAGTTCATACCCTTTACCATCTTCAGATTCTACAATACAGTCTGTTGAATCGCCTATTGCTGACGCTAGAGCAGGTACACCGTAAACCACGAAATGCTCCCCAAATAAAATCGTTTTTCCATAACCAGATCCTTTACCAGTCATTTTTTTTCACCTGATCCTTTCTTTCGTAAAATATTCAGAAAATTAATTGCTTTTTATCAATTTCTAAGAGGAGCTAAAAAATACTTCTAACTGTAAAAAACGAAATAAAACTGTTTACGTCATTCCCTGACGTTTTTATTACTCCATATCAAAATATCATGACATTCTGACAATGATGCTTCTCTGGCAATTCATAGATTTCAGAAAATTACTGTGAGTTTATTGATTCTGTAATAATATCTTCAATCCATTTATGATAGCGCAATCAGAGAAAGGTTGATATAATTAGGTTGAATTTTGTATAAATATGAAAACTCTTTCAGATATTGATGTGGAAGGAAAGGTCTGCTTAACTCGTGTTGATTTCAACTCTCCATTAGATGAGAATAACAATCTCCTTGACGATACGAGAATTAAGGCTCACGCGAAAACAATCAAACATATTGCTGACAATAAGGGCAAAGTTGTTGTTATCGCTCACCAAGGACGACCAGGCAGCTCTGATTTTACCAAACTTGAAGCTCATGCTGAAAGTCTGCAAAAAATCCTTGGAAATAATTATAATGTTAGCTATACTCCGTATACTCATGGTCCTGAAGTCGAAGCCTTGATTAAATCCTTGGAGTTGGGAAATATTCTTGTCTTAGAAAACGTACGAATGGTAGAAAATGAGATGAAGAAGAAATCGGCGGAAGAACACGCTAACGATCCTTATATCAAGAATTTAGCGAAAGTAGGAGATATTTTTGTGAATGACGCGTTTTCTGCCTCACATCGTTCTCATGCAAGTTTAGTTGGATTTACTGAATTAATGCCTTCTGTTGCTGGATTAATCATGGAGCATGAGGTTGTAAATCTTCAACGAGTTGTTGACAATCCAGAAAAACCATGTATCTTCATTTTAGGTGGAATAAAACCAGAAGATTCCTTTAAAGTAGCTGAATATGTTCTAGAAACTGGTATTGCCGATTCAGTGTTAACTGGTGGAACCATTTCTCAGCTTCTTTTACTTGCTATGAATAAATCCTTGGGTAAACCTTCTATGAATTTTTTGGAAAAGAAAAAGCTTCTTCAATATCTTGAGACAGCTAAGAACCTTTATAACCGGTTTAGTGAACAAATTAAAACTCAAATTGATTTTGCTGTTGATGAGGGCGGACGTAAGGTATATTCACTTGAAGATCTCCCCTTAAATACACCTATTCTGGATATTGGCGATCAGACAATTAAGGAGTATGCCCAGATTATCGAACAAGCTTCCACAATAGTTTTAAATGGTCCTATGGGAAAATTTGAAGATTCGGGGTTTGAGAAAGGAACATTAGCAGTTTTTGAAGCTATGGAAAAATCTCAAGGGTTTTCTTTAGCAGGTGGAGGACACAGTGTATCAATCATTGAGAAAAATAACATTAAACTGTCATATGTGAGTACTGCTGGTGGTGCCATGATCCAGTTCTTAATGGGAAAGCCTCTCCCAGCCATAATAGCTCTGAATAAAAAATTGGTTGCTTTGTGATTTTCTATTAGGTTTTTTAAAATCGGAAGAAATAAAAAGTAAATTACAGAAAAAAAGTTCAAAATATGTAATCATGGGTTTGAACATGACTGATTCTAAAGAAATTGAGCAGCTTAAAGCAGATCTAGAATTGGTTACTAAAACAGCAAAAGTTCTTGCAAACAAGCTGGAAAAAATAGCTCAAAAATTTGAACAACTTTTCATAACAGTAGAAGGAATATCGCCCACCCCACACACGCCTCCACAAGAAACTTCCAGGCCAGCACCTACCCCAACACTCTCAGCACAAGCTGTTGGCTCTGGAGGGGGCACCAAAACAGGGCGATTATTAGATTCATTTTTAAGTCAGGTTCAAACTATGACTAAGGGAAAAGAGATAGCTAAGTTATTATCACGGCTACGAGATCAAGTTATGCAATCTGCAGAGGTTGGTTTTCATCCTGCTTTCCATGAGATGGGAAGATATGCAAATCAAATCAAGAATGTCAATGAAATTACTGCTGCTGAGAAAGAGCAGCTTTTTGAGAAAATTTATGATTGGAAATCAAGGTTAGCTGGGTAATCCCATCTCAAGTGCTAAGGAAAACTAAAGTGAGAAATTCATCCTGATCTTACGTGTTTGCCACACTTATTACAGAAAAAAGCGTTTTGGGGTATAACTGCTCCACAAGATGGGCATTTTTTCTGATTTTCATAGAAGCTATTACTAGCTCTGAAAAAGTGATCTTTTTCTTCCTCATCTTTTGATTGGTTTGAGTTAAAAAAAGAGGTATTAAAAGGGGAAAATGCTGATGGTGCTGGATTTTCTGCTTCAGGAGATGGAAAAGAACTATTTGTTGGAGAAAATTCTTCGTCAGTGTATTGATTGTTTAATCGCGCTGTCAAATCCTCAAGTTGAGTTGTTATTTGAGACATATATGGAATAAAAGGACAATTAGGAACTGAATTACCCTCAAACGTAGTTTGAGCTGACGATTCTGGCAAGAAATGTTTGAAACCAATTTTTAATCCTTCGGAACCCTCAGTTATTGCAATTCCTTGTTCTAACAACCCTCTTATGACTTCTTTGGCCGAATAAGCCCGTCCCTTTATGATGATCTGGCCTGAAATCTGATCGAAAGGATTATTCATAGTTAAGAGTCCTCATATATGAAGGATCGTCGATGAATTATAGAATTCATAACATAACGGTAATATCGTGCAGATCTTCCTATGCAAAAAAATCTAACATTGAGTTTATTATTGTGATTTATCAGATTTAACAAATATAAAACAAATTTATTGAGAGGGAGTCAAGGAAATGTGCTAATGAAGCAATTAGTTATCAAACCACATTGTAATTAATCAACAAATTTATAGGAGGTTTTTTAAACTAATAAGCGGAAGAGAATAGTAGTAACAAATATAATCATAGTTAATTTAGAGGTGAAAGAATGCCCGCAGCTTTTGTGTTAGTTAATGCTGAGATCGGATCAGAAGACGAAGTCCTTGAGGACTTAAAATCCACTAAGGGGGTCGTGGGTGCGTGGATAGTTTATGGCGTTTATGACATTGTAGCCAAAGTTGAAGCCGATACTATGGACGAATTGAAAGAAATCATTACAAGTAATATTCGTGGACTAGATAATGTCCGTTCAACCTTAACCATGATTGTAGTCGAAGGAGCTAATGAATAGACTTCATTCCCCTTCTTGACTGGACCTTAATGATAGCATTCCAAACACTATCTCCAGTCTTTCTTTTTTAATACTGATTTTCGAAGCAAAGACTAAAATTATCTCCTGTGCCCTAGGAATCCTTGTCACAAATTTCCTGAAAAGGATATATTTCGAGGGATTATTACTGAAAGAGATACTCCACGGTATAACTTGGCTACTTGGTCAGGGTTTAGATTGTAATGTCTTTATTATCGAATCTCAAGGTGAATCTTTAATGATTGATTCTGGCTTAGGTCTTAGTTTTGGCAGCCAGAAAAACAGCATTGAAATTTTGAAAGATGCTATTACTAAAAAGAAAATTAACCAAATTCTGTTAACTCATGGACATATTGACCACGTTGGGGGTATTATAGCTCTCCAACCAGCAGTTGATATTGAAGTAATAGCCTCAGTGATTGAAGCTCAACATCTAAAGATGGGAGATAGCTCCTATATTGAACCATTTATGGGGTCACAATGTCCTCCTGTTGAAATCTCTAGGGAGGTTGTAGAAGGGGATAGCTTTAACGTTGGTAAATTCTCCTTTGACGTCTTACACACACCAGGCCATACTCATGGGTCAATTTCCTTATGGGATGAAAATAATCAAATTTTAATCAGTGGAGACACTGTCTTTCCACAGGGATCCTTTGGCAGAACTGATTTGCGGACTGGAAGTAGCGAACAAATGGTAGCCTCTCTAGATCGTTTATCGAAATTAGATATTCAAGTTCTTCTTCCTGGTCACATGCCCCCAGTTATTTCTCAATCTGGGTCTCCTCTAGATTTAGTGAAACAATCATTCCTTAATGCCCGGACAATGTTGTCGTATTATTGAGATAATTTGATTACAGGTTTCATCTATTGAAGATTCATCATTATACATTTCAACTACCTTTTTCTCTGGGAAGAATTCTATAGCTTCATAATAAACAACATTCATGATTTCAGCTTCAAGATTCGATTCAATCTTGGCTTTTGGATAGTTTCGGGAAATTAATCGTCGTTTGAGGGCATTAATCCCACAACGCAAGACAATAATCAGTTCAAAGACGTCTTTTAGAGGGATAACTCCTCCAACTAAGCATAAACGCTTTTTATCATTGAGGATTGACTCAATATACGGAATCAATAAGTCATCATCAATAATAACAGAATCTCGATTGATATCATACCCTAAATAGTATCCCTTCTCAAAGACTAGGGTGTTTACCTCTATATAATCAAGAGCTAATTGTTGAGTAAGCTTCTGTGCCACAGCTGTCTTTCCTGTTCCCGTAACTCCAGTAATATACAAACGAAGTTGGGAATGATCCACCATGAAACTTACCTTGAACGTAAGGCATATTTCTTTATCTTTAAAACTTTAATTTTATTATCAGAATTATGAAGGAAAAATAGCTATTTGGGTTTGGATCGTGGGTAAAACAGTTTCAATTTTTGCTGAGAAACCTTCCATTGCGCGTGCTCTCGTTAAAGCTTTCTCTATTGTTTATAAACTTAAATTTAAAAGCCATAAGGGCAAAACGAGATACAATTACATATTTGAAAGTAAGTTATCCACTCAGGAAATTCAATTTAAAATCGAAAAGGATGAATATCGGCTTCTGAAAGATGATCAGCTGAATATTTCTAGTGTTACTGGGCATCTCCTTAATTTTGATTATCCTCCTCCTTTTGATAAAGATACCAACTGGCATAATTCTGATCCTCTCGATATGATAGAACTTACACCAATAGAGATCCCAATTAAAAGGAATATGGTTTTCCATGTTGAGGAGTTAGGGGCGGTATCTGACGTAGTTGTTATTGCTACTGATTGGGATGGTCATGGTGAGTCTATAGGCCGCCAAATCTTAGAGATAGCCACTCGAAAGAATAAAAGAATTCGTCATGGACGGATGCATTTCACTAGTACTAATCCAAACTCATTGAAGAAAGCATTTGAAAGGCAGACTGATCTTAACTGGGATTGGATTAAACAGGTTGATTCTCTTAGGAAACAAGATCTGCGCATGGGCTCCTCAATTACCCGATTTTTAACTGTAGGGATCCAAAATCAAGGAATCCAAAATCGAATGATTTCTTATGGTCCGTGTCAGACGAGTGTCTTGTGGTTAATTGCTAATAGATTCCTAGAAAATAAGAATTTTATCCCGATCAAATTCTGGAAGGTTTCGGTAAAAATCGCTACATCAGAAGGGCCACTATTCTTGGATTGGAAAGGAAATCCTGTTAATGATGAAGCTATAGTTGATGCACTAATATCCTCTTTGAAAAAAGTTCTAGAGGGTATAATAACGGAGTATAATGAAGAATTGACAACTATCAAGCGCCCTCTGCCATTAGATACTGATACTCTTGAAGCTGAATGCGCTCAATTCTTCAGAATAAGTCCGAAGCAAGTAGCAGACATTGCGGAACGATTATATAACAATGGGTTCATTACTTATCCTCGAACAGAGAGTTCCTTTTATCTAGAAAAAGACTTGACACCCTTAGTTGAAAAGTTTACATCTCATGATGAATTTGGTTCTGTTGCAAAAGAGTGTATTACCCTAGGAGGAGGACAGAATCCTAGTAAAGGGAGATTTACGAAAGATCATGAACCAATTAAACCTGTAAAAGCAGTGAACCAATCTGAGATCCAAGAAACCTTTAAAAAAACTCCTGGTTTAGTTAATCAGGCATGGAATATCTATTCATATATTGTATGGCGATTTCTTGCCACAACTCACTCTGATGCCATTATTGAGAATCAGTATGTCATTCTTAGCGCTGCGCAAGAAGAGTTCATTGCAAGAGGGAGAAGAATAGTTAATTTAGGTTTTTTACAATTTTATAAATTCAGAACTATCAAGGGGAAGGAATTACCTCAGTTTGAAAAGGGAAGTGCTCATTCAATCGAAGCCTATAAACATCAAGGATTTACAACCCCACCCCCACTGTGGAGCGAATCTCAATTAATCCGAGAGATGGCAAAGTTAAATCTTGGGACTGATGCCACACGATCTACGCACATCGAAACCGTCCAAAAGAGGATGTACACTATAATTCAGGGATCACGGAGAAAGTTAGTACCAACCGCTCTAGGAATGGCATTATATCATATATTCACTCAAAACTCAGAGGATTTAATTTTACCTGAAATACGTGGAAAAGTTGAATCTTGGACCCAGCAAATCCGAGAACATGAAAAAACTCCTGAAGACGTTGATAAACTTGTTATTGAACTCACAACCCGTGGTCTTCAGAAAATGAAAGCTAATCAAGAGGAAATCTTCTCAACACTGGTTCAAAGTGTGGAGTCAATGACTGGAGTTGGAAAGGCTTTTGGGGTATGTCCCAATTGTCAAGGAAATCTCATTCTCCAGCAGGGGAAAGGAGATTCTCGGTTTTTAAGGTGCTCCAATCCTCTTTGTGATACAAGTCTTCCTCTCCCAAAAAAAGGTGAATTATCAGCTATATACAACGAATATTGTCGAATCTGTGATGGTACCCCTCTCATGGTATCTACAAGAACTTATAATTGGGTCATGTGTCCTATTTGCTGGACCAGAAAAGCTGAAAAAGATCATCCGTGGTTTTGTACTGATTGTAATCGAACAGATTGTCCTTTTTCTGGATCTTGGGAGGTGGTTTCTCCTGAACAACATCTTGGAGACTGTCCAGAATGTGAAGGAGATGTTTTTTTAAAATTTGACCAGCAAAACACCCAAGTAATATGTGGTAAATGTAATCGGACTTGGAAAGCACCAAATCTCCGTAAAGGAACAGCTATCACCCTTAGTGATCCCTGTGAGAAATGTGGACGTCAAACTTTATCTGTTATTAAAAGAGGAAAAAAACCTTACCGTATATGCGTATTTTGTTCGCTTTTCTTTTTCCAAGAATAGTGATTACCATCTTTGTGTCTTTATTGGAACGAAAGATGAAGGGGTGGCTTTCTTTTTTAACTTGAGAGTTAAATGCTACCTCCTCTCCTCGATGGAATGATATACTACAATTTATAAGTTGTGAGAATAAAATGATATAAAATACTAAAAATATCCTTATGTTAACTATTACAGATGTAACAAAGTGTTGAGACCCTTTTTGGTGGAATAAATGAGCATAGAAATGCTAGAGAAGGATCCTACACCAACAACGATTCGATATCTTGTACTCGCCAGCGCTTTTACTTGTTTATTTACAGGGTTATCCTTTTTTCTTCCTCAGGTGGGTACAAGTACTCAAGAAGAACTATTTTACCGTCAAGCAATGACTGGGTTCACTATGCTGTCTGTTCTGACAATGGTGGAGTGGTTTTTTCTACGCCGTTCTCGAAAACTCATTGGGCCTTATGGTCTTGCTTTTGCTCTTGAGATCATTAAATATTTCTTATTCGGTTTAGCTACAGCTGATTATATTGAAACAGTTCCAAACGTATCCGCTTCTCCCTTCTTACTTCACCAATTACTTTCCTTGGGCATTATCTTTTCGCTTGCATTGACAAAAATTGCCCGTGCAAGGATTGAGCAACTCGCTCAAAAGGATCTTAGTAGAAATTTGCTAAACTTATTGCCTACATTGCTAATTATTGTATTATTTTTAGGGACTTATGTGACAGAAATCGTGGGCTTGGGAGTTCCAAGACAACGATCTGAATTTCCAGAAGAATATGAAAAGAAAGATATTCTTTGGGAGCTGTACAACACACCATCTTGGGATGCCACTTATCTTCTTGAGAATCTCCTTGATCAATTTACTGCAGGATTACAATTTCCCGATGAGCCTCTATTCAATGTGACTCCGAAAGACCCAACTTATTGGCGGTTGAGTAGTCTGGAGAAATATGAGTATACCGGAAAATCACCTTATACTACAGATTGGAACCCCGTTGATCAGGTTGGCCGCCGTGTATTGACACCAACTCCTGAGGGAACCCCTTTTTCTTCAATTGTTCCAGGGAATGAAAACCCAGTTGAATATATGGTCGACCTTCCACTAGATCACAGTGATTCCACTGCAGATGTAACAGTGAACCCCAGTTTTACCAATGTCCTTCCAACGACCTGGAATGGCAAGTATGGTTCTTATATTGACTCTGCATCATTTACTTTAAAGAATGCTAATGGTGCTAACGTTGGTACCTCAGTTGCGCAAACTCGAGAGTTATTTCCCCAATATTACACCTCTACGGAATTCCCTGATCTATTGGGGATTGATGCTAATATCCAAGTGGAAACCCAATCTGAAGAGGAAGGAAAGCTTACATATACTATGAATTATAAGGATTTATCATCAACAATTTTGAATGCAATGATATTCTCGATGACTCCCGATAATTACAGCGATATTTTAGATTCTTCAACTTGGAATGACATTCAGGATCTTTACTTACAGTTACCAAATACTGCAGCAGGGACAATGCCTGATCAGATTTATGTTGATAGTGAAGGGGGAATGACTACTCCCACGTTTGGTAATTATACTGATTGGGCTCCAACTGTTGTTGGACTTACTGAAGGGTGTGTTACAGAAGGTCAGACTGTTTTTAGTCAAGCATACGCAGATATGGCACGGTTTACTCCAATAGGATACATCTTTGACGGCTCACAAGTCCAATTGTCCCAAGGTACTGGGTGTGAACTTAATCTCTGGTTTGATATGGATATGTGGTTAGGAACACAAATACAGGCAAATCCACTGTATGAGATGCCACACCCTGAAGAATATGAAGATTATAATGAGTGGTTTCTTCGAAACGAAGGAGGAGTATCTCTTCACTATGCCTCAACATTAACTACAGTCCTCCGATTAAGGGGTATTCCAAGTCGAGTTGTGGTGGGATATATCGCTGGAAATGATACCATGCATCCTACAAAACGAGTAGTAACAGCCCGATTCCTACATGCTTGGACTGAAGTTCTTGTTCCCATTAACCCCACTCCCATTCCGGGCGATGAATATCTCGAGTGGGTAAGTTTCGATCCTCTCTTAACCTTCTTAGCAAGTGTGTACAACCTCGATATCATTCCGGGCGATATTCCAACAGTAACACCATTAAACAAAACACTCATGATTAATCCAAATTATGATTGGAATAATGGTCTTGGTCTGATTGGCGCCACTGCTTACGAATCAGCGAATCCTGATGATCCTGTTATCGAACGCTGCATCACTGATGATATTGATAGAATATTACATCATGATGATCCTGTATCTGTTTCAGTTCGCTTTATGGTTTGGACCAATCCCTATTCTTGGTTCCCCTGGCAGCCAACGTGTGAATATGCAGGCACTGAAGTGAGCTTCTATATAGGTAGAGCTGATGAGAATGGAACTGGTGGTTTAATTGAGGATCGAGGCACTTTTCTTGGTAGTTCATCAATTAATAGCTCAGGTATGGCTTCTATCGATATTATTTATGACATGGACGCGTATGGAATCCAAGACCTATATTTCTATGCTGTGTTTAAAGTGACCGAAGTGTGCACTGGTCAACTCATACGGAAAGCAGCAAGATCTCTGAAATATTCAATTTCGTTGTTTTAACAAGTTTCGATCAATGGAAGAAAGAGTTCTCAACTAGTCTCATGGGATTATTTTTCAATGATTGAAATTACTGGCTATTAAAGTAATTGCGTCTGATATGATCTTTTCTTACCTAGTTTTTATGCAAAAGAAAAATAAATAATTATAAAAAACTAAGCCTATCTTCCCTTTTCACTAGATAACGGTCAATTGCCTGCTAATACAAGTAAGAATACTGCGACAATTGAATAGTAATACTGGAGAATGAATGAACAATGTCAAAAGACAAGATATATGGCTATGGGATCTTCTTTCTAACTATTATCTTCTTGATTATATACACATATTATGTACCAATCCAGTCTTGGATCGGAGCAGATCATGAATTAATGTACAATCCTTTGAATTTGGCTGTCGCTGATTTAGTCATGGTACCTGTTTATCTTGCAACTTTAATGATCGGATTCATAATTGCCTGGATAGGTATTACGATGGCTACCACACCTCCTCCTGAACCCATTGATCTCGATGATCTTAATCTTGATGAGGAGGAATTTGAGGAAGAGGAAGAAGAAGAAGACGACGATTAGAACAGAAGCTCAGTCATACTCTTTTTTTCTGTTCACTTTTTCCTTTTTTTGAAAGCAAGCACTGTTATTCACAATTATACAAGACCATGGAATGTCTATTTTTCATCCCTGAGGATCGGGAATTCCTAGTAGATCATCAAGGAAATTTGGAAAGTAGATAGCGATGAAAAAAAGGAAGAAAATAGCAATTCCAACCAATAAAAGTTGTTTATCAAAGAATATTCGTTCTGCTCTCCGCCCTACAATACTGTCACTGGAAACTAGAAACAAGTACCTGAAAATCGCGAACGTAAATAATGGAAGCGCAAGAACAATAAAAACTGTTTCATTAGGGTGACGATCTATTAAATAAATGAAAATTGCTAAGAGTTCAATCGCTGTGATAGTTGCTAGACTCTGATCCAGGAGTTCTGGGGTATATTGATCAAAGACCTGCTTATGCTGACTAGCTTTTTCTTTCAACATAACAAAATCCCCCTTTCGCTTAGCTAATGAGAGCAGCATTGCTGTAATAAAGCAGAGGATAATAAGCCAAGGTGAAACATCTACATAGATAAGTACAGCACCCGCGATTGCCCGCCAGACATAGTTCACAGAAATCATGATTGTGTCTGCAAAAACGATTCGTTTTAGAAAAAGCGAATAGACCTGGCTTGTGATAAAAAATCCCCCAAGAACCAAAATAAAAGCTGTTTTTGAGGGAGTAGAAACGCTTCCCTGTTCTATTATATCTTTTGGTGCTTCGTAGGGAATAATGAAAGATGGAGGGAGTATAATTAGGATCAAAACAATTGTAATAACTAAAAAAATGGCTATAATTAAACCAAGTAAACTAGAAATTGTACCCGAAGGAAATGGTCGCTTACATTTTTCCGGATGGTGACGATCCTTTTCCCGATCACGAAAATCGTTTATGAGGTAATTTAATGAGGAAGTTAGACAAAGAGTGATAAAAGCCAGAATGATTGGTAACCAGAGGTCAATCCGAAACAGATTTTTTGAAAAGAAAAGGCCAAAAAAGACGAGGAAATTCTTGTAATATTGGTGTGGCCTTAGGAGAATGACTATAGCCCGAAGTTGATCATTTAAAGCAGACTTTGTTTGTTTTGGTGTTGAAACCTCTGAGTTCATTGAATTTCAGCTCTTTTATTCTATACTAATTCTTAAGCTATCTATTCAACTACTTTCTTCCTATAATACTGTAATAGCTCGAATAGTATTATTCCTGGATCTAAATCATCCCCGATAGCTGCCAACACATTATTGGCGTCCATTCGTAGAGCTATCAAATATCGATTAGCCCGTCCTTCTTTAGCGACGATTCCTCTATCGTTACGTAAGATCATTTCATAAATCTCATTATTAGAAAGACGAATGGGCATAGGGGGCATATCTGACTGGAGAACAATGAGGACATTTGAATTCGTGAGGGCATCACTAAGCAGTTCATCCCCTACATTTCCCATTACTCCCTCATTCATCTCGAAATGTATGAGTGTCTTCAATTGTAGCTCTTTTAACATTTGACTCAAAGGGTACGAAGATTTTGGAGGCATACTCATCCTTTCTACTTAATTTTAAAGCCTTATAAAAAAATGTTTTATTACTTCAATGAGATATTTTCATGTTTGGCTGGAACTCTAACAACAGACTGTCTTATCATTTATGACTAGAGGATCTATGATTGGAACCCTTAACAACGCTTCAACGATTGGAGCTCGTATTAATACCCACATGTTTTATATTTAGTCAATTATTAGTTCTTATATTCGGATTGAACTTCCTCGGAAATGAAACTTGGGGTATGATGGGAATACCGATCTTGTTTGGCTCCGTATTCAGCATTTTATTTGGATTATATCTTAATCACACAGAAATTATTCAAGAGTTTAAACAACTAGAAACATTGCTTCGTATTTTAGTAATACTTGGTGGTGGAGCTTTAATCCCCATATTATTGGTTCAAAATTTTAATCTTTTACCAGTAGACTCTGTTTTTTCAATTCTGTCACTCATTTTCTCTACCTTGGGTGGAACAATGACGATTTCCTGTTTTCTTCTATTTTGGCAGACTCGGTTTATTCATCAACCTTCAGAATGATCCTTGCATCTACTACAGATACGCCTTTTTCTGTAGCGAAGACTGGATTTAAATCTAATTCTTCGATCTCTGGATTTTTATCAATGAAATCCGATGTTTTCATTAATAAATCAACTAGAGCTTTTTTATTTATCGGAGGCTGCCCGCGGATTCCATCCAATATTTTTGTCGCCTTGATCTCGAAAAGCATTTCAGTAGCATCCTCTCGTTCAATAGGTATTAATCGGAAAACAACATCCTTTAACACCTCTACATAAATACCACCTAAGCCAAATGCCAAGATCGGACCGAACATGGGATCAATCGTTGATCCTACAAGAAGTTCGATACCTGATTCCATCTTTTCTATGATATATCCATCGATTCGAGCATCGGGAACCTTTTGGGAGATCCTTTGTTGCATCTGGTCAAATTCTTCTTTTAGCTCATCGACTCCTCTAATTCCAGTTGCAACTCCTCCTATATCTGATTTATGAATGATATCATGAGAACTCACTTTGATTACAAGAGGAAAGCCGATTTTCTCTGCTTCTGCTAAGACTTCATTCCAATTAGTTCCAAACCCTGTTGGATTTATTGGAAAATTCGCCTTAGATAATATGTTTTTTGACTCTTGAACACTGAGAAATTTCCTTTTTTGTTGCATAGCCATTCTAAGTAATTGTTGTGCCTCAGACAACCTTATCTCATCTCTTTTTTACCAGTTATTTTGAAATATGCTAGATTCCTACTTCATTTAGGAGATAAATTGGCAATTTAACAACATTTTGAAGTCTAATTATCTTACTGAAGAGAATTACTCTTCACTTTTGTGACCCCAGTGACATGTATTCCGTCCTTACTTTTGCCTTGTAAAATTGTAGCGAATTCTGTTCCGTTGCCAAACATTTCACAACAATCAGTAATGATTGCGTAAATTGCGGCACGCGTACCAAGACTACGAACACCAGCAAGAACTAGAATCCACAAATCTGGGGCTTCAGGATTCTGGAATAAAGCAACTAATCCATGAGCAGGATGAGAAAAATCCTTATTCTTATGCCTAATTCGATTTTCACTGAAATAGATGTCAAATTTAGATTTGAGAGCTGGATTAAAATGAGCTGTTAGGGTATTGGTGATAGGTCCTCCTATTAATATCAAATTGGTTCCTCTTTTACCGAATGCTTTCTCATAAATTACGTCTGTACTAACATAATTAGGTACAAAACCTATTTTACTCGTAATATAATTTCCTAGATACCAACAAAGTTCCCCTGTGAGAAATCCATCACGAGATATCGCATCATACCTTCCATGTGGTTCAGCACTACCAACAATTATTTTACCAATGAATTCCCCATTTTTGCAAAAAGATCCTGAAATTATCTTGTTAAACGCTGTCTCCTTTGGAGCTATGCCATGTTTCGCTAAAGATAGTACAAACTGATTTGCGATGGGAGCGAAAAGCTTAGCTCGTCCTCTTTTTATTGATTTAACGCCAGTAGGTGTTAATAAACCCGCATCCCGTAATTTTGCTAGATGATAATGCACTTTTTGTTCTGTTAAATTCAATATTTTAGCTATATTCTTTGCATACAGGGTTTTATCACTCGATAGAAGCTCCATGATTTGCCATCGTATGTTATGAGCTAGAACTTGCGCCTCCTTTGGCGAGATTTCATATGAGTTCTGTATCAATAATATATCAACCCCTTGAAAGCCCTCAAATGGCTGTCGGACTATTTTTAACGCTTTTTATAATAACTGATCCAAAATAAATTAGATCAGTAATACTAAAATTCCAGTTCTATTGGCTTCTTCTTTGGTTTAAAATGATTTGTTCAATAAAAATGTAGAATAACCTTTTCAGAATTTTCTTGAAACATTCTATTGGTTTCTCTGAGTAGAATCAAATTCGAGACTTCGAGAAAAATAATAGCTAAAAAATTTAAATTCTATCAAAGGGAAGTATTTTGTTTTTGCTATTCTCTTCATTGTCATTCATACTATTCAATAGAAAATCAGGGTTGAAGCGAAGAAAATGTGTGGAATCATTGCAATAACTACGAGTTCCAAAACCAACGTCTCTAAAATGATCACTGATAGTCTAAAAAAGCTTGAGTACCGCGGTTACGACAGTGTAGGCGTTGCTACCATTAATAATGGAAAAATTGAAGTCTTGAAAGACGTTGGGATGATTGACAAGGTCAATAAAAGATTGGACTTAGAGAGTCTCCAAGGAACCATCGGGATTGGACACACACGTTGGGCTACTCATGGTTCGATTAGTCAAGAAAATGCCCATCCCCATTTAGATTGTAAGGGTAATATTATTGTTGTTCATAATGGGATTATTGAAAATTATCTCGATTTAAAAAAATCACTCATTGAAAAGGGGCATAAATTTTCATCAGAAACCGATTCAGAAGTAATCGCACATCTTATGGAGGAGGAACTCGAGCATCTCGATCAGGAAACATCAAAAATCCATGCTTTCAAGAGAGTAGTGGATCAAATCGAAGGAACTTACGCTATCACATTGATGCACTCCGAAGATCCAGAAACAATATTTTTAGCTCGAAAAGACAGTCCATTAGTTATTGGAGTTCGTGAAGACACAAAATTTGCTGCGAGTGATATTCCAGCGTTTCTTGAATATACAAAAAAGGTGATAGTTCTTAGAAACGGTGAAATTGCCACTTTAACCCCTCAAACCGTCTATATTGAGAAAAATGGTTTCAAAGTACAACCTAAACCTGTCATTATTTCTTGGACCGCTGAAAGTGCGCAAAAAAGCGGCTACCCCCACTTCATGTTGAAGGAAATCCATGAACAACCCATTGCTCTTAAGAACACTCTTAGTATTGACCCCCAAATTATTACCAAGGCTTCAGACAAGATATTAAAAGCTGAAAGAATTATCTTTTTGGCATGTGGCACAAGTTACCACGCAGGATTAACTGGGTATCACCAATTTCAACGAATTCTTGGGAAAAAGCCGTTATATGAAGTTATAGCATCTGAATACAAAACTTATTCTCACCTGATTGATGAAGACACCTTAATCATTGCTATCAGTCAATCTGGTGAAACTTTGGATGTTATGAAAGGATTAGGGCCAGCTCGCAAACATGGTGCATCAATAATTTCAGTAGCGAATGTAGTTGATTCTTCCATACCACGGTTAAGCCACATTCCTCTTTATACGAAAGCAGGTCCAGAAATCGGGGTTGCTGCAACTAAAACTCACACAGCACAGGTAGTTCTCCTCGCAAGGTTGGCTCTTCAAATTGAGCATGATGTTGGGCTTTTAGACACAACTGAGTTTACAAAAAATATTGATGCTCTTGTAACAAAAACACCTCATTTAGCTCGTACAATTATCAATCAAAATGAATTCAAAGCAAAAAGATTAGCTGCAAGGATCTCTTCCAAAAACCATGCTTATTTCCTTGCCAGGGGATATAACCTGCCCATAGCATTTGAAGGGGCATTAAAACTTAAAGAAATTTCATATATCCACGCTGAAGCATTTCCTGCAGGTGAAAGTAAACACGGGCCTATCGCAATTGTGGAACAAAATTTTCCCGTTGTAATAATCGCTCCAAATGATTGGACCGCCAAAAAGATGTTAAGTAGCACTGAAGAAATGCGTGCACGTGGTGCCTTTATCATTTCAGTTACTGAAAATGATCATGATATTATAGAGAGGTCTGATTATCCATTTATTTTACCTACGTCTTTATCTGTACTTAGGCCGATAACTCATATATTACCTCTTCAAATGCTAGCCTATTATGCCGCTGTTCGACGTGGTTTTGACCCTGATAAACCAAAGAATTTAGCTAAGACGGTAACGGTTGAATAATAATATTAAACCTGGCATTATACCGTAATTTCATATTTCTTTGATTCTTTTTCCTCTTCTTCCTCATCTACTGATATTCGGTAAAATTTGTTTTCATTACCCACTTGTACACAAATAGCACCTGGGAGATGATGGCGTGGATCTAATTTTTCTGAAAAATCGTGAAAATGTCGGACTATTTCATCTCTAGTCTCTGAGACTGCAATTACTCGACTTCCATAGAGCAACACCCATTTCCCCTTGCAAATTGCTTTCCTTAGAAGAGCTTGTATGCTCCAATAAGATTTTTCCTCTTGAAGATAATGGTCTAGCAGTGTCAAATGATTTCTTCCTCACAATTGATGACAATTGCGCAGTCAGGAAAAAAATCATGTTACAGCCAGATTAGCCATTAAAAAAGCTTATGGTTGTCTATTATTTCCAATGGAAGAAAGGCTACTAATGGTCATAAAAAGGTTAGTTAACTACCAAAAGGAAGCTAGAAAAGCGAATTAACTCTTTTCTCCTTATTTTCTCTAGTTTATTTACTCGCTAGAAATTCATTTCATGGAATAAAGAATGAAATTAGATTGGTTCAAAAAGAATCCAAAAGTGTAGAGCTAAACCTAGAAATAGGCTCATAAAAATTAAACGAATTGCTGAGCCGATTATTCGCTCTCGAATTGTACGTTCTTTACTAGTTTCCACAAAAAATATCAACCACAGCGTTGATAGAATCCCTAAGACAGAAAAAATTAATGCGAAGTAAAAATACATGTTTGGATCAAAGTAAATGGGATTTCCAAAGAAATTAATATTTGGTTTCCATGGTGGATACTCTTCTGTTTCTGTGATATTTGATGTTTCTGTTGTAGGTGTTGTTGTATTAGTAGATGTTTCCAGTGTTGTATTATCATCTTGAGAAATTGCCTTTGGTAATCTGATTTCGATTACTAAATTATGTATTTGGGAATTATCTTCCTCGAATTCACAGTAAGAACTCTCACTAATTAAATTTCGAGATGTGAAAATCAATGAGCTCGAGATGACAATACTAAGGATTATCATTGAAATAAAGCTGATAATTAGGCATCGGGCGGGGATAGGGGGCATTATTTTTCTTTTCTCCAAAGATAGGGCTCAAATCGAAGCCTTTTTAATCGAATTTGGCTTAAAAAGGGATCTTTAAAAAACGTTCCTTTAACACTACTTTCTTAGACTTTTTTGAAAGATTTCATTCAGAAAAAATTGGACTATCAAAAAGGAATTTAGTTAAATCAAGAAAAGGTTTTTTCGATCCTAACGGTATTGTATGATCATCATCTGTTACTAAAGCGCTGATAGTCTAGTCTGGTCTAGGACTCCAGCCTTCCATTCTTATTAATGAGAAGATAGCTGGCTACCCGGGTTCAAATCCCGGTCGGCGCATATTTTTCTTGAATTCTCCGTTACGAGGGTGTGTATCGCAAAATCGCGCAAATTCCTCCGAAATTTTGTATTTGTCGTCCTTCTTCAGTTTGGTGGTTAATTATTTCAATTTTTGCACCAGTCTTTTCCGCCAATTCTCCTAATTCCATAATAAGATCTTTTTGGATCATTTTCCACTTTGAGACGTTACATTTAAGACACTGCTGTTTTTGCATCATGGTTATATAATTCTCGACCTCTGACGGTTTTACTGTTTTTTCTTCCTTGTATCCACAATTCTGACATTCAGCTTCTATTCGTACTAGATCAACTCCCTTTGAAATTAATAAGATATCAACAGCACCCATTTTGAGGTTTTCCCGAACCTCTTTCTCCCCATAATTAGCTTTTCCCACTGTTAATGCATCTAGGAATTGTTGAACCAGTTGTTTTTCCTCTATAAGAGCAACTCCCTCTAAAATATCCTGGGACTCCGCCATAAGCTCATTTATTCCACTTCTGTCTCCTCCGTATCCTAAATCTTTAATTCCAACAACTTTGTCTTTTAATCGGGGATCAAAATGTTCAACAACTTGATCTTTTATCTGACCTGGACCTCCAATAATCACCCCTTTTAATTCAATACTCGGATCTTCAATGAAAAACTGTTTCAGGTCGTCAGCAACACGTTTCAGGAACCGTGTCACTGCTTCCTCTCGCAGCCGCGCAAAGCGGACGCTACTTTGACCTCCTTTGCGATGTTTTTTAGCAGCACCACTTCGTGTGCTTTTCACAATCTCGATTTGATCCCCTTTTAGTGTTGCTATTGTTGCTTTGGCACTGTCAATTGCTAATAAAGCGTAGGTATCTTTTTCAATTAACCGGTCTACTAGATACTCAACATGAAAGCGATTATCACATACATATAACTTACGAGATATCGGTTGGGGCGGTTCGAAAATATAAGATTCAATTTTATAATCCTTATGTCCAGAATCTGCAGTTGCACCTGCAAAAATTGCTATTCCTGTTTCTGGAGATTTATGCCCGTACAACTTGAGCTTACCAATTACATTCCGTAATGCCGAAATAACATTCTTTTGTGTGAATTTACTTCGTATATTTGTGGCAGTACCCACTTCATCAGTTAATTCTTGAACAAAATCAGCGATGGCTCTATCAGGAGGTACGTATAGAGATATTAAACAAGTACTTCCATCTGGAGATTCCTTATTTTGCAAGTCAGTGAGCGTTCTTTCCAGTTTATACTGTTCATAACTCATTTTGAATCACAAATGATAATCAAAGTTCATTTCTTCTTTGGTTGATGATTTCAATGTATTATAAAAAAACCCTAGTTAAGACTTTTATAAAATCTTAAATTGTGTATCTTACCAGCTGACTCTCTAAGGTCTTCAAACGATGTGTCTAATTTGGTTCCTATAAAAATAGCAGCTGATAAATATACTTTAACAAACGCTGCTTTGACTTTAGAAGAAATTTGTAACGATGATTCACTTGAAATGAAATGAGATTAAGAATGTATAATAGCCCGATATTTGGAATAATTCTCTACAAATTCGTTGATTGTTAATTGGTACCAGTCACAAATCGGGGAATATTCAACAAAATCAATACAGATAGGAGTAGCAGAGTTTTTACGGCATATTTTCACAATATTTTGCAAATTTTTCAAGATCTCTGAGGTTTGGTCTTTCAAACTCTCCTTCTTTCTTTGTATAAAATCTTCTAAACTTGGGAAAAAACCTAATGATTTTCCTACTAGGAGTGGTGAATTTAAATCAAAATTTTGCTTATTTTCTTCAAGGATCTGTCCAATTGTCATTGAATGGCCAATAATTTTATTTCTATGCCAGTAGTTTGAATAACCTAGATAATTTCTGAGTGAATGCTGGTAGTAATCCAAATCTATACTTAAATATATGTGTTTACCTTTCAACCAAGTATGAAGATCCCGACTCGAGATTGCATCAGCCACATTTTGTACAATGAACGGAAAATGACTGGAAGCATTATCAAAATCTAGACTTGTATCAGCCCATCCTCCAATCACAGTAGTAATACTCGCTAGTTCTTTCGTAATCCATGCTCCATGTACTTTTTGAGAATTAGATAGATCTAAGTGGGCATCAAATGTAATTATACCAAAATTGTCCCCAAATTGATGCAAGTAGTTCTCAGCAATAAGTCTAGAAGGTGCATGTGAGGTCGCAATATTAATTGCACGACGTTTATCTTCCCATAAGAATGTGGTTATGTCCTCAAAGCTTCTTGTGCCTAGGATTTTTTCATGAATAGGCCCCTTGAAAAAACTTGGGAATTTTTGCATAAAACATGGATCAATAAGTCCAGACAAATTAATATCTGGATATTGACTTTTTAGTTTTTGAATTTGTACAACAGCCCAGTATTCCTCAGCCCAGAATAATGTTGTACCATATGTTTGAGATGGAAGACATAATGGAAATGTAGTTAAATCACTTGAAATACACTCTGAAGAAAAAGAATTTTGAGACATGTCTTTTCATGTGTTTTGGATCACTGTTCCAACATTTTCTCCTTGGATTGCTCCCCTTATCTTTTCTGCATTTTTTGAGCAAATAATGATTCGCATGTTTGTTCGCTCACAAATCTTCGCAGCAATTAGTGTGAATGGCGCATTTGACCCAGCACCTAATGATAATGGATTAACAATTTCATAGAATTGTTTATAGGTCAACTCTTTGTATTTTTTCGCATCAGGGAACTTATTCGGATCCTTATTATAAATCCCATCAACATTGGTCACATTCACGAGAATGGGGGATCCTAATAAATCAGCTAGAATGGCTGCATCTTCATCAGTCTTAATTGCGGGTAAGAATCCTCCGGAAATGCCAATCGCATGATATTGGAGTTGTTCAGTTAATTTTTCCACAGAAGTAGGTAGAATTGGAGAGCAGTGGCCTTTAAAATAGTAGGTTAACAACTGGGCGTTGAGCCAAGTTGCAGCAATTCCCATGTAGTCCCGTTCACCTTCAGTTAATCCTTGAGGTAGTCCTTTGATGTACTGACGAGCTACCTTCCCGCCACCACATACAATCATGAATTTATGTTGATGCACGAGCTCTTTAACCACGATGGAAAAATCTGTAAGAAATTGACTATCAATTTCGCCAGGGTTGATAATACTTCCTCCCAAAGACAATGTTACTAATGATTTCATTTTCCAACTCACCGAAATTCTAAGCAATTAGTCTACTTAATTCTCTTTACTTTTTCTCTCATTATAAAGAAACTCTCTATCCCACATTCTTTTCATTATGCACAGTTAATATTCATTCTTTTTATGAACTAGAAATTATTTGAACGACTCTCCACTCACAAACATAAAAAAATGCCGAGGGTGCGATTTGAACGCACGACAACTGGATTTCAATCTCGCAGTTGAACTGGAGACTTCAGTCCAGCGCTGACGGGATCCAACACCACTATAAACTAGTGCTTCTCCCGGGTTTCTCATTTGCTAATCAAAGCAAATTCTAAGCTACCTCGGCGATCGTAAATACGAAGTAATTCAGTTAAATCTGGCAAGTGATTAAAAATTTTTAGATGATATACATACTTGAAAGCCTATGTTCCTCTAATCGGTACGTTGACGTCTATTGAAATTTTTGCGTACCCAAGAATATCGTCGTAATTTTGGATTTGGAAATCCACAGTAAGCACATTGGCGTTTTCGCTTATGATATGAACGATTCCCACATCTCCGACATTGCATATGGGTTCGTTTGGCAGTATGTTTTCCTCGTGAAGCTGTTCCTTTTGTCATTTTTCACACCTCGATAGGTCTTTAGCTCATTTGAGCTCATTATGGGGGAGAAATTAGAATTACATTATCTCCTCGTAAGATGATATTACCTAATGATTCTATTATGGCTTCTTCCTCTTCTTTGGGAGGATAAATCATTTCGGCTTCTTCTAGGTATAAATTAAGATGGGGGTCGTAACTACGTAAGATTCCACGGATTTCTCGTTGTCCTCTCACTTTAAGGATAACCTTCTTGTTGAGAGCGGCTGTTAATACATCTAAGGGTCTACTCATAATTAATCACTTGGCAAAGTAGGAGGTTTATTGCAAAAAGAAATGCTCCGACCGGGATTTTCCAACCACAAACAATACGTTTATGTTCTTTGAACCCGGGTCCTTCCGCATGGATTCAATATTGAATTCAGCCAGATTCGGGGCGAAAGCCCGGAATGATGGGCCGAGCTACACTATCGGAGCAAATCCTCTTGAATTCTAACCCTTTATTGGCAATACAACCCCCCCTGCTTTAAATTAAAAAGCTTTGTTGATAAATGTTTAACGATGAAACAGGTGCATAATGAGTTAAGTAGTTTAGTTAGTTAAGTTATAGATTAAATTAGAAACATTGAAAATTTGAATCTGTAGGTGTTCATAAGAATGGTAACTTCTCGTCGTCGTAAAAAACGAAAAAGATCAATAGAACGCCAAGAAATCCAATCTCTAACACGAGAAGCCATGAAATTTCTTATTGAGGAGGGAATGAAATCTCGTCTCACTAATCCCCTTCGATCTCGAGAACTATTTCGTTCAGCTCGAAAAATTGGTAAACGGGGCCGAGTACATCTCCCACACCATTATCGACTCTATTTTTGTCGGTCATGTGATTATCCAGTAAGCGCTAAAACAACCAGAATACGTTTAAATAACAAAAAAAGACAAATTCATTATTTTTGCCTGAATTGTAAGAAGGAGCAGCGATTTGGTTATCATAAGCAACTTTCAATGAAGAAGGAGGAATAATCATGTTTGTCGCTATTTATACAACTTTTGAGAGTCTAGAAGAAGCAAAGGAATTTTCACACATCTTACTTGAGAAAAAACTTGCTGCATGTGTAAATCTGATTAAAGATGTGCATTCAGTGTATCGTTGGAAAGGAAAGATTGAAGAAGCAACAGAAATAATCTTGTTGTGTAAAACACAAGATTTCTTAATTGAAAAAATCCATTCATTGATCGATGAATCTCATTCATATGATTTACCAGCTTTTGTGGTTTATCCAATTCACACCGGAAGCGAAAAATATCTGAAATGGATATCTGAAGAAACTCAATTAGCTAAACCTCAACAGAAACCTTAAATCGATTATCTATTTTTTCTGTGTGAATATCAACATCTAATACATCTTTTATTAACTTAATATTAGTTTTAGTATGATTAGATAAATAAGGGGTGAAAAAAACACTTGACCTTGAAGCTGATGCCATAATAGGCAGAACTTGATCAGCTAAGAAGGGATCAATAGTACTTTCTTTTTCAATTGTATTAAAATATCGATTGAAGGCTTTTCGGCCCACTACTTCAGCAGAAAGCTTACGTTCACCAACAAAATCCCCACTAATTACGGATTTTTTTGTTTTTGAGTATATTAATACACCTGAACCAGGATTATCTGAACTTACTGATTCATTGAAAACTTTTGAATCTATATCCTGTTTTTCTAGGGCTGTTGTAATTGTCCTTGTTTGTCGTTCTGCCACTCGTGCTTTTTGAAGATGTTTTGATTCAAATGATAAAATATGAGCTACTTTTGGTTTTTCAAACGTTTCAATGTCCAACCCCCTTATTAGAGGAGGAGAATGTAATTTAGCAAAAACACGTGCCCCTCCCTTTGGATAAAACCCATGACGTTCAATTTGAAGTTCAAGATCAAAATCCATTTTGCGAAAGATTTCCCAAGTGACATGATTTACATAAGGAATACTAGGTGCCCATTTACCAAAAGTGGCCCCACCTCGGAATTCTATTTCCAAAGAATGACTTTTAGCTCCAAGGATAGCCACTTGAAGAGATTGTAAGATTAATCCCAGGCTGCCTGCTGTTGTAACATGAATTTTTAGGATAGATTTCCATGAATTTGAAGGTACAAAAGAAATGGTCTCTGATCCAAGATAGTCCCCGTTTAATTCTCCCCCGCAGAATTCTGTTAGTGCCTGAAGACCTACAAGATGTTGTGTTTGGAGTCCTGGTTTTGGACGATTTTTACGTATATTAATGATTTTCACAGGTTCTTGTGCCACAAGAGAGAGTGCTGTAACTAATCGAAGGATGGAACCTCCTCCTTCACCTACACTACCATCATAAATCTGCAAATAGATACCCCACATGAAATCAAATTTAGAAAAATGATGAAAATGGGGAGACAATGATTCAGGATACTTTTATTTCTATCCCGCTCTTTCTTTTCGTTTGGGGCGTAATCTTGTAGAACGACAACGGCGACATTTCGTTGCTCCTGGAGGATTTCGTGC
>JBHLPQ010000166.1:0-8270 GCA_048939265.1 Promethearchaeota archaeon
AATGAACTCCATTGAAAAATTTAGAAAAACGTCTAGAAGAAGTGTTATTGAATCAATATCCCCATTACAATTACGTGTTTTTACTATATGCCAGACTGGATGAGCATAATTTACATTGTTGTCTGTATAACCAATGATTCTGCCAATTACGGCTACCATAGAAAATGGAGAAATTCCTGCAATTAAGGAGCCAACAACGTCATTTAAAGAATTAATTCGATAATAAGGAGGTAGTTCATATAAAAATGTTAATTCATCATCAAGATACTTGGATAGATTGACAAGAAATTCGGATGCTGTTTTACTCACAATCACATCATATGGATAGATTTCAATAAGTTGATCATCTTGTACCAAGTCATTACCAAATACATCATGAGTATATCCAAGCCTTAGGAGATCCTCAACAGAAGTATGAACTTCCTTCGGCGTAAAATGGGTAATATGAGCATTAGTTTGGTCAAAACGACTGGTACCGTCTTTATAAACAAAAAGATCGTGTTTTGCTCTTAAAATCCCTTTAATGACATTTTCAGGTATTCGGTTCTTATTGTTAAGAAAAGAAACTCCTTTAATCTTTTTCAAATCATGTAAACCCGTTTTTTGTATACCAAATTTTATTAATTCTTGAACGTCGACTGGTTTAGTTCTTGCAGGAAAGGCATACTGACCACATTCACTACAACTTCTTGTTTCGGAGATATGTCCTTGCTTACAAACATAAAGTTGTTTCGTTTCTTGAAAACATTCAGGGCAATAAGAGAAAAATGTTGACTTCTCACATGTTGAACAGAATCTTTCTGAAACCTGAATATTAACACTAGTTCCCTTTCTAATATTTAATAAATTTCTTTGGCTGCCACCATGAGAACCAATGGGGAAAAGAATGTGTGCCGGTGGATTGATGTGGCGACATTCGGCTTTTTCGACTCGAGTAATTTTTAATCCAATCCTCCTGTGGCATAATGATCTTATAGGGATTTCTATCAACTGCTGAATCAATTCTTCATTACTCTCTGATGTAGAACTTGATATTATCTGATGAATTTGTTCGTGTTTTCCTTTTAATGAATGAAAATAGGGTTCAAATCGTTCCGAATGTATCCTATCATTAACAATATTAAAAGGAACACCCAACTGCAGTAGAATATTTTTCAAATCCTCATCATTGGGTAGTAGATCATCAGTAGAGTCATTAATTTTCTGAAGTAGCCGTATTAGATCACTTATAGCGATTTCATTCCAATTGAAAGAGTAGAATGGATGGATAGGGACCTCCGTCACCTTACTCAAATTGAAAGCTATTTCTGGAGATGGATGAAAACGTGATGGGTCCTTTAATAAATCCTCTAATCCTTTTTTAGAAATTCGTAGAAGCTTCGCTAGATTTTCTAGCGTTCTAAATTTTGTAGATATTTTGCTTTTTATCTCTAAACTCCACCATTCCTCAGTCCAAGCAGATAATTCAATAGTTTCTGTAGTCGGAATATCATCTGGTGAAAGTAAAATATCTCCCATTTCCCAGATCTGTACCACGTCATTTTCTATCTCACGGACTCGCGTTAAAGTTTCAAGTCTTTCACTAGAACCATCTTTCAATTCAACTAAAGGACCGACTAGAGTTGAAACAGGAAAAACAGTAAGGGATCGTTCCATAAAATCAATCCTTATATTTGTGCCTGGAGAGAGCATTTTTGAAAGGTACATAGTTCCAGGATGGATTCCTGCAGCACCTTGGCCTGTATTACGGGAATAGCCATATCTCAATCTGAATCCTCCAGGTTTTCCCGATCTTGAGAGTAAAGGTTGTGTTCCACGTACTTCTCCTATTCCAAACTCATGTTTTTCTCTTCTAATCCTTTTTAAAGGAGAGACAAGCCATTCCCACTCGGGAATGCCTGAAATTAACCGAATATGTACGATTGTATTAATATTTTCAATTACCTTGTCAAAAGCAACACACATCCCCATTCGTAACCTATTAGTCATATTAGGTAAATTTCTATATTTTTTAACCTCAATTCTTTCATACGCTTCCCCAGAAACCTCTACACCGATATTTTGAACTAGAAAGCGGATCAAATCTTTTCGTAGATTCCCAGAACGGTCATTCATTGTAAAATAAATCTCTAATTCTTCTATATACCTATTTAACAGTTCTGGGGAGGGATTAAACCGGTTAAGATGTAAAATGTGGCGTATATAATCAGCAATCAAGATGACTAAACCAATAGTATCCCCAGTGACATAACGTATTGTATTTGAAAAATATATAGTTAAATGGTTTGATTTAGAGTCAATTGTAATTTTCGGTATGCTTTCATGTGGAACCGAGATCAATCCTTGGCTTAAAACCACTAAAGCGCTGTGTAGTGCCAATAATATCAGGTTTTCCCGAGAATCTTTTATGAATCGGCCATTAACAATTTGTTTAGCAATATCCGCCGCTAAAAGAAGAGGTGTTTCATGTAAAGCGAGATTCGGAGGAAGATATTCCTCTAATTTTGGAATTTTTAGAATAGCAGCTATCTTTGCCTTGGTGGAAAAGGTAAGCGTTGACTCAATTGTTGACTGGGGGTCAATCCTGTGTGCTCGTGCCCTCTGCGCTAACTGGATTTGAGTTTCAAGAACATTTTTTATACTTTGGATGTATTTATGGAACTCTTTCTCTATCATTTCCTCTCACGATAAAATATGAACCCCATTCATCAAGGTAACGTTAAGGATACCTAGGTTATCTAGATCTTTGACCCCCTCAAAGTAATAGATACCAGTTTGATTTGGATTAGAAAAGGGAATAAGTGTATGTGTAGTATTGAAGATATGGACTGAAAAAGCGTCGATGTGATAGAAATCGGTTCCTCTTGACTGTTGAACGATTATACTATCATCTTGAATTTCAACTCGCCCAAGAAAAACAATGGAAAAAGATTCATTAATTGAGAAAGTGGATGTTCTGGCGCTTAAATATAATACAAATTCAGCATTGATCTCACTAGTATAAATAGCTCCATCTGAGATATTTCCATATGGAGATTGCTTTGCGACAATATTGAAGTTATCAGTACGCATCTGAACCCTTAAATTTACTCCACGGGTGGAGTACACATCTCTCATTCCTTCTAGGAAGTTTAAAATTTCACTGGTTACATCTTCCTCTAATATTTCTTCTTTACTATATTTAGTTAAAATTAATTCTAAATAATTCTGAATTTCTCTTTTCGTATCTAAATATGGCTCCCGTAAGGTTTCTACATCAAGATCAACTTCTTCAACCCCCATATTCATCAATGCAGATGTCATCATTACGATATAAACAGCAATCAACATTGTTGCTAAGATGAACATCTGACCTCTTCGTTTCTTCAAGTGTATGATTCCTAGAGGTACCACTTAGAATTTCTCCCATAAAAATAATTTGACAAGATATTGTTTGGTATACTGACCAAATGAGGCTGAAGTAAAGGAACCTAAATGGTATTTAGCAACAACTGCTTCTCCCCCTTGTTGAAGCGAAGTAAGAACTGTTGTAGAGCCAATAAGGCTGAAATAATCTTCATTTATGGTACCATTATGAATAATATGGGCAATTAAGGCGTAATCAATATTATTTGAAATCATTGAAAGAATATAGTCATCTAGGAGATCACAGTAATAAGAATACTCTTCTTCATATTTTGTGTCTCCATAGAGATATATGGCTGGTCTTAAAATTCCTACTTCATCTGCAGCTGTAAGTATATCTGTTGCTGATTGATCTAAACCTGTAAGATTGGAATAAGATGATAATGTCTGACTTGAAGCGGCTATTAAGAGTAGAGCGAGAACTAACATAAGCGCGACTGAAACAAGTGTTTCTGCGATTTGTAATTGTCCTCTATGTGCTCTCATTATACTAATTTCTCCATAATGTTAATTGAAAGCTCATCAATGTACTCCGGACATTCACAGGATAAATCTTTGATAACAACGATTTGGTCTTACTCCCAATCTCTAATTCTCCAAAAACCTGATAAAAAGACCCATCGGATGAATCACGATCTAAAATTGCAGGGTATGATCCTATTCCTACTTGATATTGATTATCGTTTCTCGCGACACTTATAAAAGCTACTAGGCCTTCATTAGGAATTGAAATTGTTTCATTCCCATCCAAAGCAGTAGCAAGATTTATAGTTTTATTTGAATAACCCGATGTACTATTTTGATATATGATAGAAAGGAAGTGTGAGTCAGGTGTTACAGCTAGAATATCTGTAACCAATAAACTTGTTGAATGGATAGCTCCTCCCCATATCGTCGTAGTTGAAGAAGCTCCAAAAACAACTTCGTCAGAAGTCGGGTCATTGAACCCCCAATTCATCCCCCAAAGAGGTCCTTTCTCTACGATGATGAATACGAAGTGTTCTCCTCCTTGAATGCTTGCAGTAGGATCAGACAGTTGAAGGGAAGTATCTCCATCTGAATTTGTTAATGTCTCTCCTTCCGAAATCACTTCACCATTAGTTAAGTCAATGGTAAAGAAGTGAACACGGACATCTGAAGTAGGAATATCATATATATTTTTCACACTAACTTCAGCAAAATTGTTGGAAGACACACTGATATCTGGATATAATAAAGGATAAAGTCCAATTTGGAAATCAAAATCACTCTGGAGACCAATAGTTTCTTTAAGAGTAGAATAATCATACATTTCATATCCTGATACAACTCCTACTGGATTTGGTGTACCAGTAATGATTCGAGCAATTTTTGCACCATCCAAAGTTAAGTATGTGTTTTCATTACTATCTGCAAGACCAAATGTTGAGGGTAGCGCCTGATAATAACCCCAATCTTGATCACCTTCTTCGAGAAGTAATTGACGTCCAAAAATATCCAGTTCTTCAAAGGCTACGGTATCTATCGCACTTGAACTTATTCTGATTTGTATATTGATAACAAGGAGAATTAATTGCGATAACATAAGTAAGAAGAGAAAAAGACTCACGACGAAGTCAACTGCCCTAATCTGCCCACCTCGTCGTTTTTTAAGTCGTGAAAAGTACATTTTATTGCCCATTTATGTATTAAACATGAGTTGCCATTTAAGCTTGCTAAGACATGCTATCTTCGGTAGAAGAGCCAACATTTGCCACTTCAAGCTGGATAACTATCTCTTGAATCCGATCTTTCAATTCTAACATCGTCGTTTCTAATTCTGTCAATTGAAGACCCTTCTCCAATAATGATGTGGCTTGAGTAATTAATTCGTCAGCTTTCTGTGTTTTTTCGGTTTTCATTGTCGAGGTTAATTCTGTTAAGTTGTTAATCTTATTCATAATATCAGAGACATTATTCTCAATTTCAGTAATTCTTTTCTCGAGAGGAGCTAAATTAACTTCAACAGGACCTGCTTGGGGAGTAGATACGGATGATAAGGTCGGAGATTTCAGTGTTGCTCCCCCTGTTCCCATACCTTGAACCATCAGAAACTCCATATTGGTCAATTTATCTTCAAGGGTTGATACTTTTTCTAACAATTCTGTAAGCATTTTTTCTTCTTTTCCCATGGAGTTCGACCTCTTTTTATTCATGCCAGACCAAATAATGAAAGGAATTGGACAACAATATCAGTTATTAAGATTTTAAAAAGTATGTAACAAATTACCAGTAGAAAACAGGAGTACCGTAATCCGAGATAGGCATTACCTTGCCCCATCTTACCTGCTATGAGACCTGCAAATACCGCTTCAATAACCATTAAATGAAAGAATACCAATTGTAATCCTGCAACGTTAAATGGTAATGCTGCTGCTTGTTGAGCCTGTCCTTCAGATACCGCCTCCACAATATTCAAAGCCAATGTTTGAAAGAACGAAATTAATAAAATGATCATTACTAAAGAGAAGACAATATATGAAACAAATATTATCCATGTGAAAGGTTTCATTGCTCCAAGGCGTTCTCTTTTTAATCCTAATACTTCTGACACATGTTTGTGAGCGGAATCGAAAACATCCTCAATAGCTCCTCCTGAACGTTCAGCTTCTAAGATCAATAATGAGGTTCTTTTCATTAGTGGGGTATCTGTGGTTTCAGTTAAACTACGAAGTGTTTTGCTAAAAGGAATTCCCCAACTGATTTTAGCTGCCATTTTCTTCAGTTCAGGAGTAAGAGCTCCATAATTATGTTTACTTGCTGACATTATTGCTCTTGGTAAGGGAAGACCAGTCTTCTGGGCATCGGAAATTTCACGTAATAAAGACGGAATATTATCATCAATATTATCCCTCCATTTTTGGTCAGAGTGATATGCCCACCCTGGCAGAACAATCAAGACAAGAATCATTACAACAGTCATATCAATGATGTCAAAAAAGTTTAGGAACGGGTCTTTAATGATCTCACTAACAATGTCGAGATAAGGATGATCTCTTGGATCGTCCAAATTGGGATCAGCTTCAGGAGCGGTCACTGGAAAAATATGGTTAAGTACTGGAATGTAAAAGTATAAGGAAGCACCTAACGCAATTATGAATAGGAATATGGAAATTATCCAAATCCATTGTTCTCTTTTTTTTGTCAATTTTCCCATTTTTGAAACCTCTTTTCTGCTAAACTTCTCGTGAGATAGTAGAGATCAATAATATCATAACAATTAACAAAATAGGCATTATCAGGTAAGTTAACACTAACATTATGGCAGTTAAGAGCATAATATTTGGTGAAATAACTGCAAGGATAGCGATAATAACTACAAAAAACAAAGGAGCGACAACTCCTAAAATCATAAAAATTTCCGATAATACTCCTAACTGGTCAATAAACTCCTTAGTTTCTTCCTCCTTCGTTTTCATCAAAGCTTTAGCTTCAGCAGACAAATAAAAGGTAAGATCTCCTCCACTTGTGACCGTTGCTGACATTCCATCTAAGAATTTAGAAAATCTCTCCGAAGGAGATCTTTCACTTGCAACACGCAAAGCTTTTAGAATATCATAACCAAAAATCTCTGTATCCCGTGTTATCCGCTTGCTTTCTTTGGAAATCTCAGGTGCAACTGAAGCTTCTCCAGCAAGTGAGTAGAATAACCTATTGGGTGGAACGCCTGAACTTGACATAGCTGAAAGATAAGAAGCTGTGGAGGGCAAACCTGCTTCTATTAGTATTTTTCTATCAGTAGCCTTCATTTGGGGCCAGTATAGGAATGGAATATAAGTTAAAATACCAATAATCGCCCCAAATACAATTCCAAGGATAATCGATGGAAGGAGATGACTTTGTATATCTGCTGTAGGATCTGAAGTTTGAAGCAGTAAAATACTGGTTGCTGTTACTAAAATGATAGATAAGATACTTACTAGTAACGAACTAAAAATGGCACTTCCTAGGTAGGCCCGTACTGAAATATCCATACCTGCTTTTTTTAAACTGGTATTAAGTCTTTCAAAGCGACCCTTCTCAATCCATGATTCGAGAAATCTGCCAAATCTGAGGTAACCGACTCTTCTGATAACCTTACTCACAAACAAACACTCCAAATAAATTTAAATAGCTTTTAATTCACGTTTAGCACGATCAACTGTTTCTAGAGCATTCTGATAATAACTGTTAACTACCTCAGAAACTTGAGAAAAATGAGCAAACTTCTTTTTGACCATCCATCTCAAGATGGTTTTTCTACGCTCAAGTTCATCGAAAACTTGAGCTTCAGTTAATCCTTGGGATTCTTGAATGCCTTCTAAGGCGTAGGATCGGCCATAGTTTGTAAATGCATCCTCACGGGCATTCCATCCAAAAACTTTGTTTGTTATCAATTCTGTAGTCACAGGGTCGATTCCTACGATTTCAGTGCATTCAATTACTCTTCGTACTTGTTTATCTCCTCGGCGTATTTTACGTTCAACAAGAACAATGTTCAATGTTTGAATTAAAGTCCGTGGGATATTCATAGGTTCATTCTCTAAACGTCTAATTGTTCCAGTTACGCTATCTCCATGTATTGTACCCATTCCTGTGTGACCGGTAGCCATTGCTTGAAAAAGGTTATATGCCTCTGCACCTCGCACTTCTCCTACAAAGAGGTAATCAGGTCTTTGTCTGAGTGCTGCTCGGAGAAGATCATACATTGAAACTTCTCCACGCCTTGAACCATCTGCTTCACGGCCACCGTAACCCTCTCGTGCAACAGCTGGGATCCAATTTTCATGAGGGATATGGAGTTCAGCAGTATCTTCAATTGAGACAATTTTCATGCCAGGCCGAATAAACATTGCTAAACTATTCAA
>JBHLPQ010000167.1:0-8195 GCA_048939265.1 Promethearchaeota archaeon
GGAGGGAATATTTTCCCAGAGATAACACAACCATCAATGATAATTATCGTTGAGAAAAATAAACCTCCCCCTGATCACAAACCCGATGTAATTTGCCATCTTTCACCTACTTCAATTAGTGAATTAAAATCAAATCAAAGAAAATTATCATCCCTACATGCCCTTGCATGCCCTCAAGATCGGTTTCTTCATAATCCTGACCTTCAATTTGAAATTTTTTCAATTGGATACGAAGAATTAAAAGAAGCTATTCAGAAAGATCTTTATGATAAAAAAATTCATGTTCAACCGTTAGGAGATTTAGTTACGAATGCTAGGGGAGTAGAACTTAACAAAATTGGAAAAGTTGTACAATGTTCATCTTGTGGTTGGTGGTCCCCCCCTCCCAGTCAATTCAATTCTAGAGGTGTCAAGGCCAAGTTGTGTACTAATCCAGAGTGCCATGAGGAAGTAACCCAACTTGATAAGACTGATTTCATTATATTCGATAATCCTCACCAATCTGAACGAGATAAACCAATCATATTAGGGCAGCAAGTTCAGAGATATTGTATCAAAAATCACAAATATATAGATCCTACTCGTATCGGTATCAAGTATAAAGATCCAGCTTTGTATCAAGGGCCTAAACTTCTTCTTAGAAAAACAGGTTATGGAATTAAGACTGCTATTGACTATTCCAATAGGTGGGTTAATCAAGTTATTTATATTTTTAAATTAAAGAAAAGTACATCCGTTCCTTTAGAGTATATTATGGGAGTATTAAACTCATCATTGATCCACAGATACTTTTTTATAAGATTTGCTGATCCTTACCGACGAGATTTTCCTCATTTTACTCAGAAAAAGTTCTTACACCTTCCTATTAGAATACCAAATACTGATCGCGAGCTTGATTTAGCCAAACAAGTCGCAAAAGACGCAAAAACACTTCAATGTATCTGTCAAAAGAGATATTCCCTAATGAATCAAAAATCCTCAGAGAAGAATTTGAAGGTAACAAATTTAGATGAAAACATCCAAGAACTTGAAAAAAATATTGATAAATTAGTGTTCACTTTATATGAAATTCCTCCCAATTTACAAACTGATGATTTTCTAAGTAGTTCTTGCAAGTTCTCATGAGCTGGGTTGAATATGGAGTCATCTTCAGAAGAAAAATCGGCTATTCCCCAATATTATTTCGAAACAAGCGATCTAGTCATTATTGCACTATTTGCTGCTTTAGGAGGAGTTTTTAGTAACGTTGTAGCCAATATCGCAAACATTTTCAATAGAATATTTGTAGGGGGAGGTCAATTATTTGCTGGGTTACACGTGTTTTGGTTTGTCTTTGTATATTTTCTAACTAGGAGAAAAAAAGGAGCGGTTTTTTTAGCTGGGATTATAAAAGGGTTAATTGAACTCTTTATGGGGAATCCCTTGGGGATTATTGTTGTTCTAATTTCCATTGGAGAAGCAATAGTCTTCGAATTAACAATTCTAATCCTCTCACCTATAACCTCTCAGAGATTTGACCATATTAGAATTGCTCTCGCTGCAGGAGGAGCAACAACTATGAATATGATAATTCTATTTAATATTCTTCTCAATCAAGGATTACCTCTTGAATTGATCTTAATGATGCTGGTTTTAAGTTTTATCAGCGGAATTTTTTTGGGGGGTTATCTTGGGTTTCTTTTTTATCAATTATTTCAGCAAACAGGGCTTCTTAACTGGCGTAAAGACTTAAAGGAAAAACGTGATGTTATCTAGGCGCGAAAAGTTAGAGAAGCTTGATTTTAAAATCTATGTCATGCCATAATACCATTTAATAAGGAGAAACCTTTTAGAATGATCTCTGCATAATTATATATGAATAACACAAAAGTGGTGATTTCTGAATGGGCGAAGTTTTAGGGCCATGTAAAAGATGTGGAAAATTAATGATGCGTCCTCATCCCAGTGGGATTTGTGTTGAATGTCGAAGAAAACTTTCGTTAAGAGCCACACCAGATATTCCTGATATTCCTGATCCTCTAAAATACCAAGAGTGACCAATTTCATGCATAAAGGACAATAAGGATCAAATTATTTTCTTCTTCTATAGAAGATTATTATCATGCCAAGTGTTAGAATTGGCATTACGATTTCGAAACCAACAGTGCTTTCTCCTAGAACTATTTGGGAGGAGGTAGTTTCGCTAGTGGTAGGAATCGGTTCTATAAAATTAGTGATAGTTTCGTAGATCGTAGTCGTTTGGGTTTCTTTTGAATGTATGAAGAAATAATATGGATTTTCCTGGCTCCCATCAGTAGCCATGTTTCTTGGATATGCTAGGTCACTAGCAGACCAGTAATGCAAAATGGAAATTAGTTTGACAAGGCCAGTCAGCCTGAGAGTGTAGTTATACACACTACCAATTTTTTACCAATCTGGATCAATATCAGAAGCGGTGACATCTGTCCATTTGTTTTCCCCACTCAAAATTTTGCACGAGAATGTAATAGTTGATTCATCAAGTAAACACAATAAATCCCATTATTCCCCCTATTAGTTTCTCTTTCATCAACTTCATCTACTTTGAAGGAATTCCTAAGTTTCATACAATCTTGTTAACTAATAGATTTATGTATGAGAATTAAAAAACCTTTCCACGGAAATTTGGAGAAAAAGTTTTCAAAAGAAAATCTTTAACACTCTATTAATTCAAAATAATATATAGTATAAAAGAAAAAATCGGTGTTGATTAGATGCCTAAAGGTAATCGGAAAGAAACAGATATTTTCGCTCAATATGATCCAATTGAAGAGGCCTTACAAGAGGGAATCAATCCTGAAGAATATATCATTGGTACTTATTTGGTGCAACTTGGCCCAAGAATAGATGCCGCATATTTAGGGAGAGCTGCCGCTTGTGAACAGAGTACAGGAACATGGGTTCCAGTCCCTGCTAACACACCTGAATTGCGAAGCAAATTTGGAGCTAAAGTTCTTGGAATTTATGAAGTTCCTAGTTATGAGTTTGAAATTCCAAAGAATGTCGAAGAGCGAAATTACATTTATCAAATCGCATTTCCGTCTATAAACCAAACAAATCAAATTGGATTGATGTTAACAACCACAATAGGTAATATTAGCATGGGGGGGAAGTTAAAGTTGTTAGATCTTCGTTTTCCTAAGGATTGGATATTAAACTTTCAAGGCCCAAAATTTGGTATTGAAGGAATTCGTAAAATCCTAAAAGTTCCTAAAAGACCTCTACTTAACAATATGATAAAACCCTGTAGTGGGTGGACTCCAGAGGTAGGAGCTCAATTATTTTATTCTGCTGCATCGGGTGGTTGTGATGTTGTTAAAGATGATGAACTCATCGCAGACATGGATTATAACAAGATAGTTGACAGAGTCCCTCTTATGATGGAAGCAGTAGACAAAGTTCGTGATGAAACAGGAGAAGAAACACTATATACCGTTAATATAACTGATAACCTAGCTAAGCTTAAGAATAATGCTTTGACTGTCCAAGATGCGGGTGGAAATGCCTTAATGTTAAATTATCTTGTTGTGGGTCTTCCTGCTTTGAGGATGTTAGCAGAAGACTCAGAGATAAAATTACCCATACTTGCGCATATGGACTTTGCTGGAGCTTTCTATGAGTCTCCTTACTCTGGTGTGTCGTCATTCTTAATAATGGGTAAGCTGGCTCGATTAGCAGGGGCTGACATTGTTGTATATCCTGCCCCTTATGGGAAGGCACCTTTTTTGAAGGAGAAATACCTTGGGTTAGCTAAAGCTCACAGATACCGAATGCATCATCTCAAACCTACTCTACCAATGCCTTCAGGTGGGATAACGCCTGGGATGGTTTTGCGGGTAATGCAAGACCTAGGTAATGATGTGATGATTGGGAGCGGGGGTGGAATACATGCTCACCCTAATGGTCCAGTTGCTGGGGCTAAAGCATTCCGCCAAGCAATAGATATTGGTATGACTGATTTAGCCACTGCAATCGAAGATTTCGAGGATTATGTTGAAGATCATGAGGAGGAATATCCTGAACTCGCTCAAGCTATGGAAAAATGGGGAATTGCTGATACGAGATTCTGATATTCATCATTTTTTTTCTTATTAGAAATCCTCAACTTATTCTACCAAACCTTCACGCTGATATATTCGTGTCCTAGAATCAACAACCTTGAATAAGTGTCGTGTAGGTATAGGAACAAGTTCACATTTTCCAAGAACCAGATATCCTTCTGGTTTTAATGCTGAATGAAATCGATGAAAGAGTTTTTCAGCCTGACTTCTGGAAAAGTAGATCAGAACATTTCGACAAAGAATAAGATCAAAGTTTTGAGATGGAGGGGGATCTCTTAGATCGTGTTTCTTAAAAATAACTTTATCTCGAATATGCTTAGACAATTGAAAAAGTTCTGGGGTAATAGGTTTGAAATAAGTTTGGAAGCTCTCTGCGTTTATGTCTTCTAATAACTCATGGGAAAAAACACCCGCTTGAGCTTGATCCAAAAATTCCTGGCTTAGATCTGTTGCTAAAATATGTAGTCGGTCTAGATTGATATTTTTTAATCTATCAAACATAAGAATAGCGATGCTATAGGGTTCTGGGCCCACAGCGCAACCAGCACTCCAAATACGCGTTGTTTTAGACCGACCAGTTATCTTTGGGAAGATTCTGTCCTTAAGTGCAGCCCATAGATCTTTATCCCTAAAGAAGCGAGTTACATTTATTGAAAGATTATCAATGAGTAGCTCAATTTCTTCGGGATCAGATTCTAAAATTCCTAAATACTCCCTGTAAGTTTGTGCATCTACTTTCATCATTCTGCTATGTATTCGTCTTAGGAAGTATTTTTCCTTATATGCCTCGTAATTAACATTATTCCTAGAGAAGAAGTTATAGACCAGAGAGAGGTATTTTACATCAGTCGGGTCGGGGATTGATGGAATCAAACTTAAATCAAAAGTTTTCGTGGGCCTCCTCTTTAATTTTCTAGCTGTTAAACATCGAGGTGGATCGTCAAGGGTTTTCTTTCTTTTCACAAGAGGACTGTACGAGTTTTCCTCTTCGTTATATACCCGACCTTTTTCCAACCAATTTATCACCGCTTCAAGAGTGTGTGGATCGGAATTCAACAATTTTAATAAGCTAGAATAGTCCTTAAAACCAATTCTCTGTGCAATTAGTTTTAATCTATTTAATATCCTTGACTCGTCTGTAGAGGTATATTTTACTTTTTTATTGCTAAGAAAATCTAAAATTTTTCTACTGCTTCTCTCAGAATCATTCCAATCATTATCAGATTCAATTTTTAAGTGATGATTTCCCCAATCGCATGTATGCTTTCTTATTTCTTTAGAGTTACTTCTAGGAACTTTTTCGTGATGAAGTTGAACCAGAGGAGTAAATGAATTTTCTTCCTCATTGAATACTTTTCCTCTCTTTAACCATTTGAAAAGATTATTCCGAGTTTGTGGATCTTCTTGTAACAAATTTAATAATTCAGAATAGTCTTTTAAACCATACATTTCTACCATAATTTTAAGCCTTTTAATAACTCTTGTTTCACTTTTAGGGGAAAAAGCAATACCAAAGCTCTGAAGAAAGTTTAAGAGCTTGATAATTCCTTCTTCATATTCTAATGTAACAACATTAGTTTTAGGATTCATTTTCTTTTTACCCTAATTAATTCTTTTAAAGTCATTTTCTTGGTAGTTCTATTATTAACGTTGAGCCACAATCTACTCCCTCATTTTTAACATTCAGAACTCCTCTATGTTCCTCAATAATCTTCGATAATAAATATTCCTAGAAACTCTTAAGCTAAAAGAAAATATAGAGATTAATTTCATCATCTCATAATATATCTAAGACCTAGTATATTAAGAAATCATTATTAATTCGAGAAATATTCGTTGTTTATACTAAATATTAACGTACATTATGTGATTTGTCCAAAAAAAATGAGTATTTTACGGAAGTTACCCACCTGCTACAGGGGGGAACAACGCTATTACATCCCCATTTGTTATAGTGGTATTAATACCACCTAGGAACTTAATATTTCTTCCATTTTTTAAAATGTGAATCCAGGGTCTGAGTTCATTGTTTTCATCAAAGATTTTATCTCTCAATGTACTGTATTGATCGAATACAACTTCTAAAAATTGTTTTATAGTTGATCCTTCTTCCACTGTGAACTCAATCTCACGGTGGTTTGTAATTTGTTTGAAAGTGGCAAAAAATCTACCTGTTGCTTTAACTTTATTTGGTTCATCAAATATATCAGTCATTGGTTTTCTTCTTCTCTTAGTTTTTTCTTGTCAAGTTTCATGACTGGAGTTAGCGGGAGTGAATCTCTGAACTCAACAAATTTTGGAATTGCGTAAGCAGGTAGGTTTTCTTTACAATATTGGATTATATCATCAGTAGTTACATTCTCTTTATAATCATCTCTTAAAGCAATAAATGCCTTAACTCTTTCACTACCTGGACGATCTGGGTCTTGTACTCCAATAACACCTGCTACACTGACGGCAGGGTGACTATGCAATACATCATCAACTGTTTGCGAATAGACTTTCATTCCACTTATGTTAATCATATCTTTAATTCGGTCTACGATTTTGAAGTAACCATCTTCATCCATCTCTGCGATATCACCCGTTGCTAACCATCCTCCTTGTTGTAATCCTTTTCCTTCCTCTGGCCAATATCCTTTCATTACCTGAGGTCCACGGATCCATATTTCCCCAGGTTCACCAAAAGGAACGTCTTCTCCAGTCTCAAGATTAACTAATTTTACCTCTGTATCAGCTACAGGGATTCCTACTGCTCTTTTCACTTTTGGCATGAATCCAGTCACTTTAGAAAGCCCTGAGGGATTCATATGAGTAACAGCACATGCTTCAGTCATACCATATCCCTCACTCAATGGAGTGCCTATTTTCTTTTCCCATTTCTCAGCAACATCCAGAGGTAAGGCAGCAGCACCAGAAAAGAAGAATATTGGCATTCTCTTTAGATTAGGGTTGTCCAGTAATAACATATAATGTGTTGGAACCCCTCCCACAATAAACGGACGATGTTCATTAATTATATCAACAATTAATAGTAAATCTCGACCATCAACTAAGAAACCACGTAATGCCCATGAAATGCCTGCATGCAGAAGGAAGTGGCCAGCCTGATGGAAAATTGGGAGACAGATCAGTGCAGCAGCTTTCCCTCTTATTCCAGCACGTAATGGGTGCATCATCCACTGAACTGATTGTATCACGTTTGTAGTAATGTTATAATGAGTGAGCATTGTCGCTTTTGGAACCCCAGTAGTACCGCCTGTGAATGGGAGTAATGCAAGATCTACAAGTGGATTAATTTCAACAGTTGGAGGATTACCATCACTTTGTTCAATTAACTCTTCTAGTCGGTATAGGTTCGCTATATCAGGTAGTTCTTCCATTTCAGGGAGAGTGTAATCAGGAAATATTGGTACAGGCGTAAAGATCACATTTCTCAATTTAATTTGATCTTTGATTGATACAATTCTTTCAAGCCGACGATACGAGCATATGATGGTTTCAGTACCCGATTCGTTTATTTCATATAATAATTCAGGAGCTTTGTGTAAGATACTGAGTGGGACATGTACCGCTCCAAGCTTCATGATAGCATAATCAGCAATAATGAACTGTGGACAAGAAGGTAAAATTGTTGCTACTCTGTTTCCCTTTTTTACTCCCAAACCATCAAGAGCTACAGCTAGTTTATCTACTTGCTGTTTTAATTCTGAATATCTCAATTCTATTTGATAATCTCCTGCAATAAAGGTACATGCAATATTATCTGGGAATTCTTTTACAGTATCTTCAAGAAATTTAGTTACAGGAATTTTCGGATATGGCTCCATAGTTTTTGGGAGTTTATATGGGCCAACTTTGTAGGATTTCATCCATGGTTTGTCAACATAAGTACTATTTGTCAAGATTTTTACCAGCTCAAAATTCTGCTCTAATACTCTTTTAAGGAGTTTTTTCTAGATATTTCCTCAATTCTTCTTGGTGATATGGTGCTAACTTATAGAGAATCATATCCACCTTGGATTTTTTCTTTGGAGTAATTTGAATCTTTTCCACAGGATTTTTGAATTTTCTTTCAAGAATTTTCAGAAAATATTTTTCCTGTATTATCATTTG
>JBHLPQ010000168.1:0-8168 GCA_048939265.1 Promethearchaeota archaeon
TTACGAGCCTCTTGTACTATATTTGGATCAAGATCTACCCCATATACTATCGTTCTAATAATGTGCAATTTCCAAATATCTAAAGTTAATGGATCTTTTTTCCCTACCAGTGAAAAATCTAAAGCCAATTTTTCCCGAAAATACATTATGATATTTTCCAGATAAGAAGAACTACAAAAATGCCATAATTTCAGCAAGAATTCTTCGAAATACCGAATTATTTCAATCAAGAAGACTCCATCACCCATTGCCGGATCTACAAATTTTAATTCTAAGACTTCATCTAGGAGGCGTTTTATCTTAAGAAAGTCCTCTTTGCATGTATGTAAAGGCTTCCAAAAACGCTCTGTAATTATCTCATCACAGATTTCATTTACAATTTGATTTGCAATTGATGGATGTGTAAAAAATTGACCATACTGTTTTTTTTCGACAATATAAGAGGATTTGTAAAGCATTTGAAACTCCTTAAAGAAATAAGTGATTGGACTAATCTTTTGCTTTTTCAATACGCATCTTAACTAATTTATTCAGTTCGTTAAATAAACTATCTATCAACTTCTGTGGAATGTTAAATAACCTTTTTAAGAATTCCTCGGTCATTTGTCTTGGTTGCTTTGGTTTCCCTTGAATTATCGAATAAGGTGCATGATCTAAAAGATGCACAAAAGCGTGAATAACATCTTGAAAATCTGCTTTACTTAAGAATTCATAACTAGGAACTTTCACTAATTCATATTCGTATACTTTGATATCTAAACCCCCCTCACCCAAATTACTACGTCCTAGAAGTTCTATTTGTAATGCAGTTAAAAAAGAATTCAAAAGTAAGAAGTAGTAAGGTAAATAACCATTTTTCTTGATAAACCTGATACCATATAAGCGTGCATCAAAATAAAAGTCATGAGGATTATAAAAAAAAGGAAACCGATCATTGATTGTCATTAGACAAAGAAGATTGAATGACTTATATTCGTTTGATGGCAAACTATACCAATTCTTTCGCGAACTACAAGTAGGCCTATGGTTGAATTTTTCTCCTATGGTTGGTTTCCATGATTCTCCCCAACGAATGTAATCTTTAACGCCCAATTTCAATTCCTCACCTGAACTTTGATTTGGAATTAGGATAACAATATATTTTAAGTCATCCTCGTGAATTTTGTAAGTCTTGAGGTCACGGGGGGTTTTGATTAAGTAATTTGGAATCCAGATTGATCCATCGTTATCCTTATAGGAATATCGCCACGTAAAAGTTTCATTGATATTGGAGGGAATTTGATGCATCCAATAATCCCTTTCAATAAAAAACATTGGCTCACTTATAATGAAACCTTGTGCTTCAAATCTCTTAGTGATTGATTCATCTTTTAAAAATAGCAGAAGTTGCCCAGTTTTTGAATTCCAATCAGATCGGAAGAAAGAATTTGTCTCACCTGGTTTAGCTACATAAAAAAAATCGTTTGCACCAGATGTAAAACCTCTCCTAATATTTGCTACCTCACTCAGATTGACAAACTTATCTTCAATACTATTCAACAATTCGAAGTAATCTTTCGGGGCACGATGAAATACTCCCCATTTAGATTTAAAGTAAAGGTTTTCATGTCTTATGGAAATAACTTGAATTCTAGAGGAATTCTTCAACTGAAAAAGGTCATTTTGATTTAACTGTTCGAGATCTGTCTTGTCGTCAATTGAAATAAAGTTTACTAAATTATATTCATTTGTAGCTTTTATTGTTTTTCTGATTAATTTCAGAATAGCAGTGTTCACATCCACATTTGGAATTAGCTTTTCTAATCTACTAGTGATTATTGATTCTATTATATAATTATCAAGAATGAAAGTTTGGAATGATTCACCATAATCTACATCCATCCAGGAGTTGGGAATAATTAGGCCCATATTATCTCCCTCTTCCAAGAGTCTAGTTGCATGAATTAAAAAATAAACGTATATTCCAGATCTCCCTGAAATTGACTTCTTCATTGTCTGTTGTATCATTTCTTGGAGATCAAACTCAATTCTATCCTTTACAAATTTCTTATAATCTGATGATAACTGCTCATGTCGGGTATAAGGAGGATTCATTAGTATCGTCGTTGTACCCGTATTTTTCCTAAAGTGACCTAGTGAATCAACATTGCAATTAAAGAAATCATCGCAAATTATCTTCCAATCAACTAGAGAAATTGAATTAGTAAACAGGAAGTAGTGTATTGCACTTTGAGCAATGTCTGTTAGTATCGGATCTTTTTCGATACCAATCAACTCAACACGATTCGAAAGGATAGTTTTTGATTCATATAATTCTCGCAAAGCTCCTAAAAGGAATGCCCCTGTTCCACACGCAGGATCAATAACTCTTGTAGTTTTATCAGTTATATTCTGTTTACAGATGAAATTAATAACTTGTAATGGAGTAAAAACTTGACCTTGAAACTGTTTTTGTTTGTCTGGAATTCCTATTTCGAATATGTATGGTAGCAATAATTGATTTTTCCCTCTAGTATCCTCCTTAATTTCTTGAATCAATTCAATCGATTTAATACAACAATCCCAAGATGGAAAAAGAAGAGTAAGGAGTTCATTGAAAGGAAATTTGCTACTCATAATTGGAGGCTCAAATTTCAGATTGAGATCCCAAAGGTTATCAATCAATTTGAGAAATTGGTTTGTAGCCTTCTTTGAGTTAATTTCCCTCTTAGAAACCTCAGAGGATAAGGAGTTAAATTTTCGTAGAAAAATTTCAAAACTACTACTATATTCCCTACATTGTGTAATGAATAGGATTTTATCGTAAAAAAGGGTAACTAATATTTTGGATAAAGAGTTGACAAACGCAGTTGGTCTATTTTTCCATTCATTCCATGAAATCTCATTTAATATAGCATAAATCTTTTCTTTGTATGGAGAATCTTGATTGAGGTTATTAAGAATATGATTCGCCACTAATGGGTATATAAACCCAAGAAAGTTCAGAAAATAAGGAGGAGCAATAGCATCAGCAGATCTCATTTCTCTAAATCTCCTAGGTGACTATATCAAACGGTAAAAAATGAATCTAATGGAGTAATTTTAGGAACCTCAAGTTCATAATACATACAAATATCAACCATTGGGCATAAAGGACACTTGGGTTTCTTTGCAACACATATTGTTGCTCCAAGATCTAATATCCCTTGATTAATTGTCCAAACATTCTCTCTATTTGTAATCATAGCTTCAGAAAGCTTCCAAATCTCTTTCTCAAACTTCATATTCTTCTCCCACTTCCACAAACCAAAGATTCGGGCTAAAACTCTCTCTACGTTTACATCAACAATTGCAGCGGGTTTTTCAAAGGCAAAACATAGTATCGCTCCTGCAGTATATCGGCCAATACCTTTGAGGGCTAAGAGCTCATCTAAACTTGAAGGAAATTCTCCTTTTTTTCCATAGGTAATCTGTTTAGCGATTTCATGCAAAAATTCTCCTCTTCGTTTATATCCCAGTTCATCAGTAATCTTTTTAATCTCTTGAATTGATGATTGCGCTAATGCTTGAATAGTTGGGAATTCCTGCAGAAATCTATTATATATGGGAATCACAATATCTACATTCGTCTGTTGGAGCATTATTTCACTCACGAGAATTCTATACGGATCACGAGTCCGTCGCCACGGCAAATCACGACCGTTATATCGAAACCATTCAGTCAAGGCTTCGACAAAAAAAGCTAAATGGTCACCACGAGTATTTTCATCGAAAATCTGCTTTTTCTTGGGTGATTTTTGGCCGTTATTTGGTGGTATCATTATTTAAACAAACAGAGTGAAATTTTTTAGATTTTTACGTAGGGAGCTGCGAGATTTGAAAAACTTGTCTCAAATCTCTAGCAGAAATTAATAATAACTCCTGATTCGGTGATCAGCTTCAATATAATCCTTCTTTGCCTCTTTATCTTTGGGGTTCACTTTGAGAACCTTTGCAAAGCAAAATTTTGCCTTCTACCAATTTTTCATTTGGAAATATACTTTACCTAGTTTTTTCCAAGCCACAATTGAATTGGAATCGATCCTATATTAATGAGTATAATTTAACAGGTGATCTTGTTTGGTCTCTGGATACCTATTCATTCATCTCTCCTACTCAATGGTGTCCATTCCAAGACATGATAGGTAAAGGTAGAGGAATTACTCATTTAAACACAATTTTTTTTGATTCAGAGGAAGATATTTTTTATTACACTTCGAGTAATCTAAACACTTTCTATAAAATCGATCACAAGACCAATAAGATTATTTTGGGGTTAGGTCAATATGGAAATTTTACCCTTTTTGATCTTGAGGGCAATCAACATCAAAGCTTACTTTTTCACCCCCACGCGATAGAGAAAATAGATGATAACCAGTTCATTCTTTTTGATAACGACAAACATAACTTTGAAAATCCATCGAGTTCAAAAAGCCGAATTATTGAGCTCAAAATTGATGAATCAACCATGATTGCCAATGAATCGTGGATTTGGACTACTCCCAATAGCTACTATAGCCATGCGCTTGGAGACGCTGATAGACTCCCTAATGGAAACCGACTTGGAACATTCGGAACTTCAACTCATCCAGATACAGATATTGGGGCCAGATTAGTTGAGGTAAATAGTAAAGGAAATATCGTTTGGGAGTTAAATTTCCCACATACCGAGACATATAAATACGAAGTAAACCGAATGGAATGAATAAATTTCTCACCAATTATAAATTCCCCTCCAGATATCAAAGCTTTGTCTGATGATAACATTACGCCCACCTGGCAAACATGGTATAATTTTCGTACCAAGAGGAGAATGAATGGCTCTTATTCTCTATTTCTTGATGATAAGCTAATAGAAGAAGGGAAGCATGTCTTTGAAAAGTTCTGGCTACCGACCAACCTAACTTTTAACTTAGGAAAATTAAACATAGGTACCTACAAGCTTCGATTAGCCTTGATGGATGAGGGAGAGCATGTAACAACTGATGAAGTAATAATTTTCGTTGATTATCATGAATCCACATCAACCATTACTATTAATACGAACAGCTTTTTACTTGGATTAATAATTCTAATAGTTTGGAGAAAAAGAGCAGCAAAAAAGTAATGAAAAGAATTCTTAAAAATATGAACCAAGCTGTTCGTATGAAATTAAGAGGATGCGTGGTTAAATGAGTAATGAGAAAGAAAGTACTACGAAGAAACTCGGTAGACTTTTGGGTAAAAAAGTTGTTGATGCTGGACATGTTATTGATAGAGAAATTAGAAAAGCAGGGAAGATAGCTAGGGATGAATTCAAAGAATTTGATATCACCAATGTTACCGTTGAACCCCCGAAGAAACCTAAAGGAGAATCCATTGTTCATTTCACTCGTCGTGCACGCCCAACAAAAACCTATACTCAAGCTAATCGCACTGTTCAGTTTTTTTCCCGCAATCCTGAAAAGAAAGAGATGATGCCTGGGATTGATGGCCTTGTAAGTTTTTCAATTCTAATCGTTCCCTTTGCTTTGTTCATTGGTGTTTTAATAATTTTCACCAACTTTGATGAATTACTTGCAGTTATTCTACTATTTCTTTATGCAATACTAATTGCTATTCCAGGAGCCTACCTTGGCTTAGATTCAATTTTTGACGGAGCACGATCTGTCATAAAAGGAGGAGCTACAACTCTCGTTGCATTTTTTAGAGGATTTTTTGAATTCATATCCCTTATGGTTCAGGGGTTTGTAGAACTCTGTTTATTGGTTTTAAACGGTCTTTTCGGTTTTGCTAAAGGTGCTTTCAACACCTTGGCGGATTATATTGTCTTTATTGGTGTTTACACTTTGTTTGCAATTGGAATCTATTTTCTCCTTCAAGCAATCGAAATAAATCAGATCACGGATTCCTTCATTATTCTAGGTTTTCTAGTGTTATTACCAGCTCTCTTACCTGCAAGCATCGCTCACCGATATTGGCTTCTTTGGAGATTAAATCGCCAGTCTGTACCGTAATGGAAAACGACACAGTCTTAGCTAGCTTAGAGTTTAATTGTACTCACAGTCCAGGAGTTTCGTAAGGTGGAAAATACAACACTAGATGAAATTGACATTGCAATAATACGTGCCTTAAGTAAGAATGGAAAAGAATCGTATGAGAAGATAGCGAATGAATGTGGGGTCACAGCACAAACTATTTCAGACCGTGTGAAGAAACTTCGAAATAAAGACATAATAACCAGATTCACAATAGACGTGGATCCTGTAAAAATGAATTATCCAATTGAATTTATTTGTGAACTGGATATAAATGCTAGTGTCATGGATGATGTACTTATAATTTTGGAACAAATTGAGGAAATACATATAATTAAGATTACTACAGGGATCCACGATATTTTATGCCTAGGAAATGCTCAAAATATTGAAAATCTGCATAATATTGTTGAACGAAAGATATCCACCATTCCTGGAGTAAACAAAACCTATACCTCTATAACTTTGAAAAAAATTAAGCAAAATCAAATCCTAAATTTTGATGCTTAAGCAATAATTTCTCGGACTGAATCTGCCTAGATAATCAAATTTAAAAAATAAGAGCACTTTCTTTTGTTAAATTATCCTCTAAGCCAACTAGACGTAAAAATGATCTCATATTTTTATCATTATTTTTAAAATGATAACTAAAATCATCATTAGGAGTTAAAAGAAAATGTCTAAAGTTTATTTAGGTACTCTTCAACATGGTACGAATGCTAAGTTCGCCACTTTCGCAGCAAAACTAGATAGAATTGTTGAACTATTAGATTTTTCAACCATTGACAAACAAGATAAAGTTGCAGTCAAAATGCACCTTGGATTCCAAGATGGATTTCAAACTGTCCCAGTTTTCTTTGTTAGACGTATTGTGAAAGCTATAAAACAAGCTGGAGGGTGGCCTTTTATTACAGATAATCCCACCGCAGTATACAATGCTGTTGAACGTGGTTACACGCAAGAAACATGTGGATGCCCCATTATACCTATTAGTGGGGTGAAAGACGGTTATATAGTGGAAAAACAGGTTGATTACAAGAATGTCGATACAATGGATATGGCTGGAGTTCTCCATGATGCCGATGTCTTAGTGGATTTAAGCCATATTAAAGGTCATAATACATGTGGATTTGGAGGAGCGATCAAGAACATAGCAGTAGGCGGATACGCGGCACAAACACGGTGGAATAAGATCCATGGAGTAGAACAATCCATTCCTTATTGGGATCCAGAAAAATGCACTCCTGAACATGCGAAAAAGTTAGTTCTTTCATGTCCATACAAACAAATGAAATATGATGAGGAGAAACATAAACTCACAATTCCATTTGGTATGTGTAACCAATGTGGTGAATGTTTAGAAGCTGATAAGGATGTGGGGTGTTTAGAGTATAAGCAAGAGCATTTCTCGGCTTTCAAAGAATTGTTAGCGATTGCAGCTAAAAATATCTTAGATACCTTCGAGGATGGCAAGAAATTTTTCATTAGTTTCCTTTTAGAAATAACTGCCATGTGCGATTGTTGGGGGTTCGCTCAACCCTGTGTTGTAAACGACATAGGAGTCTTAGGTAGTAGAGACATTGTAACAATTGAAACTGCTGCCCTCGACCTCATTGCACAGGAGGGACTCATTGAAAAAAACGTCCCCCCCCACTTCAAACACGCTAATCTAGACCCAAATGTGGATCTTCATCCATTTCAACGATTGCATGGCAGAATGAAAAACCCATATTTGGCAGTAAAGTTTGCGAAAGAGCTTGGATTAGGAACACAAGAGTACGAGCTGATTGAAGTTTTATCTCCAGAAGAGACATTACAGGCCGAGCCTCCCAAAGGTGTACAAGAACGAGATCCCTCTTTCTATTAATAAACAAATTTTATTCTTTTGTAACAACCTCTATTTCTGGATCATTGTATTCCAAGGGATTTTTTGCATCTTCACCTCAATATATGACTTTTACAACAAGCTTATGAGGTCTGGGATAAGATATACCAAACCTATGCCATTTAGTAGGAGCTACCTAGGATAGATACAATTAAATGACCAAAAACCCTCATTTCGACGAATTAATAACTTTTTTCTTGTTATTTATGAAATCAAGTGAGAATTTAACAAACCGACTTGTTTTATAG
>JBHLPQ010000169.1:0-8164 GCA_048939265.1 Promethearchaeota archaeon
ATTTGAAAGATCAATGAAGTAAGTAGGATACCAAAAAACATTACTGCGATTTCTCCAGCATTACAAGATAGAAGATAAAGAATAAATTTCCTCATATTGTCGTAAATCGTCCTTCCCTCAAGGATAGCCCCAACTATAGTTGAGAAATCATCATCAGCTAAAATCATGTCAGAAGCTTCTTTTGAAACATCTGTTCCCGCAATACCCATGGCAACGCCAATATCAGCTCGTTTTAAAGCAGGGGCATCATTTACCCCATCTCCAGTCATTGCAACAATTTGATTCTTTGATTTTAATGCAGAAACAATCCTTAGTTTGTGTTCTGGAGATACCCTAGCATATACACTAACTTCCTCAACAACTGATGTGAATTCCTCATCATTCATACTAGCTAGTTGCTTACCTTCGAGAAAATGAGAGGAGTCTTCAGAAGAGACAAGCCCTATCTCTGTAGCAACTGCAACTGCTGTTTTTAAATGATCACCCGTAATCATTACGGGCCGAATCCCTGCTTCCTTACAAATTTCAATAGATTTCTTAGTGCCTCTCCTTGGGGGATCCATGATAGCCATAGCTCCAACATAAACCAGATTTGCCTCTATTTCTTCGGAATCCTCGGACAATATCACACGATCAATTTTATCTTCTACTGGATCAACCGATTTATACGCCATACCAAGCATCCGATATCCAATCTTGGCAAGGTTCTGTTCAGCATTCTCTAAGCTATTTCTTGTTTCATCTTCTAGTGGTTTGATCTCACCATTGGAGTAGTAATAAGTACATAGGTTGATGAGAACATCAGGTGCACCTTTTGTATAAACAAAATGTTCCCCCTGGAGGTTTTTAACTAACACACTCATACGCTTTGAATCAGAATCAAATGGAATTTCCAAAAGACGCTTATACCTTGACCGATCTAATACACTCATCCTTTTAGCTACTCTTAATAATGCGATTTCAGTGGGATCTCCTATATCTATTTCCTTTGAACTTCCCTCTTTAGATTCAGCTAGTTGCGCGTTATTGCATTCCATACCAATGTTGAGAATTAAATTAAGAGTATTATTCAATGGTGTCTTTTTAGTTATATTATATTCTTCATCAGCAGTAAGGATTTTTCTAACCGTCATTTTGTTCATTGTAAGTGTTCCTGTTTTATCGGAACAGATAACCGTTGTTGAACCAAGGGTTTCTACAGAGGGAAGACGTCTAATTATGGCATTTTTCCTGCTCATACGTTGAACTCCAAGGGCTAATGCAAGAGTGACCACAGCAGGTAAACCCTCGGGAACAGCAGCAACAGCTAAACCAACTGCCACAATGAACATTTCAATTACTTCCTGATCTAGCAGAATACCAATGAAAAAAATGACTGCACAAATGGATAGACTCCCAATTCCAATCCATTTTCCAAGAGTAGCTAATCGTTTCTGAAGGGGTGTTTCCTCCGTCTTTTCTTCTAATAAACCCTTCGCAATCTTACCAAATTCAGTTTGCATACCAGTTTTGATAATAAGTGCTTGGCCACGCCCTCGAGTGACGCTGGTTCCACTGAACACGGAACTTTCCTGATCAGCTATGGGAGCATCTTGAGGAACTTGACTCATAGCCTCCTTCGCACCTGGAAATGACTCTCCAGTGAGCGCTGATTCATCAACACGAAGAGAATGTGATTCAAGAAGACGTCCATCAGCAGGGATTTTATCCCCCCCTTCAATTAGTATAATATCTCCTGGTACTAAAAATTGAGCCTCAATTCGCTGTTTCTTACCTTCTCGAATAACAGTAGAGAAGGGAGCGGCCATTGACTTCAAAGCTTCGATAGCTGCCTCCGCACGATATTCCTGAATGAAACCAAAAAAAGCATTAAATGTGACAATAGCGGAAATTGCGATAGCATCTATAAAATATTCCATTCTCTGATGCTCATCGGGAGAAAGAATTCCAATTGTAACCGAAATAACTAAAGCTACTAGTAAAATAATAACTAGAGGGTCTTTAAATTGTTCAAAGAAGAAGAAAATGGGATGTCTTTTTTTCCTCTGTTCTAATTCATTTAGACCATACTGCTCAAGTCTTTTTTCTGCTTCCTCACTTGTCAAGCCATTATCATTAACCCCTAATTGATCTAATAGATCGTCAATATTCTCTGAATGCCAGTATTCACCCATAAAAAATCACTTTAAGTCTAACCAATGTCCAAATTGTTTTTCTTTTATAGTTAAATGTTATCACGACTAAGTTTTTCTCTGCTACTGATAGAATGATGTTTCATCCATTGGAATTATTAAGCTATTTGAGTCTTCAATCAAAGCTAATTCAATTTCCTTCTTGTTTGACTTTTTAACTGTCCAAATTTGTTGAAAAATTCCACTAGGCCATAGTTTAAAATCAAATTGCCTTAGTTGAACAATTGACGCAAAAGTTAAATAATTTTCTATACAGAGCTTGATGAAGTTTAATTAGACAGATGACTCTAATTGAGTTGAGAAGTGTGCGTGATTAGAGTTAAAATTAACCATTGAATATGTTCGAACAGTTATCAATCATCATCAAAAGCGGAATTGAGATGGTTAACAACAGTAATTGGAAGGAATACTTGTTAAACATATCTATACTCAGTCATCCTGATGAATTAGCTAATCCTTTAATTCAAAAGTTAATTTTAACTTATCCAAAGCAAGTTACTCTTCACAATACCTCCTCCAAATCGGAAAATGTCTTTATTCTCCAGTTGGAACTTAAGAGTTGGAGGTTAACCATCTATTTAGTGCAACCCATTGGACAATTCATGGATAAAATGGTTTCTGATTATTATACCGCTATAGCGGGATCAATCATACTTTTCTCAAATAATCCAGAGTCCTTCGAGGCGGCTAGAGCCTTCTATGATCAATTAAAGAAAGTTAATGGCAATCTGCCAGTCCTTGTTACTTTTATCGAACTTATTGACGATGACGTCCCAGCTATTGATGAACCTGAGGTTCTAGACGATTCACCAAATGTAACTTATTATGGAATCAGAGAAGATGATGAAGAAGCTTTTAGTAAAATCATTAAAACGTTCATCAACAACTATTTTGGTATCTAATTAATAAAATTAGGGAAAGAGGAACCCTTGATCCAATTATCCCTCAGAAAAAGTAATGTCACCAGTGGAGACGCTAAGGTCGAAATCGTATTTTTGATTAGCAGTAGCGAAATTCGTGGAAGTAAAGGAGTCTCCTCCTCCTGGAATCGTAGCATCTCCAGTTGAAATTGAGGTATCAATTTTTAATCCAAAATCCTGATGTAGATCCGCATTCATCAGTATATTTCCAGTAGATCCACTGATGTCAAACAGATAATTCCTTGATATAGATCCAGGTGTAAGGGTATCTGCCAAATCTAAGTCAATGTTACCTGTTGATGTAGAGATAGTCCATGATGTTAATGTGGAATAGTTCAAGTTTGAAAGCGTGAAATCGTGAGACCCAGTTGAAGATGTAATGATAGGTGACGAATCAGAGAACCGAACGTTTTCTAACGCTAATGCAATTGGTCCCGTAGAGGTTTCTATATCTAAAGAGGCTATATTTATTGTGGTATCAGAAATAGATGTTGAAACCTCACCTGTAGAATCCAGAAAATCAATTTGCAGAGTGATATTATTTTTCACTTTTATTTCAATAGCATATTGATAATTAGTAACTATTTCTTCATCTTGTGAGTCAAATTCTACTTTTATGGTTTCTGCATTTTGTGCAGTGTAAGATACTTCCTCAGCTGCTTCTAGTGTTCCGCCTGATCCTTCTCGGATTGATACTTCATTTTCTATATAAGCTAAATAATCTGCAGTAGAATTCACTGATAATGTTATGGTACCGACTCCCATTTTGAAATCTAGAATAAGTGTTGTGTGAGTACCCTGTGGAACTATAACTGGATCTTTAGTGCCGGCCAACTCGAAATTTACCAAAGGAACCGTACAACCACTCATTGTGGCTAGACTTACAAGTAAAACGATTGATAGCAAAATTCTTTTGTTCAATTAATCATCATCTCATATCAATATTTTCTATGGGATTAATTGAGAAAAGAAACCTTACTTATATTATAGTATTCTATGCAAAGACTTGGATTACATCTCCATCCTGTAACTCCCGATCGAGACCTACTTTTTCACCTTCAAACTTCGCAGAACGTCCCCATACTCGTGTGAACCGGAAGAATTTCAACATTTTTTTACTTAAGACTTCTATAGCATTTTCTACAGTGCTTCCCTTCTTCAAGATTATAGGCCTATCGGCAACATCACCCTTCGCGTTCCTAGTAAATACTCGAATCTTGCCTAACTTACTAAAAATGAGTTCCTCTAATCCTTCAAAGCCTTCTTTTTGAGAAACAGAAGTGGGAATAACCTGAAACTCCAAATTTGACTTTTTTAAAAAACTCAAGAGTTTCTCATAATTTTGTTTGGACCCCTCAATGTCCCCTTTTGTTGCTATAATAACTGCTGGAAGATAGCTGATTGTTTTGTCATCAATGGCATCTAGAAATTGATTTAATGCAACAGGGGCGTGAAAACGGACGATTGCATTCAGATAACCGTTTCCCCGTAAAATTTCAATAACAGCATCTTTCCCTTCACCTTCAAAATAATGCTCATTAAACACTTGAATATTCCCTGATCCAACTTTTTCAATCGATACTGGAGGTTTGTTCACATTTAATCGAATTTTCCCTTTATTGAGCTCTTCGAGAATTAATTGTAACTGCCCTACAGGATCTTGTGATAGATCAATCGTAATTAGTACACAATCAGCATTTCGAATTCCTGCTAGTACTAATTTTCCTGACATTTCTCCCTTGACACTGCCCTTTACCAGGGCGGGAAGTTCAACCAATTGCAATCTTGCTCCATTTGCCGTTAACGACCCTACTTCAGGTTTTACAGTTGTAAATGGATATGATCCAACCTTCGCAGCTTCAGATTGGGCTAGTTCATTAAGAACAGAAGATTTTCCAGAGTTTACACTTCCAATTATCGCAATTTGCGCATCTTCCCCTTTAGGAACAAGCCACTTCTCCCCTGATCCCTTTTTAGCTTGGGTTAATTTCGTTTTTTGGGCTTTAAGCTTTTTGAGCTTGGTTTTCGCCATAGCGAGGTGCTTCTCAACCCCCTTATGTTTCACACATACTCCGAGAAACCTTTCTAAATGAAAAATCTGATCGTCGATTGATGAAGCCTCGAGATATTTATCCCATTCAACTTGAGCCTCACGATTCAGATTTATAGGCATAGTTATCCCCGAACCTGGCTTTATTTTTGTGTTTTGAAAACACTACTTCTTATAACTTGTTACATTAGATTAATACATTAACAATGTGGTAATTATTTATATGAAGGTTTACCTCGGCTTAATATGCTGTAGTTGGTTTTTTATCTTCTTCTAATGGAATTTAACAATTACAGCAAGTTCAATAAGCTTTCTTGTCATATTTCTTTTGGTCTTGAGGCGTGGGGACAGTCCACGGTGTTTATAGGCTTGTGCCCGTCTAATTCTTCTTTATGTACCTGTCATAAGATTTAAAAGTATTGAATCAGGTATAAACAGGTAATCTCAAGGAGAAAGAATCAATCTGAATGAATTTGTATTTCTAATGTCAAGGAATACTTCACGAAGAAAGGGTAAAGGAGAATGGGCGCTACTTATGCTTTAACGGCGGAGGGACTTTCTAAAACCTATAATGGGATGTTTGCTCTAAAAGATGTAAATTTCACTTGGGCGAAAGGGATTTTAGGTTTAATTGGTCCTAATGGGGCGGGGAAGTCGACTCTTATTAAGATTATTAGCACGCTTATCCGCCCTAAAACTGGTTCTGCTACTGTTTTTGGTAAAGATGTCTTGAAAGAATCGTTTGAAGTTCGCCAACGGATTGGTGTTTTACATGAAAATCCATATTTTCATCCTAATCTCCGAGTTTTATCTTCTCTTATCTGGGTGGGGGAGCTCCGTGGTCTTTCTTCTGCTCGTGTTAATCAGACTGTCTGTGATTTATTGGAGTTCTTTGATTTAGCTTCGGTGAAGAGGTCTCATCTTAAAGAGCTGTCAGCAGGGATGCGTCAAAAGTATGGGCTAATTCACGCTACAATTGGATTTCCTCCTTTGATTATTTTAGATGAGCCTACTTCGAATTTGGATCCAGAAGCTCGTCGTAAATATGAAACTTATGTTACTAAATTGTCAAAAGAGCATCAATGTAGTTTTCTTATCTCCAGTCATGTCTTAGGGGAACTGAATCGAATCTGTGATGGTTATATCTTCTTATTCAATGGAGAAATTACTGAGGCGGGAAAGCGTGACGAGCTTATCTTAAAATCATCGAGTCAACGTTTTCGGCTTGTAACCCAGTTCTCTCAACAATTAGTTCCTCTTCTTGTAGATTTTGACATCGAAGTTGAACAGATTGGTGAAGGAGAAATTATTGTCGTTGCTAAAAATTATAAGGAATTACTGCATATTAAGTCTCAAATCCCTGATCCATCTCTTTCGAGTACTATGGAAATTTATGCTTTAGAGACTGAGATTGATTCCCTTTTCAGAGAATTGCATGACAAACATAAGGTGAGAGGAGATTGAACTCCTTCAAAAGCCGCTTATTGCGTTTATTTCGCTTTCTTAAGCATCTTACTCAGAGTTTTTCTCCACTTTCCCTCCTGGTTCTCCTTTGTACTGGGTTAGTAATAGCTACAGAATTCTTTCAGTCAATGAATTATAGTTCTACTATCACTTTTCCTCATGAGATTGATCCCGATGCTGTGATTCAACGTAATATGGCCGTGGGCCGAGGTCAAACTTTGCATATTCGTGCTCAAAGTGAAAAAATTACTCGTATGACGATTGTTTCTGGTTCTATGCATGATTTTTGGTTAAATACTTCTGCTGTCCACTTTTCTCTTTATAATCAGATTGGTACTAGCTTTTATACCTCTATTACAGCTCCTAATTACACTATCTTGTTCATTTACTGGAATAACTCATTGATTCAGAATATGTCTGAACCTAACGAATTAATTTTTAATGATTATATCACTGGGCTAGACCAAGATGTGTTCGCATTAATATTTTTCTTATTGGTTATTGTACTTACTATTGAGGTTCTCCATCAGTGTTTCCGTTTGTTTCGTCAATTTAGATTTGAGAAACATGTGCCTTCATCAGCTATTGGGCTGCACTCCTCAAAGAACCTATTCCCTCAAGAAGGAAAAAACCGTCTTCGTTTTATTTTTCGTCTATTATGGTATTTATTTCGTCGTGAATATTCGACTTTTCCCTCTTCTATCCTTTATGGTGTCTGTTTGCTTGGTTTTTGGATTATCAACCCTATCAAAAAAGTAATTCTTATTCAGCCTACTTCTTCTCTTCTTTCGTTAACCTTAATTGCGAGCTGGAATTCTATCTATAGTAACCTTTGGCCTCTTTGGACTGGAATGTTCCTCCTAATCGGATTATTCTTTTGGAAGTCTCGGTTAGAAACCTCTGAACTGCGAGACTACTTATCTTTACCAGTTCAGCGTACCTATTTTCTTCTTGTTGCTTTAATACTCCTAATTACAGGGTCATTTGTTGGTTTGCTTTTTCTATATTTTGTTATTGTTCCTATCACTTATCTCCGTTTTGGAGTGTTTCCCAACTTTGAATTATTTTTTCTTCATCAATTTTTTATTTTCTTTTGGGTAGCTCTCCTTTTTCTTTGTGGAAGTATTGGAATATTTCTTTTTCGCGGCTTCCCTCTCTACTCAGTTATTGTTTTTTTGTCACTTTTCTTATTTAGCTTGCTTTATGGTCTGACGATTTTCTTCCCGGACCTTCTTTTACCTTTTCCTGCTAATCAAACTTCCTTCTTGGATGGCTATTTGACTAATCCTGTGGGTTTAATTAATAATGTTTTATTTCAATTTTTCATTTATTCTGTATTGTTGTTCAGTCTTTTTTGTCTTTGTTCTATTGCTATCAATCGTTTGCAAATAGAGGCTACTAGTCCTCCTAAAATCTTTGGGATGTTCTCCAACAAGGTTACCTGGATTTTCCGTGAGAAAAAGTTATCCACTCGTTTTTTTTCGATTGATTTTTCTAAGACCAAGATTTCTGCAGTTACAATCTGCTTTTTAGTCTTT
>JBHLPQ010000330.1:0-2739 GCA_048939265.1 Promethearchaeota archaeon
CGTAATGACTAGTTTCAGGTATTATAATAAGATGCGAGTGTATTAAATTTTCTTGGAGAAACGTTGAATATTTTACGGGGGTCATCTGATCGTCTTCTCCCACAATGATCAGAGTCTTTTTTGTGATTTTATGTAAATCTGAACGAATATCAAACGAATCACAGATTTTAAAATCTTGAAGAAATATATCTCCCCCATTTCTTCTTAAGGCTATTTCATTATCGACTTTAACTTGAGTTATTGTTTTTTCATGAAATGTAAGTCTACTTAGAAATTGCAAAAACTTGGTAAAATCCATTTTTATTGTATCAAAGATTACTGGAGCTACCTTTAATTTTGCTCCAGTACCAATTAATATTAAATTGTCTAAAAATTCTGGGTAGCGTAAAGCAAATTGTAGGGCTATTGCTCCACCCATCGAATGACCAACTAAAGTTAGATTTCCCAAGTTCTGATTGATGATTAATTCGTGAAGTGTTCGCACATAATTATCCAGACTTAATTCAGATGAAGAACTTTCTCCATGACTTGGAAGGCTAAGAGAAATAACTCCCCAGCCATGTTGCCGAAAAAAACTCTGTTGATTCTTCCATTGAGTTTTATCTCCACCAACACCATGAATAAAAACTAAATTAGGAACTTCTAATTTAGCTGGAGGATCCATGTCAAAATCAATATTAGTCATTTTTGTATCAAACCATTAAGTCATGCATTTACTCTCGCCCTTTCCATGGGGAAAAATTCCAATTTGCAGGTCGCTTTTCTAAGAATGCCTTAAGCCCTTCTTTTCCCTCGTTGGAAGTTCTGAGCTCAGCAATTTGTGTGATACAATATTTCCGTAGTTCTTGAAATTCAGTATCGCGATTTCTTGCCAACAACTGTTTAATTCTCGCCATTGCTGCAGGGCTACTTGTTAATATTTGATCAATAATATTAGCTACAATTTGATCTAATTCAGCAATATCTTTGGCAAGTTCGTGTATTAAACTAATTTCATAAGCTTTTATAGCATCAAAGCGCTCTCCACTCAGAAAAAATCGAGCTGCGTTAGAAAACCCGATTTTAGGAATAACGTATGGGCTTATTACAGCAGGTAGAATTCCGAGGTTGACTTCAGAAAACGCCATCTTAGCAGTCTTAACCGCAACGACAATGTCACATACTGAGATTAATCCAAGACCCCCTCCGAAAGCTGCGCCATTAACTCGTCCAATAACAGGCTTTGGTGTGAGGTAGATAGTATTGAATAGTAATTCTAAACGATTAGCGTCATCAAGATTCTCCTCATAACTAAAATCTTTGCTTCGTTCCATGTATTTTATATCTGCTCCTGCTGAAAATGACCTTCCTTCACCTGTTAACACGATTGCTCTTATAGACGCATCATTACTTAGAAATTTGAATACAGTGGTTAGTTCCTCAATCATTAAGGGATTAAATGCATTATGGACTTCTGGACGATTTAAGGTTACAATTGCAGTATGACCAATATCTTCTCTGAGAATTGTTTCATATGACTTCAAACTAAGATCCTCGCTTTTACATCCTAAAGACCCCAAAACTCGTATCGGGAATTGGGGCATTTAATGTTGCGGAAATGCAAAGAGCTAGTACAATTCTTGTATCAGCTGGATCAATAATTCCATCATCCCATAGTCGTGCAGTAGAATAGTAAGCAGATCCTTCCCTTTCATATTTCGCAAGAATAGGTTCCATGATATTTTTACGCTCTTCTTGGGAAAGATCTTTACCTTGAGCTTTATATTGGGCTTCCTTAACGGTTGCTAAGACATTTGCTGCCTGTTCACCGCCCATAACAGATATTCGTGCATTTGGCCACATAAAGAGAAAACGAGGGGAGTAAGCCCGCCCCGCCATTCCATAGTTACCTGCTCCAAAACTACCCCCAATAATAACTGTTATTTTCGGTACGTGGGCATTACTTACAGCCATGACCATTTTTGCACCGTCTTTCGCAATTCCTCCTGCTTCAGCATTACTACCCACCATGAATCCTGTTATATTTTGAAGAAAAATTAATGGGATCTTTCTTTGACAACAAAGATTAATAAAATGAGTTCCTTTTAACGCACTCTCAGAGAACAAAACGCCATTATTTGCTAGAATACCGACAGGATAACCCATTATTCGTGCAAACCCACACACCAACGTTGTTCCATAGAGGGATTTAAATTCATGAAAACTCGAACCGTCAACTACACGGGTAATAATTTCATGAACATCATAAGCTATTTTGGGATCCTTTGGTAGAATTCCATAAATTTCGTCTACTGGATACAATGGATCTTCTGGAGGACGAATGTCAAGAATCGTCTTAGATGGTAAGTTAAGATGCTCAATGATTTCCCGAGTTAAACGAATGGCATGTTCATCATTCAAAGCATAATGATCAGAGACGCCAGAAGTACGACAGTGAACATCTGCTCCTCCCAAATCATTTGCTGATATTTCTTCGCCTGTAGCAGCCTTAACAAGAGGAGGCCCTCCTAGGAAAATTGTTCCTGTATTTTTTACTATAACAGTTTCATCAGACATAGCAGGGACATATGCACCTCCAGCAGTACAAGAACCCATCACAGCACTTATTTGTGGTATCTTTTTTGCTGACATCTGGGCTTGATTGTAAAAAATTCTACCGAAATGTTCTTTATCAGGAAAAACTTTAGCCTGTAAAGGGAGAAAAGCACCACCAGAATCAACTAAATAAACACAGGGTAA
>JBHLPQ010000031.1:0-25623 GCA_048939265.1 Promethearchaeota archaeon
TAATGGTGTATAATACATCATTAACCCAGAAAGCTATTAGTGAACTTTATTATGGATCATATAAAAAATTGGATTCAGCAAAAGTTGGCCATTATACAAGTTACGATAATGGGTTTGTAACAACAATAGATTTATCATCTCTCAGAAGTAGTTCTCCAGCTGAAGCTATTGAATCCGCTGGGTTAGAGTTGTATTGTACCTCAAATAATTGGGATGGTGGTACAGATAAAATTACCTTTAGTGTGATCAATGCTTATGCGGATGGTGATTACTTCAATGATTCTAGTCTCAATCATCATGCTACTATGATATGTGGAAATTCACAAAGAGAGCTTGATGTAGCAGTAACCACCACTGAATCATATGTATCATATGACATTACGACTTTAGTTGATTATTGGTATTTGTATTCTAATGATTCATATATTTCTATTATGGCTAAACCACATGAAGATGTAAGTACTAATGAATGGATTATTTTTGATCAAGTGAACCATGAACCTCGTTTGGATATCGTTACTGGCGATTCTGTTATTCGTCATAATTCTTGGGGATCAGGTTATTCAGGTCATAATGGGCCGATATGGGCACATAATTTTGGATGTGATATCGATGATTTCCATTTTACAATGTATCCTTGGATAGAAGCGAGTTATTCTGGTGTAAATCATCTTGTAGTATCGTTTTGGTCTGGTGATGATGGAAGTGGTTCAGAAGTTTATCGAATTTATTGGGCTGACGGTTGGACAACACAGGATAAGGGTAGATTAAGAATTTATGAAGATAGCACTTCTCAATGGTATAGTGATTCATATGCTAATTGGTTTACTGAATATGACGATAATTGTTCATTAATCCGAGATATTGATGGTGATTCATGGATATTTTTAGTTGATGGAGATGCAAAGTGGACAGATGATGATGGTAATACCACAGATATACGTAGTGTCACGATTCAATTTACTCATAATCCATTGTATTCTGATGTAGATAAACTTGGCGTTAGATCAATCATGTTCCAAGGACATTCAGATAACTACGATGATGACTCCTTCAGTAATGAATATGAAGAAGATGAAGATACTCCAGTGTGGGTTATTAGTGATGGATTTCGATGTTCGGGGCCTACCTCATATGGTTGGAGTTGGATTAATCAGCAAGGAGCATCGTTTGTACGTAGTTCAACGCAAAAAGTTGATGGAACGTATAGTGGTAAGCATTATCGTATTGGTGGTAGTGGGAATATATGGTCTTATCTTAAATGGGATGAACCTGGATCATCATTGAGCGATATTCGTTTAAGCGGATATGTATATGTTGATGGAACAACATCATATGCTGATTCACGAGTAAGATTGTATCAAGATGGAAACAATTATGTTGAACTTAAGTTTTATAACAATGATGCTATTTTAAGGGTGTATGTCGGGGGAACTTTAAGAGATTCAGATACTGTCGATATCAGTGATGATAGTTGGAATGATGAATGGTTCTACTTTGATTTAATAGTTTCATTATCAGATAAAGAAGCATATGGTTATGTATATTCAGTAGAAGATGACGATGGTTATGATCTTGAAATGTCTTGGACTACATCTGGTTTAACAGCGGGATATATTCAGTTAATATCTAGAGTTCTTACAAACGATGAGAATCAGGATTATTACTACGATAGTTTTGAATTCATTGAGCTATAAATCTAGCTCTTCCTTTTTTTTTGGAATGATCAAACCCATTTTTGATATATCTGAATCTAATCATACTATATCGAAAGAGGAGATTGATTATGGAATCGCTCTATTAGTAGAGAAAATTTCGCGTAATAAACATGAGGATATCATATCGATGCATAAGTAGAGCGAAGAGATACCAATATTTCGATTGTTTAGTCCAGTATAGGAAAGAATATTCCAATATTAACGGAATAACTAATAAGTACATGAATGAATTGAAAATCGTTACCCCGTAATCATATGTTTGCCAACTAAAACAAGTGAACGAATGGAGAGTGAACCCTGTTACGTGCTGCTCCCCAGTCAAAATAAACCCAATGAGATGCCCGAGTTCATGCAAAAAGAGCACAATATAAAATATACAGATACAATGCAATATCGATTGAAGAGATTACGGAAGGAGCATGTTAAATTAAACAACCAGTAAATATTACTGATATGAACATTATAATGTCAGTTCGATGAATAATTATACTGATTAAATACCATATTTTATGTTGTTTAAATTTATATAGAAAGCTGAATTCTAATAATATCGGGATTAATAGTAAGTAAATAAAAGCCCCTAATACTGTTGCTTCTACGTTTGTTACACTCCAACTAAATATTCCTCCCTTAATTAAAATATTATCAACATTAAATCCTATAACTTGTTGCTCTCCAGTAATAATGAATCCGATCAAATGACCTACTTCATGAAGAAATATGACAATGTAGAAGATACAAACAAAATAGATTATCGAAAGAACTATTGATTTTAATTCGTGCTTATCCACTCTCGCGTTCCCCCAATATATTAAGTTGATCTTTCAGAAAATCTTCTACTTGATCAAAAAACATAGTCCAGGATTCAACAGTGAAAGATCCATCCTCTTGAGTGACTTCGTACCCCACTGTAACCTTTTGATGATACATCCCAGCAAGATTCTGACCATTGACTCCCCAAAGAGTCCACTTCTTTCCTGATTTTTCTCGTAATGCAGTTAATAGCTCTGCTAAGTCATATAATTTCTGTTCAGTGATTAATCCCTTTAAGATTCGTATTTCACTGGTACTCATTTTCTTCAAGTAATATATAGTACTTGCACCTATATAAGGATTACTATTTTCATATTCTTATAAAGGCCCTCAACATAATTTATAAAGGCCTTAACCAAACACTTATAAAGGTTCAAAGAATATATATTACTTGAAGGAATATAATTATCAAGAGGAAACATTATGAATCATATCATGCGACGAACGAAGCTGGCTATCGGAAAATCCATAATTCAATTTTTGAAGCAGCAAGAAAGCGCTTTTACACGCGCGGATCTTGAAGGGTTGAAGATGAATAGTAAGACTGCGGAAGAATGGCTAGAACTATATCTCTTATTTCAGCGCGGTCCTACTCTGCGAAAGATCGATTTGGGGGCTGATACGTCAGGGCGGAACCGTTTTGTGTACGAAGTGGTATCCTCTGAATGATGCTTTCTTCGAAATCATGGTATTGCTCAATTCTCGATCTCCTACCTTTAAAATGCAAAATTTTCTGGGGGATATACCTAACTATTACCCTCAAAAATCACCTTCCCCGTTTGGCTTCTACTCGCTTCTCCTGCCTTTATTTTGCATTATTTTAGCACTTTTTTCGAACTCTCAAAGTCATTTTTTCCTCTTTTGATGAAGTTGTTAGTGAAAGCTGTTTTTGTTGAATTCGAGTATTGATATCCTGCGCGACTTGAGCTAAAGATTTTTGTTTGCCTGTACGCGTATTAATGACAATATCAGAAGATTGCAATTGCCATTCATTCTGCAACCACCAGCTCTGCATATCCGCATCCTCCACAATCATGTCACACTTTACACAGTGCCAGCGAATCGAAGAGATGATTCCATAGTCAGGATGATACCTTTCAGTACGAACTCGCTCTAACCGATCATGGGTGCAATACATTGATGTGTAATCAATAGAAGTCGTAACATGAAGCCAGGTGTCAATCTCAGTAAGATCCTTAATTGTTTGCTTTCGCTTCTTTGTTGTAGTTGTGTTCAGTCTTTGAATGAGTTGTTGTACTCGAGCTTGATAGTGTTTGAATTCTTCATTTGTAAGGATTTGCTGCGCGCAAGTATCAGAACACCATTTGATTATTTTTAGAAATGCCAGTTCTTGATAGAAGTAATTTTTACAATGAGGATTCACACATTTGCGATAATAGTAATACTTCTTCGTTGAATTATGTGATAATTGATGTTTCTTTCTCGAATAACATTGTATACAAAGATATTCATTATTCTTACCCATAATAAGAATATGCTGCTGCGTGAATTGGCGCGTGTTCACATTGAAACGGATATTCTTCTTGCAGATAGTACATCTAATTTTTTGGTTAGTAATTAAACTATCGATAACGTCTTGTTTCGAATATTCAATATTAATCATATTTTTCCTCTCCCTATAATTTCAAATGTTGTGATATCAATTATCTTTCATTTTTATGCTTTTTATAATAATCTAACAGCATTTGAATGGTATCATTGAAAGTATAGTTCTCTGTTTCCTTCCCCAGCTCAAATAATTCTCCTGTTAATCTCCCTGAAATTTTCATACTATACAATAATTGTTCATTTTTCTTATTTACTTTCATCAGTAATCTTCCCTCTCCTGTGTCCGTTGGTCATAAGATATAATTATTTCTTCCCCGTTTCGAGTGTCTCTTGAGCAGTTTTCATGAGCTCATCGATGTGAGTATTGGTTAATAACTTCGTAAAGTAATAATATTCTTCATCCTGCATCTGGGTAATAATCTTTAATGCATCTTTGCCTAGATAATATTCGATGGTTTCTCTGCATAACTTTCTCGCTTCATTTGGTTTAGCAACAACGGCATTTGCTTCGACCTTTCGCACTCCGTATTGTTCGATATACTTTGCCACAATAGGATTCATACGATCTGCTTTTTTGCCGCTACCTGTATATAGATTATCGATCCAAGTTAATTGATGTTGCTTCACGAATTCGATATTTAACCCAAATCGATTAATCATCAAGTTATGAGGATTCCATCCTGTACCGATTTTGATATCATTGAAATTCTTCCTGATTTGATCACTGATCGCTAATCCATAAGGATCTAAATCCCCAAAATATAATAGTACGGGTTGTTGGTTATATTCCTTTTCATGCATTCTGAACTCTTCAGCAATCATGGCGCGTTGGAGAATAGATGACCAGCCTTTTGCATTGGCAATTTTGAGATTATATTCTTTGCAGATAGGTTCGAAGAGGGTGATTAGATCCACTTTTTCGACAAGCATGATAAGATAATAATCGAAACTTTCCCAGTAATCACTCCGATAATATCTATAGACCTCTCTTACCTCATCAATTTTTTGAAAAAGGAACTCTTCAGGAGAAGCTTCAGTAATCGGGAAGTCTCCCTGCAATTTTCGGCCTTCATCTTCCGCAACAAAATTAATGGGGAGATAGCCTTGTTTGCGGCAGGTATTGATCAGTTTTTGAACGCGTCTAAATTCTCCTTTGTGAATCGCGTTCAAACCTTCTAACTGATAACACCAGCCTCGACTCGATAACTTAAAATCGATCAAGGATTGAATAGTCATTAAATATTGCGCGAACTGCTGCATTTCATTATGACGAGTTTTCCCCTTTCCAGGAAGAATAAATTCAGTAGTAATTGAAATCGTGTTCATGAATATTTTTCCTTCAGATAATATATAATATGTTCATCTATATAAGTATGACTATTTCATTATTATTTCTTTGATTGTTGCTTAATACGACTAATTTTTCTCACTTTGTTCGAACTTTGAATATTAATATGTTGAATTCACCCATACCACCCGTACCTGCTATACCTATTTTTCATGAATTTTGGGTATGGTAGGTACGACAGGTACGGGTAAATCCTCTATGTTCGAAATAAATTTGAAATTATTTAATACATGCTGAATGTTGTCACACCTGCCGTACCACCTATACCAACCAGTCAACTTTGTAAGGTAATACCAAGCCAATATTTTTCATCTCCGCTGCGATGTAATTCTGCTGTGGTGATATATCGGGGTAAGTATTTCGTGAATGTTTGTTTTGGTCTTGGAATCTTATCAATACTTTTACAATACTCAGCATAAGATCGATACACTTCATTGTAGTCTGTTTTCGCTGAAGAATAATTTTCAGTTATCTTTCTAGTTTCAATAAATAGAAGGATGGTATTCGTTTCTGTTAAATAGTTTGTACGTGTGTTCATTATGCTCATCTCAGGGAATCCATTGTCATGATAAATTCGATGTAACCCTGCTAATGCATAATTGAATATCTGTGAAAGCCCTTCTCCAGTTGTCAGTTCTGCTACAATATTGGGATTATCATTGGATCCTTCAAAAGTGTTCATAAAATCTATTTTAATGATTCGGCGCCAGATGGCATCGGTATCTTCATGAAAGAGAGGAGGTTCATTCATAGAGAAGATGAATTTTGCTCTATTCACGAAATCAATACCTTCTTTGCGATAGGGTAAGCGACCATGCATGAGATCATTTCCTGTCGATTCTTTAAAGAATGCAGTATAGGTAACTGTTTTATTTGGCAATTCACCTACTAAATTGGCCATTTTATTAAACAATCGTGCTCGACTGAAGGAGTGGTCCTGTTGCTGCAGTTTCACACTCGTGCAATTGTTTTTACCAAGAAATGCGGTAATGATCTGTAATAAGGTACTCTTTCCATTCGATCCCGACCCGACCAACATAAATGTTCGTGAATATTGATAATGTGGGAGTAATAAATAACCAAACAGCTTTTGAATTAATGGCTCTTGTTCTTCTCCGACTAACTGAATAATAAACTGTTTGAAATGTTCATAGGATGCTTCTTGTTGATAAGTTACTGGTATTTGGATAGTTAAATAATCGTTTGGATTGAAAGGAGTTATTTCTCCTGTTCGTAAATTTAAGGATCCATTGAGTAGAGCTATTTTTTCGCTTTCAATGAAGGTTGTTGGTTTGATTGTCTTAGCACTATACAAGATTCGATTGTAAATTTCATTATAGTCATGTTTAATCAAATTTCGAAATAACGCACAGAAATTTTTAATTACTGATTCTCCAGTGGATTCCCAAATCCCTTTAGATGCATCATACCAAAACAGAATATTTCGATGTTGCATCCTCTTAAAAGGAATTGCAAATTGAATGTATTCAGCGATATCATTAATCAGATCAATTTTCTTGATATTATTACTTGTGAACATAGAATCGATTTGTTGTTTCTTTTTAGTAAGTTCTTGAAGTAGATGATCAGCTAGCTGGATATAATGCGGTTTCAACTCATCTTTGTTCAAAGGGTTATCGTTTGAGCTATTATTATTGTCATTAGTGCGATTAATATTTTCTTGCTGCTGATATTCATTGGTTATGATATCAGTTTGCTGATCATTGTTAGGAAATGAATCCTCTTTCTTTGAAGAGGAATTAAAAAATTTCATTAATTTATTCAGAGAATGATCACTCATTGGAAATCCTCCGCAATACTATCTCGTAACCAACAAATATGGGGCCGTAATTTCCCATATTGAATCTTTAAACACAGATTGATGGGAGGTAAGTCTTCGAAGGTAGCAATGCCATAATATTGCTTTTCCTCTTCGTAATATTTACAGGCAATATTCGAACATGGTTTGGCTGTTAAGTGGCCATCCCAAGATTTTATCTTTTCAAATGTATTATGTGTTTCTTTTTTTATTTGTTCTAATTCTTTCATTGGTGTGATCTCCTTCCCGTACGGTTATAATGGATAATCGTAAATTATGAAAGGGATATTTTTGTGTATCATAGAGTATTTCCTACTTGAAAATTAATAGACGTAATAACCTATCCCCCGATCAAATTCATACTCCGAAATATAGGATGAATGTTTTTGAAGAAGTTTTTTCTCTGATAAGCGAGGAACACCTAAATTGATCCGTGTTTCTACTTGATCATTCTCTCCAAATCGCCATGAAAGTTGATCGATTGGTAAAGTGATATCTTCTTTGTAATCTTTTACTTCAATTTTCTCATTCAATCGATACGGCCGAAAATCATTATATTTTATTCCCATCCGATAAAAAGGATCTTTGTAGTAGTTTACCATATTACTTGCAAAAGCGTTGCATTGAGCAACAGTTGTAAAATGGTTAATATAAAGTGGCTTGGGAAGTTTTCGTTCTCCATATAGTCCTGCCGAAGTGGCATCATATCCTGATGCGTTATCGATATTTTCTGATTTAATTGGGTTTATTCCAATGTAAAATCCATCTACATAATATGTTCCCGTAATATTATTATCTTGATTGATATCCCATACATTCAAGTAAATATGTGTAATATCAGTGAGATCAGCTGCTCCAGCAAATTGATCAAATGTACGATATACTGTAGTCCAAGCTCCTCCCATATTTAAAGCTGCAGGATTAGCATTGGTTCCAAATTGCGCAAGACCACTATCTTCAAATACATAAATTGCTTCAGCTGGATTATCTAATGGATTAGCATAAATATAACATAAAACACCACTAAAAGTTTCTAAATTAACTGGATCGCCACCTTGTAAAATACTTCTATAAATTCTAAATCTATCAAGAGCACCAGTTGTAGTTACAGCAATTGATTTTTGACCAACATTAACTTGAGTTGTAGATACATCAAGATTTGCCACACCTAAAGCTTCATTCCATCCAGCTGGTGTATCTTCAGTCCAGCTATCTCCATCTGTTGGAAGATATCCAGCAATCTTACGACCATGAATTACAACATTATTCCGAATGGTATCAAAGGATTTTTCCAGTTTGTTAGTGACAGTATATCCTTCATTTTTATGCGTCGTTCCCCACCCATCAGGTTCAAAGAAAAGATATTTCTGCCCATCAATGGTATCGGCCCAATAATAATACCGATAAATATTCCCTCTTCGAGAAAGATTCTTCAGAAAGTCTAAAAATTGAATAGCGGTTTTTCCTTCACAATCATAATAATCATCATACGCTGTTTCACACGGAACAACATGCCGTACTGCATTATAATCAGGCAACCATGGGCAGTATAATTCTCCCCATAGTATCCTGTCACATATGAACTCGTACCATTCTGATCAAAGAGATCAGTCACAAGTTCTGACGGAGTGATATCTGTTATGGATTGTACAAAAATTCGATCTTTGTCTTTAAACGGATACAGTTGATCATAACAAGAAAAGATGATATTATCACGAGAATAAATATTTTTTTCAATTGTACCATCGAAGAGATAATGGTTTCGATAGAGAATTTGCACATTTCCATGTTCAATTCCTTCTCGAACAGCATACGATTGAGGCAGTTTGATTTGAGCTTTGCCAAATTGATTGCGTTGTTTATTGATTATGATTCCTTTTTCAATTTCAAATTCAAACCATGCTTCATTCGGTGGTTGATAGCGTACTGTTAAATCCATGAATGTTCTCTCCCCTTTAATAGTTATTAGATTGGACCAATCGTAGCATCCAAATCTGAATCTGATGATGTTTCGAGAGCTGTAATTCGTGCTTCGAGCTCTTCGATCTTCTGCGTGAATAGGTTATTGATTTCAGATTGAGATTTTTCACTGAATTCCTGATCATTACTGGTCATTAGGTTCATCCTCCCACACGAAGAAGCACTGACATCGGGAGCATTTGAATGGCCGAGCGACGCGTGCTACATAAACACTTCTACATTGTTTACATGTTAATAGTCTTATTCCATCTACTATTTTTATGGATACATTTTTCTTTCTCATATTTTTGACCTGATTTTTTCTATAGAGAAGTAAGACATTATACTCGTACTACTCTATGTATAGTAGTGTTTATCTTTTATTTTGTAGTTGTTTTGTGACTATTTTTTTGAAAAAGAATCAAACGCATGAATCAATAGAAGAAAATCCCCTTATTGAGATGATAAATGATAATTCACATATTAGTTGAATGACTGCATGGGTTGTACTAAAGATAGATTATAGTACATACTAAACAAAGGAAAAATTGGTTTTTCCCTAGTCACCACATATGCACCATGTTCTTCTGAAAACTTTTTACTCCAAATTTGTCACATATTGAAAATTTAAATATTTAATTCTTTTCTACTAGACTTGAAATATAATGGAAGTTCTGCCATTAGGAAAAGCTCCCTGGTCTTTACTTGTTGAGCTTCTCAAGAAACAAGGGTATAGGAATGAAGGTATCTTACAGACTGCAGAGGAGGGGGTAGATGTTGCGGTTCTAGATCTCCAATCTATCATTAAGAAGATAAATGAATTCTATAATATTCAAAGTATTCCGTATTTGGTTTATAAAGCAGATCCAATTACTTTCCCTACACCGAATCCCGCAAAATACCTTATTACCGTTAATAAGAATGATTTAGCTACAGCTGGAGCTTTTCCTTATGGAATAACCGTAACAATTTTACTCCCTCCCAACTCTACGAAAAAAACACTATTAGAAATCCAATCGAACCTTTCAGAAACTTGTGAAGAACAACGAATATCGATTTTAGGGGGGCATACAGAGATTACCCAGAGTGTTCAGAATCCAATATTATCTGCTAGTATGATTGGGTTTGTACCTCCAGAGTATTATATTCCCCGAAACCCCCAAGTTGGTGATTTTATAATATGTTCTGGATGGATTGGAGCAGAAGGTACAGGTATTCTGTTAGAAGAAACAAATAATGCGCTTTCAAAAGAATTAGAAACAGATGAATTTCTTAAGGGCCTGAAAATAGGTAAGAATATAGATATTTCAACCCGAGTGTTATCGTGTAATCGAAAATGGCATGAAGATCTTCATTTAGTCCATGATGCAACTGAAGGTGGGATTTTTGGGGCTATATATGAATGCTTAGCACCAAAAGGATTTGGAAGCGAAATAGAATCGGGAAAAATTCCAATTGCGCCCATTACAAGGAAACTAGCAGAGATATTAAGATTTAATCCTTATAAGCTAATATCTTCGGGAGCAGTGTTATTCATTTGTAATCGTAGCAGAGCTGATGAAATGGTGGAATTTCTAAGAGAAGGAGGCTCTCCTGCGGAAATCATTGGTGAAGTAACTGAGAGGGGGAAACCAATTAATGTTGATGAATCTCAGGTAAAACCCCCAGAAGCAGATCATTTAATTATTGGATTAGAGAATTTAAACAGTTTAAAGGAGAAAGTTTAGTCTTCTCTAACCCCTGAATCAATTTTTGTAATGAATGATATTCCAATTTTTTGAAGTTCATCCCTAACTCTAAGAGCTATGGTTTTATCGGCACATAAGGCAAACATACATCCTCCAAAACCTGCTCCTGTTAGTTTTGCCCCTAATGCTCCGCATTTTTCTGCTATTTCACACATTTTGTTAAGTTTAGGGTGTGAGACTCCATAATTAGTTTTGAGATAATTCTGTTGCTTTGATAAAAGAGCACCTATATATGCTAAATCTGGTTTATTCTTTTTTAACTCGTCTAATGCTTTTTGGGTATTGTTACGAACACCAATAACACCTTTAAGTTTATTTTTTTGTAGTTTTGTTAAGTTTCCTGCCTCTATTTCTCTTGAATTTAGGTCAATAAGGTTTGAATTTTTTAGAATACATAATCCTTGAAAAATACTCTTTTGAACTGTTTTTAAGGGAAGGTCAGCTTTTCTTTCAATATTCGAATTTCCTATAACAAAAAAAGCCTTATCATTCAGATTTAAGGGTACAATGGTTGGATTTACATCTGAAGTCATATAGAAAATCCCCCCTAAAGAACTAGCATATTGATCCATACGGCCACATGAGACCCCTAATATTTCATGTTCACAGTGGTAAGCTATTTCAGCTAGTTCTTTATATGTATACTTTAGATTAAGAATAGCATTGAAGAGAAATGTTGTTGCTACCAAAAGAGCCGCAGATGATGATAAACCAGCTCTAATAGGTATTTTGCTATCAATCTTTAATTTTGAAATAGGATAATGGTCCATTTGATCCCAGAAATACATATAGACTGCTCTTAGGTAATCGTAACAAGATCCAATTAAAACAGGTTTCTGATCATATGACATGTTTTCTGCATGATTCACCTGATAACTACTGATTGACACATGAGAGGGTTTTTTTTTAAGTTGATAATTCAATTTCAGTCGCTTGTTAATAGCCATAGGAATTACAGGAAGACCAAGGTAATCTTGATGTTCACCAAAAAGACAGATTCTACCAGGTGAGCTGATAGATCCCTTTTCGTTCATACAAAGAAACAAGTTAATCTTACTTAAAATCTCTTCGCCACTCGAATCTCAATGAGAAAAATGCAGGCATGAAACTAGTGAATCCGATTATTTTTGCGAGAATTTTTTTGAAACTAGGGCCTTCTGAGATTTTAAAAGGAGATCGTTATTCTTAGTCATAAGGAAAATGTTACAAGCTAATAATCTACAGAATAATCAAATAGTCGGTACGCAGGCTCAAAAAAATATCGGAATCGAATTTAAAGTATTGTTATTAGGAATGATGACTGCGTTTGGAATGCAACTGACAGAAAAACAGATCTACAAGAACATTCAGACTCTTTTAAAACAGCTTAATCTACCTAGAAGAAAAGGTCTAGCATCCATCGTCCGAAATAACCTCATTTTTTTACAATCAGATGGATTAATTATACGTCAGAAAGGTGAATATAAAATATCGGAGAAAGGTGTACCATTAGGGATAAGTGCTCTGAACTTTTTCAGACGACAATTGTCTAATTAACAATTTATTACGAAAATATCTCCCCTTTTATCTGCCAAGGCAAATTTAATTCTTTAGAAAGAATGTTAAAGTAAAGATTAAAATCACCGCTATGCTCTTATAATCAAACATAAGCTAAATAATAATAGTTGAACTGAAAATATTTTACATAACAAGGTGTTAAATCAATGGCCCTTAAAATAAAAGTGGAGAATCTAGATTTATTTACTAAAGTTTTGAATGCTGCAGCCGCTGTTTTAGAGGATGATGGAACTTTTTTAATCACGCCCCAAGATGGTATAACTCTCCGAAATATGGATAAATCTCGATTTGCAATGGTTGATCTGAAAATAAATCCTAATTACTTTAGTGACGATTTTGTATGTGATAAGGAATATCTCATTACAATACAGATGCAAGATTTGAAAAGGATTTTACAACGCGCTAGAAGGGATGATATATTAACAATAGAGCTGGATGAAGCAAAAGATACTCTTAATTTCCTATTTGAAAGTCATGTGAAGAGACAGTTTGTATTACCTCTCACTATTGCAGAGGAGAGTGCACTTCCAGATCCATCTTCCCTTAAACATGATGCCCATGCTAAACTTCGTGGAGGTGCTTTAACTGAATTTATCCGTGATGCAGCAATCATTGGTGGCAGCGTGAAAATAACGGCTGATTCTGGAAAATTAAGCTTTGGCAGTGTCCAAGATAAAAAGGAAGTGAAAATTGATCTCAATTTAAATTCAGATGAATCCGAAGCTCTTGAAATCACTAGTGATGGTCACTGTGAGGCTTTATATTCGATTGATACCTTCAAAAATCTAATATTAGTTGACCAAGCATTTGCTGTTGTTAATCTCGCCTTTAGTACAAATCATCCCTTAAAACTGGTCTATACAAACGAGACTGGGATAACTCTAGGGTATCTTCTTGCACCTATGCAACCAGAGACCGAAATTGAAGAAGGAGAAGATAGTGAAGACGTATATGCGGATGAGGAATGGGATGAAGACGAGGATTGGGATGAAGACGAAGATTAGAATGAAACATCAATAATCTGAAAGAAAATTGTTCAATTAGGGAAAATTATGGTTACTCTTGAACGAATGTGGACTGAATCATTCAGGCCAAGGGCTTTAGACGACGTTGTTGGTCAAGTAGAGATAATTAAGCGCTTAAAGGAATTTGTCCGTCGTGTTGATTTTCCCCATATGCTTTTCTCAGGGCCCCCAGGGGTAGGAAAAACAACCTGTGCTGAAGCAATTGTCAAGGAAATCTATCCTCCTTCAGAACGAAGTAGTAATGTAAAACGTCTAAATGCTTCAGACGATCGGGGGATTAATGTAGTTCGTCAAGACATAAAGAATTTCGCTAGGATACTACCTTCTAGTTCTTCAAATTTTAAGATAATTATTCTTGATGAAGCAGATCAAATGACTAGTGATGCACAACACGCTTTACGGCAAACCATGGAACGATATAATGAAATAACACGTTTTATTCTTATCTGCAATTATAGTTCCAAAATTATCAGCCCAGTTCAATCTAGATGTGCCATTTTTCGGTTCACAGGGCTTGATATAGACGATATAAAGTCACGTCTTCAATATATTGCGACGAAAAAGAATTTACAAATTGATGAAGATGCTTTAGAAGCCCTTTATGAAAGTTCAGAGGGGGATCTCCGTCAAGCAATCAATGCTCTACAAGCTTCGGCTTCACTTACTTCGGAGATTACTGTCGAAGTAATCTACCAGGTTCAAGGGTATGTTAAACCAGCCGAAGTGAGGGCTGCAATACTGGAATGTTTAAAGACACGCCCAAATTTTTCAGTTGCACGGAAGCAAATCCAAGTTTTGATGGAATCTTATGGACTTTCTGGACAAGACCTAGTAAAACATCTTAATAGGGAATTAGGAAGAATGACTGTTAATGAAATTCCCGAATCAGTAAGATATTCGGCTTTATCTATGCTTTCTGAAGTTGATTATAGAATTGCCACTGGATCAAATCCTCAGGTTCAACTGGATGCGTTCTTAGCGAAAATTATCTCAGTTGCACAAAAACAGGGGTAAACTGCTTGGGTTCGGCTTGGGTAACAAAACATGCACCGACAAAGCGTAAAGAGGTTGTTGGCAACGAGGAGAGCGTCAACGCAATAGTTGCCTATTTAAACCGCTTTCGTAATCCTAAATTGCGATCAAAATTAAATAAAAAGGCTATTCTGCTATATGGTCCCCCAGGAATAGGAAAGACTAGTTCTGTTCTTGCCATAGCCAATGGATTAAATTTTGACGTTGTAATTGTTAATGCATCTGATAATAGAAACAAAAAATCTCTTCAAAGCGTTCGTAACGCTTCTCTTTTCAGTTCCCTTAAGGAAAATTTAGATTCAAAAGTAATTGGTCAAATTTTATTGATAGATGAAGTGGATGGCCTAAGTGGAACAGCAGATAGGGGAGGATTGAGAGAGATTGTGGATATCATTAATTCTACAAGGATTCCCTTGATTTTAACTGCAAATGATATCTCTCCACAGAAATTCAAAACACTGAGAAAATACTGTGAACTACGAGAATTTAAATCTCCTACATCTAAAGATGTCCTAAAAATATTACACCGAATAACAGAAACAGAATCGGTCTTAGTTTCGGATAAAGTTTTGCTTAAACTAATCGAAATGAGCCAAAGGGACATTCGAGGTTCAATAAATTCATTACAAATTTTAGCCTCTGGAAGAAAGGAAATTGTGGAGGAAGATCTCAAAATAGTTTCCTTTAGAGATACTTCAACTAATATTCGCGAATTTCTAGAGACCTTATTTGTAGAGACAAATGGAAAGAAGGCTTATGAACAGACACGGATGTTGAGTGATGTAGATTACAGAAAACTTCTTCTCCTACTACGTGATCTCTCGATTTATTTTTTGCCAAGAGAAGACTATGAACAAATAGCCAATGTATACGATGTCTTAGCTAGAGCTGATGTAGCACTCACTCGTGCTCAAAGCGAAATGGTATGGTCCCAACTAGCCTATTTCTACAATTATTGTACAAAAGAATTGGCAAATGTTGTTACACCTAATTCTGTTTTACCTTCTTTTCCAGATTGGCAGTTACAGGTTCCATCATACTGGATTGTGCAATCTCGTCAGAGAAAAGGAAAGAAAATTGCAGCAAAGGTTGGGCGTATTTGTAATGTTTCGTCACAAGAAGCAATCAGTTATTATTTTCCTTACTTAAGATTTATTTTTCAACATAACCCCGTAATGGCAGCAGATCTGGCTCTAGAGTTTCAACTATTTGATATCGAACCTGGAAAACGGAAAACTAAGATTATTTGGAATGGGGAAATAGATTATTTTGTAAAAGCTAAAAATGAAAATCGGGCGATTAAAAAAAGGGTTCGTGAACTCTATCCTCAAGTAGAACGTTTTCGAGCTCAAAATATTAGTTCTCAAACGTTGGAAGAGATTAAAGAGCAACAAAGATCGAGAAGAGAGGAATTAGAGACACAGAGACAAAAAGAGCAAAGTGAGTCTAGTAAGAAGAAAAAAAGAATACAAACCAGGAAGAAAGAGATCACAGAGAAGAAACCAACTAGGACTAAGGTTGAACAAAGAAAGAAGAAAGTTTCTTCAAAAAAATCGTCATTAACAGATTTTTTTAATTAGCCTGCCTTGTCATAGTTCATTAAGTCGGAAATTTGCCTTTTGTAGGATGAACCATATCTCAAGCTGTTCTGCTTCTTTGGAAATCCGTTTAAGAGTATTAATTCCAGCGGTATCATTCCCTGTATCTATCCAGAGATTTGCTCTTAAGAGATTAGAGTCAAGTATAAATGATTTTGACCCAGACATCATAGCGTATTCTTCTGCAAGAACACAATGATTATCTGCTAGCTTATAATTTCTTTTTTCTAATTCGATATAAGCTAAATTAAGATTTGCAGTAATAGAAACGTTTAAGTCAGGTAGATCAGTTTCTACGATTTCCAAAGCTTTCTTATACCAATCTTGTGCTTTAGAAAAGTCCTGCATTAAGAGGTGGATGTATGCCATGCTAATATAGATGTGGGAGAGACAGTGTATGGAGTTCCATTTAAGAAAAACTCTTTCTGCACGATTCAGGAGTTTCAAGGCTTGTGATTCGTGCGCGTGTAAAGCAAGTAGTTCTGCGAGAAGAACAACATTTAAGGGATTCAATGCATCTTTATTCTGAAAGAGTGGTTGAATGGTTCGGATAGCTTGGGAGAAATCTCTCAAATTACGATATAGAGTAGCTTCTGCTCGTAAAAAACGGTTAAAAGCCGGTGAGTACGGCAGTATTTGGTGTTGTAACTCTTGTCTTTTATTAAAGAAGGACTTTGCTTGATCAAATTGGCCACGAAAAACTGAGATATGACCTTTCATTCTATTTATTTCTAGGATATATTGTAGTTTTATCTCATCAGAGGCATCTAAATGATTGATTGTCCGCTCTGCAAAATTAATGTGTTTCTCTGCTTTTAACCATTGATTTAATCCTAATAACGTTTCAGCATAATTCAAATTAGCGTCAAGGAAGAATATACCTTTCATCTTGTCATCTGCTGCTCGGATTGTGGAATTTAGATGACGTAGAGCCCACTCTTGGGATTCATTAAATCGGCTTAAATTGCGAAAAAAGTGACTTAATTTTTCTTCAGAAATCATTACTGCATAATAATTCTTTTGTTTTGAAAGTAGATCAATTTCAAAAGCCAGATGGTTTAATGTATCTTTGTACATTCCCTGTCTCCAATATGCAGTAGAAAGTTCTGTATAACAATCAGCGAGACGAATATCGTCTTCAAGCTCTTCATATAGTGTCCTTGCTTGATTGAGAAAACGAAGACCCTCTGTTAAAGTTGCACTTTTTTGCCTCAAAAGAACCCCTACTGTGAACGCAAACCTTGCTCCTGCTTCTCTCCCCTCAAATTCGTTAATCATTTCGGAAGCAATATTGAAAGAGATTATCATTTCCTCGAATTTATCTTGTAAAAATAAGTCGATAGCCTTAGATATATGGTTTGAAGTTAACTCATACGCTGATTGTTCATAGGATCGCCCTGGAGCTATTACATTTTTATGGACTAATTTAACAAGATTGTCAGTAACATTAAATTGTGCTAGGAGCTCTAAATCCTTTGATGGAGATAGATGTGGTAGACGATTTTTTAAAAACGCTTTCATAATTTTCTCAAGTCGGCCACTTTGGATGTAGTTCCATAAGATTTTTGCGGCTCTTTGTTCAGCCCCTTGTTCCGTATCTCCTTCCTCTAAGGCTTTTCTATATAAATTTAGAAAGACTGTCATAAAATCTTGCTGAAAATGATAGCTTGGTTTTAGGTTATCATCATACTGCGCCATTGCTTCAGTTATTATTTGAGAGAAGAGTTTACTCGCAAGTATGAATTCATCATCAAGACCAGAGGTATACCTTAATTGTTTGATTGTTTTTTCAATAATATCGTCTTTTGTTTGGGATCTAAGGTAATCAAGATCCCCAAAATGTCTAGATGGTTCATTCTGAAGGTATGTTTGGACAAGATTCGAATAATCATCTAGTGTTGGATCAGTCATATGCAACAATAATAAAAGGAAGACAGGATTAAAAGACTGACGAAAAGTTATGATACACAAAGAATAAGTTTTGAGGGTGAAAAGATGGCAAACATTAACAGAAACGCAAACAAATTGGCCAGACTTAAATCTTATATGAGAGAATCCCAGATAGATAGTTTAATTGTCTCACTCGGTATAAATTTTAGGTATCTCTTCGGTTTGATGGAAGAACCAAGTGAAAGATTGCTAGTGGGAATAATTGAAGCCGAAGGCTCCCCGAAAATGATTGTTCCCAGTTTTGAAGTTAATCGGATCAGAGAATTAACAGGAGTGCAAGAATGTAGAGGATGGGAGGAGACCTCAGATCCCTATAATATCCTATCAGAACTCCTAACTACAGAAGGGAAAAGGATTGCTATCGAACCAAAGATGTGGTTCACAATGGCGGAAAAAATTAGGAGAAGATTTCCAGAAAAGGAATTTATTTCTGCGGAATGTCTTTTTGATCCATTACGTGCTATTAAAGATGACAAGGAAAAAGAACTTCTGCTTGAAGCTTCACAAAAATCTGGAGATGCAATTGTTGAAATGCTTAAAGAACTAGAAGTCGGAATTTCCGAAAGAGAAGTTCAATCACTCATCAAAGAAAAATTATTATGGGGGCCAGAAGAAAAATCGTTTGCATTAGTTCAGTTTGGCGATAATTCGTCGCTTCCACATTATTCTGGGGGTAGTAGAACACTAAAAACGAACGATGTTGTACTTATCGATGCGGGGGGAACTATAGAAAATTATTGTGGAGATATTACTATAACAACAGTATTTGGAAAAGCAACTAAACGGTTCAAAGAGGTCTATGATATTGTGTTCACAGCCAATAAACGAGGAAAAGAAGCTGTGATTGAGAATAAACTTCCATCTGAGGTTGATTCAGCAGCCCGAGATTATATTTCAAGTAAAGGTTACGGAGAATATTTTACACATCGCACAGGACATGGTATTGGATTAGAGGTTCATGAACACCCATATATAGTGGGAACTAATCAAACTCCATTAGTTCCTGGTAATACATTTACAATTGAACCTGGGATTTATTTACCAGGAGAATTCGGTATACGAATTGAGGATAATGTTATTAAAACAGAAGATGGAATTAGAACAAGTCAAATTCCTAGGTATGAACTCCTAGAAATATAAACTATAAAGAAATCTAATAAACGACACTAAAAGCTTTAATAACTACTGTTTTTGGTTATCCATAAACTGAAAAGAAAAAGAGACTGAAAAATGGAAAACGGAAAAGAAGTAAGAGAAAAACTCACAAATTTGGTGTTAAAAAGGTTAGAACAAGATATATAACTTATATTATATTTAATCTGTATAAAAAGGCGTTTTAAACTAAGAAGGATCTTGAAAAAATATGGAAATTCGTAAAATTCAAGTCACTGGTGCTGGAGATACTCGAATAATCTCCCTTCCTAAGGAATGGGCAGAACGTAACCAACTTGACAAGGGAAGCAACGTCATCATAAAAGAGCTTTCAACTGGCGATCTTATTATTTATCCTCAAAAAACACCCTTTGGGCCTCAAAAGCGTGTGACTCAAATTATCGAATCTGATCATGTTAATCGAGATATTCTTGCAGCATATTTATTAGGTAGTGACATTATAACAGTTGTATCTAAGAGGGGAGAAGCTTTAACCCAAAAAAGTAACATTCGAGATCTAAGTCGTCAATTAATTGGATTAGAAATCCTAGGGGAGACTCAAGAGAGTATAGAACTTCACTTTTTAATTGGAGAAGAAAAAGAGAATCCAAAGAAATATGTCCAAAGGTGTTTTTCAATTGCAAACCAAATGCAGAGTGACGCAATTACCGCATTTCTGAAGGGTGATGCAGCACTAGCAAGAGAGGTAATTGATAGAGATATAGAGGTCAATCGTCTTTATTTTCTCATAGTAAGAATGTTAAAAATAATGGTAGATGATAAACGTGAAGTATCTTATCTAAAGGGCCCTGCGTGTCTGGATTGGCGAATGGTGGCAACTTACAGTGAAGATCTAGGAGATGCGTCAGCAAATTTTGCTAGAAATGTGAAAGAATTACCTAATATGTACAAACTGCTCTCTTCAGAGACACTAAAGAAGATTCAATCACTTAGTGACTCAACAACTGAGTTATTAAGCCAAAGTTTAGAGAATTTCTTTGAACAGAATGTAATTGGGGCAGAAATAATCAAGAAAACAATTGCCACACAACTCCTTGATGAACACAATAAAATTCAGGAGGATATTTCAAAACTCGAGAAAGAAGTAGTTTTCCAATTATCCTCTTTGCTCAACTTATTCAAAGATCTTCATGAAACTGCTATTGATATTGGAGATCTAGTTATAGCAAAAGTCAATGGTTAATTCCATTCCATTCTAAATTAAGAATAGAGGAACCCCCTCTCTGTATGAATTAAAAAGAAAAATAGGTTAGAATTTATAGAATATAATAAGTTTGATCACCAAATAACGGAAATAGAATAGTAACTCTAATAAAGCCATTTTAAGGAATGGAAAATAGAAACTAAACACAATTCTGGTGACAAAGACATGGCCATAAAAGAAGAAATTGCAAATTCTCTTGAAGAGATCCGACCTTATCTACAAAAAGATGGAGGCGATGTAGAATTTGTAGATTACAAAGACGGAATTCTCAAAGTACGATTAATGGGTTCTTGTAGAGGATGTCCTTATTCTCAAATGACCCTTGCTAATGGTATTAAACGGACCTTACAACAGAAATTTCCTCAGTTAAAGGAAGTAGAGGGCGTTTAACATTTTATTTGAGAAGAACCTTTTTAATTCATTTTGAAACATCATACTAATCAGGGTAAGGTAATTTCACCTGATTAGCACTTTTCTCCTGTAGATTTTACTCAGGTTATTCTATATTGAATACCTTAAATATTGTCTCTGCTTCTTTGAATTGAGAAGAGCTAACAGAGTATCAACTTGAGGAATTTCTATGGGTAATTTTCAGAATGATCTTAAAGAAAGTATATCTCAAGCTAGCATGGAAAAAATTCTCCTTCAATTCTCAAAAAACTTGAACGAGTTTCATTCTCCAGAAGAAATTCTAACAAAATTATTAGAAAATCTGAAAAGTAAGTATTTATTCGATTTGTCATTTTTGAGTGACATGTCGGATCCTCCTATAATCATACCACGATCTTCTAGTAGCTTAATAAGCAGTAAAGATCTAAATTCCCTTTTAAATGAAGTATTAGAACAAAGGTGGAAATCAGAGACACCTTTTATTTATCTTACATACAAAGAGGGCGAGAGTGTAGATGAAAAACACCTAAGTAAGTATGGTGTTCAATCTCTTTTCATCACAAAAATTAGTACAATCCTCTTCCCCGAGTATTTTTTAGGATTTATGAACTTTAATTGTGTTTCAAACCTATTAAACGAGGATATTGTTTTTCTTTGTGCTTTAGCTAATATTGTTAATCAATCGATTTCATACCACGAGCTGAAAAAGCTTTTTGAAACATCTTATGATAAATTACAGATTAATATCGAAAGGATTCAGCGAGAAAATGAGCAGCGGAGAGAATTACTTAAGAAAGTGAGAGAACAGACAAAGGAATTGCAGAGAAGACATATCGAAATGGAGGAATTTGTTTACACCATCAGTCATGATCTAAAGGCCCCTATAATATCGATACAAGGATTTGTTACAGCTCTCCATGAGGATTTTTCTAATATTTTACCTAACGAAGCACAATTTTATCTAGAACGTATAAGAAAGAATACTGCTCAAATTGAAGGCATGATTCGCGAGATTTTAGATTATTCCCGAATAGGGAGAATAACTCAAGAAAAAGAGAATTTAGACTTAAAAACTATTATTGAAGACGCATTCGATCAACTTTCGTCCCAAATAAACCAATCTAATATTAAAACTATTTTTCCAAGTGATTCCATAGTAATCAAGGGGGAGAAGAATAGGATGCTTCAGCTTTTTAGTAACTTGATAGGAAATAGTGTAAAATACATAGGTGATCAACCAGATCCTTTTATTGAGGTAGGTATTCTGAAAGTCGAATCAAAATTCACAACAATATTCGTTAAAGACAATGGGATGGGAATACCCGAGGAATTTCAGAACAAAGTGTTCAATATTTTTGCAAGGGCTACTAATATAAATAATCAAGAAATTGATGGGACTGGAATAGGTTTAGCTCATTGTAAAAAAATCGTTGAAACTCATGGAGGCGAGATTTGGTTAGAAAGCGAGGAAGGAAAAGGTACAACTATATTTTTCCAACTTCCTTTAGTATTACAGGAAAATTAATCCCGTAAAAATAACTCAATATTATGGAATAATTCCTCTGAATCAGGCTCAACAGTTAATATATGACCAGAGTTAGGTAGTTCAAGAGTGACGATTTTCGTTTTAGGGGAGAATTTTCGCGTCATAGCATCAAAAATCGCAGGTATGGAGATCATTTCGTCAAGCATTCCATATGCAATTAAGGTTGGAATATTTATCCAAACACTCTCATTGTGTAAATGTTTAAGAAAGCGAGTAAGCTGAATGATTGAAGCTGTTGGTCTATACATATAGCTGTAGAGGTTGTGAGTTTTGAAGTATTGTAAACTTTCTTCCCCTTTATATAAAAACTTGCGAAAGATATTTAAAAATCCAATAAACCTGATTAATCTTGATTTCAAGGCGAATGGTGGTGCCAATAAGCATAATCTTCGAATTTTCGCCTCAGGACGTTTATGAAGCAAGTAGAGGCATAATAACGCCCCTAATGAGATTCCGACTGGTATAATGGTTTCACAACGATCTTTAAGAAAATTATATCCGTTCTCAACGGATTTGTACCAATCTAGCCAAGAAAATTTAGGTAATTCTTGATAATTAGTACCATGGCCAGCTAATAATACTCCATGAACAGTATACCCTTTTTCGTGGAAATACTTTCCTAATGGGAGCGTTTCAGTTGGTGAGGCTGTGAATCCATGAACCAATAACATCCCTACTTTTCCTCCCTCGAAATAAAATGGTTTAGCAAGATGTTTTATCGCTTTTAGCTCATCAGAGTAGTTTGACATTGTGTTCACACCAGGAATTGAAATATTTTGAATTTTAAGTGCCATAGATATGGAGGTGATAGGAAATTAAAAAGTTCAAGAACTTTCAAGAATCATTTAACAAATGCAATATAAACGTGAGTAAAAAATTTCAATCGAGATGTTCTAGTATGAACTACCAAGTTAAGGTCATTGACAAGAGGAAGTTATGGATCTTCTTGATGACCATCCTTTGTTTCGCTAGTTTAACATCTCCAGGAGCTAGGGCTAAGAATCAAAGTATAAACGATCAATTTAGTCTAATCAAGATTGAACAAGGTGAGATCCCCCTCTTTGGTGGTATTCAATCTATTCGTGCAACAATTGGAGACAGTTCAATTGGAGTACTTTATGGTTCAACGAAAAATCCTCAACCCATATACCTATTTACAGAGTTTACCCAGAAAATCGCTACAGTTCAGATTTTCAATCTTAGAGGAACATTAGAAAAAGAGATAGAATTGAAAATTCAAAATCTATTCGTTTTTCGATTAGATGCAATTTTAGAATTCTCTGATAGAAATAATGATGGGTTGTACAATGTCGCACAAGACCGTTTTCCTTCAAAGATGGTTAACCTATCTACTGTATCGTTTCAGATTTCAAAAAGTTCTAATGATCCGAATCCTTCAGAGAATTACCTCCAATATAAGATGAACTTCACTGCAAATAATATTTCTTATCAACAAATTAGGGATTCTCTTAATAATTCGACTTTGGGTTCTCTTTCTTTCTCTTTTGAGCTGATAATTGAACAAAACCAAGTTAATGTATCTAATGTTCCAATTGTTTCTATCTACCCGCGAAGATCAGGTTTTGATACTTCTATAACTAATAAAAGTGGAAGTTTACTAGCAAATCGCTTAACACCTCGATTGAAGTTTTCGTTTAGTATCATAGGATGGGATTTTTCTTCATCCAAATCAAAATTACTGCTAAAAAGCACAATGATAACACACGAAGAAATTCTAACGTCATTTGGAAAAATTTCTGGAAAAGAAATCACTCGTGAAACTCTAAAATCTACAAATATATTCAGTCAGTTAGCCTTTAACATTGAACAGGGTGGACAAGTAAAAAAATTCCATTTGGATCACAATACAAATCGTACCAATGAATATTCTGGAAAAAAATTAAGAAACCAGAGAATATCTCTCGGAAATGAAATTCGAGATTTTCTCAATTTTTCTTGGAACCCAAATGTAAATGTAGATGGAACTGATGACTCTGCAATTTTTCAGTTGATAGCATCTGGAGAAACTAATTTTCAAATACGTCAATCAACCTCACTGACAGGTCTTTATTTAATCGGAGGATTTGTTTTTCCTCAAGGAGAAGAAATACTCTATGACCCTGAAGTGCAATTTGAAGAAATAAATCCCATATTTTCTCTACCGATGATACCAAATCGCTCAATACTAGAAGAAAGTAGTCTAATCGTATTGATTTCTGGATTCTTTGTAGGAACCTTAATCATCTTCCTTCAAATTTCCAATAGACGAAAATAAACATTCAGGTGTCCCCTTAAAGGATTTCAATTCAATCGAGGATTAGCCCGTATGACAGAGAACAAGGAGATCTCAGTGGATGAATCCAAATCACTTCCTAATATCTATGCAGCTCTTGGTCATGCGATTCGATATGACATTATTAATTTTTTAGGGGCATTTCATAGACCTGTTCAGTATACTGAATTAGTAGAATGGTTACAGATTAGACCTGGCTCGTTTTATTTTCATATAAAGAAGTTAAAAGGTTTAGTTGAACAGGATTCAGAAAAACGTTTCCTTCTAACATCTACTGGGCAATTAGCTTTAGATGTAATTAAATCTGGAGAAACCTTACAGTCAGAATCTATAATTTCAGTGGATCAAACTAAAAGAGAAGAAATAACTCCTCCAAAGCGATTTTCTATTATTTTCTTTGGTGAATTTGTACGTAGATCAGCATTCAATAATCAATTCAAGCTTATTATCTTATTTATAATATTAATACAAATTTTCTTGCTTGATTTCTCGAAACTCGGGACTATTCCATTTTATCTCGATGGTGATTTATATTTTGGTAGTTTAGAATGTGTTATCGAGTTGATAGCGTCTTATTTAATAATCTGGGCTCTCTTAGAAATTATAATTCGTTTCTACAGTCCGATAAAAAACTTTTCAAGTGAACTCTTAACTGGGATTCCATTAGCAATGGTGCCATTATTTATATACCCATTATTGGTAATTTTAGCAGATTACATTTTCGTTTTAAACCAAATTGTATCACACACTGCATTATCATTAAGTATTATCTTTATTCTACAGGTAATAACTGCAATTTTCCTGGTTCAGTTATTACAAGTTATAAAATCTGTTAATTTTGAAAGGGCTTTAGTTCCTGTTTTTATTGTCTTATATGGTTT
>JBHLPQ010000170.1:0-8074 GCA_048939265.1 Promethearchaeota archaeon
AACGTAGATAATTGTTTCTGTTCGTGAAGGGTCAATTTTTCATTAAAATTTATAGGAATAGAATTAGCAACTGATTGAAGTTTATCTGGTATTTTTTGAGTAATTGTTATAGGCTCCAACAACTTTCGACTCATTTCAAATTTATCTTTTTTTCCACGACTCTCTTCATTTAGACAATGTAAGGTATTTTTACAGGTTCTATATTCTCTAAACGAAAATAGACAAGTAGCTGTCCTCTATGTTGAATACTATGTTCTAGCATCTCCATTAGAACCTCTAATTTGTTGGCAGATCTGTTAAAGTTTTCCAGAATCTCACTTAAATCCATTGGAGATAATTGTTTGAGATGATTTAGAGTTTTCTTGACCACTGTAGTATAAAGATTGCTGATATCTTCTGCAGATTTATAATCAGAAATATTATAAGATAACGGTTCCCAATGGTTAGTAGCTAATCCCTGTGAATAAAATTCAAGTGAACGAATCATATGAAGTATTATTTCTCCAAGCGGACGTCCAGTCTGAACAGGTTCGCTAGTCACAAGTTGATCGGTTAATTGATCAATCAATAATTGTGTTTCTCCTAAATGACGCATAATGGCGGATGTCAGGAATTCATAAACCTGTTTCATAATTTTACCTCTCTCTATTAATTATTTCATTATTTTTCAGTTAATAATTCTTTAGCTGAATCTATCATTCTGACGAATCTTGTGCTTCTCGACTTCATATGGGAAATTAACCGATCTAAGACCTTTAACCGATAAGCGTGGCCGCTACAGGCAGGATGAAAGGTATAATTTATAATACGACGATCTGGTGGAATATCTTCCATCTCAAGAAGAGCATCAAATTGACTTTTCCAAATATTAAAAACAACTTCAGGGGAATTTTGATGGCTTTCGAACATAACCCAATCATCCAGAAACCATTCTACTGGGAACTCAACCATTTTGTTTTTTGACTCGGGAAAACTTAGAATGTAAGGATGATCGTCTGCCATTAAACTGGAATCATAAATATAACCAGCCTCTGCAAGTAATTTCAATGTATTCGAAGAAAGTTTGAAATAAGGAGCACGAAAACCATAAATCTCTGAAAATTCTTGCAGAATTTTTGTTGTATTATCAATAATAGTTTTTTCCTCATAGATTGAGAGAGTATCAAAATATTCATGGAGATAACCATGAGCAGCGATTTCATGTTGGTTATCAATAATTGATTTCGTTAGTTCAGGGTATTTTTCAGCTACCCAACCACATACAAAGAAAGTTGCCTTAATATTGTATTTATTGAGTAGAGAAAGAATTCTTGGCATACCTCGACGGACTGCAAACAAGCCCTTCGAGATTCTTCCTGGCTCCTCTAGCTGCCGAACTTGAGCACTATCTGCATCAAAATCGAACGTTAAACATACAGAAATTTCATTATTAGTCATTTTCCATTCCTCTTCTGTTACTTCTTTCGTAGAATAGGCAATGTCATGCAATGAGGGCCTCCACCACCCCGAGAAAGTTCTCCTCCTTGAATTAACAACACTTCCACATTCCGTTCTTGTAATTCATTAGCAATACGTTCGTTCCATTCATAAATAACTACCTTCCTCTGATCCAAACAGACAACGTTGGCACCAAACAGATATAATTCGTTATCAGAAATAGAAATTCCCTCTGCATCATAAATTTCTTTTATAAAATCCATTAACGGGTAAAATTCTACAGGCTCATTTCGACGGTTAATACGTATAGGAAAAGTCTCTACGGAGGCGGGGTGATAAATAAAAAGATCTCGATCAACAAACATAAGGCCCCCGTCGAGATGCACTCGCCAAGAGGGAAGTGGAACATATACAACTGTTTCAACGACATTGTTCTCTAAGAGTGCGCTGGTTACTTGGGAAATTCCCTCTTCATTTGTACGAATACCATTGGAGCCAATCATTAAGGTGTTTTCATCTGGAAAAACAAAATCTCCCCCTTCTAATAGCCCAGGCGCAGTGATCGATACGAGCTGAGGTATCCCAAGTTTCATTAATGATCGTGCTACGAGTGTTGGCTCTGGTCTCCTGACTTGATGTCCCATACGCATCTGAACATAACCTTTACTTGTGACGGCTCCAGTATCTCGGGTATAAACCATGTTAGGATCAATAATTGGCAAATCCTGCTCTTCTAGGAGATCGTTAAGCAGAATAATTTCAACATTCTCTCCACGTAATAAATTACAGAAAGCATCATGTTCTTGTTGGAATCGCCGCCAATAAACAACATCACGAAATGTTAGTTCTTGATAGGAATCTTTGGTTACCTGAGTGATTTCTATACCAGGACGATACATTAGTACTTTTCGTAAAGGATAGTATTCACAGGAAGCCCCAAATGTTACCAACATATCACCACATGCGACACGCTTGTAATAAAGGAAAAATATCTCAAGCTAAATAGTACTTCGAATGTCAGGCTATCTTGAGACCATTTGGCACTTTTCTATCAGGTTGAAGTAGAACTACTTCTCCTTCTTTTTCCATCAAAACTCCTAAAATGAGAACCTCTGACATAAAATTAGCAATTTGTTTTGGAGGAAAGTTTACAACCGCTATAACTTGACGGCTGAGGAGTTCTTCCTTATTCTTATACAAAGATGTTATCTGTGCTGATGATTTTTTAATCCCTAGAGATCCGAAATCAATTTTGAACTTATAAGATGGTTTTCTTGCAGCTGGAAAGTCTGTAATTTCAATGATTGTGCCAACACGCATATCAACTTTCTCAAAATCGTTCCAATTTATCAAATAAACACCTCTATTGATTCTTAACTATTCCTAGAATTGTGTTTACCAGTTGAAATCCAGTGTGAAGAGTTCTATTATTAATATCGTTTTCAGGATTGTATGCTGTAAGAGCTGCGGCTTTTATCTGAAAATTTTCCCCAATTAGGTTAAGTGCTTCCTCTATTTCATCTAGGAGGAGACCCTCAGAATTAGGAAAGTCAACACCTGGAGCTTCTGAGGGATCAATAATATCTATGTCAATATGGAGATAAATTTCTTGGGTTTTTGATCGAAGGTCAGTTATCTTTGGTAAAAGAGCATCATGAATTCCCTTCTCCTTTAATGTATTATTGTCAACCACTAGAACCTCAGTACTTTCAAGGAGTGCTTGTTCTTCAGGATCCAAGTCTCGTACTCCAATGTGCAAAGTCCAAGATTCCTGAATAGGTCTCATGTTTTCAATTGTCTTAATCAAATCCTGAAAACATTGACCTGTTGCAATAGCTAGTCCCATACCATCAAAGAAACCGCTAGGAGTTGTTTCTGGGGTATTGAAATCCCCATGGGCGTCAAACCAAATTATACCTGGTTTTGGTTCATTAAATCCCGCAAGAGTTCCCAAACATGTATTGCAATTTCCCCCAAGAATTAAAGGAAAGAAATTCTCACTCAAAGCTTCCTTAACAACTCTTCCTAAGGAATTACTCAAAACTGCTGTTGTTGTCACTTCATCTTTATTTTGTTCATAAAGTTGTATTTTCTCAATTTTTACCTGATAACCTTGGTCTTTTAAATTTTGATCGATTCCTGCGTTTATGTAGTGGGTGGGGCCACTTCCCATGCCCACATTCTCCTTACCTAAATGAAAAGGGACAGATATAAGAGCGATCTTCAATTCTTTTCCTTCTTAAATAGATTATTAAGGTTTTATAATAGCCTTCATAACTCGGAGGTGTTCAACATCTTCCAACGCCTTAGAGGCTTCTTTTAATGAGTACTCATGGCTAATAATGTTCTTAAAAGGGTATGTTGTCGAGTATCGTTTAATTAATTCAACCGCTAAATAAAAGTGACTGAAGTCACTTCCCCAAGATCCTTTTATTGTTATATGTTTCTTATTTATATCTAAATGAGGGTTAATTTCCACATTTCCCGCATTTGTGTATTGGCCTACAATGGTATATGTTCCCCCATCTCTAGTCATTTTTAATCCTTCCTTAACCGCAGAAGGCACCCCAGTCGCTTCTATAGTAACATCAGCTCCCCTATTATGAGTGTGCTCTAAAACTTGTTTCACTCTCGCCTGTGGATCAGCTTCCGTGATGTTGATTGTTGCATCAATCCCAAAATAACTCGCGATTTTCAAACGATGTTCTGGTCCACCAATCATAATCACCTGAAAAGCCCCATTTAGTTTGGCTAATAATGCAGCCATTAGACCAACAGGTCCTGATCCTTGGATAGCAACGGTATTACCTAATTTGATTTCAGATCGTTGGATAGCATGAATTGCAGTAGGTAACCCACACCCTGCTGCCATAAATGTCTTCATAAAGCTAGCATATGGAAGTTTAATAATCTTGACCCCTGGTTTTAGGTAAATAAATTCAGACCACCCACCAAGAAGTCCTTCATCTGCTGAATAGGTTATTCCGTACACTTTTCTTTTAGGGCACCGAGTACTCGCTTTTGCAACAAGACAGTACCAACAGTTGTTACAGGATTCATGAACATCCAAAAAGGTAACTGGATCCCCTTTTTTGAGTTGTACCCCATCAATGTCATATATCTCTCCATTGATCTCTTCTATGGTTCCAGTAGAGACATGACCAGGGATAATTGGATAAGGAACTTCAGCTAAATGCCCTTTCTGAAGGTGAACATCAGTTCCGCATACTTCAGAATAAGCAGTCTTTAATAATACTGCCCCTGGTTCCACGTTTGGGTAGGGATGTTCCTGTAATTCAACAGTTCCATCTTTATTCATTATGACCGCTTTAACCATTGTTCGTCCTCCTAAATTAGTTATAAACCCTAAATTTTTAAACGTATTCTCAATTCTTCTCAATACTTCTCTATTTTTGAATTAGATCTAGATTTAGATAGTTTTCTATTTTTTTTGAGCTTCTCATGTAAGAAATAATAGCACCTAATAAGGCAAATAAGGAGAAAAGAATGTATGTCTGCCCTAGACTCATATAATAGCTTGAGATAAATGTTTCTCCTGAAGTGATGTTGTTTGGATTGTTTATTAAGAAAAATAAAGTGAAGAACGATGAACTAATAGTAGTTCCTAAAGCAAAGCCAATATTTCGAGAGAGACCTATAAGGCCCGTAACTACGCTAACATCACCTTTAGGGGCTACATTCATCACAGAAGTCCCATTCGAAACAGTGAATGTAGTCAAAGATCCCGCTGTGAATACAGCTAGCGGTACAAGAATGAAAACAATTTCTCTTGAATTATTAGGGAATATATTAAATAAAATGGCTAGAGATAGTACGAAAAAGCTCAACATTATTGCTCCAAAGGAGGTTGACCGTTTTGCGTCAATTCTTTCAGCAAAAAAGCCTGCAAATGGCCCCATGACGGCCATTGCTAGAGGGGGAGCGACCATTAAAATCCCAGTTTGATCTGGTCCAAATAACAGAACCTCCTGATAATAGAAAGGTAGGAGAAAGATGACACTGTAATAAACCATATAACAAAGAAAAGAAGAAAGAATACCAACTAAAATAGTTTTGTCTCGCAAGATATCAACAGATATCATTGGTGCTGGGTGAGTACTTTCTATACGTATGAAAATAATTCCACATACCAACGCAATCATTAATAGAATTCCACCAATGAGCTCCCCTTCAAACAAAGTCAAAATTCCTTGAACAAGAGAAAAAGCAGTGATAATAAAAAGTGTCATCCCTCTATAATCAAGTTTATACCGTTTTTCGATGGTCTCAGGGAGAAATAGTTGAACAAACAAAATCCCAAGTAATCCAATTGGGAAATTTATCAGAAAAATGCTGGGCCACCCTACATATCGAGTTAAAATACCTCCAAGAGCTGGTCCAGTGGAAAGAGCTGATGCAACGACTAATGAGTTAATACCAATAGCACGACCCCGTACAGATGGTTCAGCATATGTTATTACTAAAGCTAGGCCGTTCGCCATAAGGCCAGCTGCACCAATTGCTTGGAGAGCTCGAGAGAGAACAAGGGCCTCCAGAGTGGGAGAAAAAGCACAAAAGAGAGATCCAAAGATAAATAGTAACATTCCAAGTTGAAAGATCTTTCTCCTACCATAATTATCTCCCAATGAACCCCCAATTCCAATTAAAGCTGATGCTACTAGAAGATAGATGATCACAACCCAACGAACTCCTTCCATATCCGTGTTTAATGTATCTGCAATTGTTACTAATGAAATATTTACAATTGATCCATCCATGGCGGACATGAATGTTCCAATAGATGTGATAGGGAGAATCTTTTTTAATGGAATTATTAAAGGTCCTGATGGATTTTCCATACTTTTATTTAGCTCCTTGGAGTTTAACCATCTGAGTATTACTCATTTTCCTCGGTTCACAAGCGTTATTCCAGTTATTATTAGTAGAATTGATGAAATATGAATCAATGGATCAAAAATCTCTCCTAATAGAATAACAGAAAGACCTACCCCAAATATCGGTACTAGATTCTGAAAGATTGCTGCCCGACTTGCAGATAACCTCTTCACTCCCTCAAGATAAAACCAATATCCTAGAACTGTTGAAATAAATGCGAGATAACCCACTCCGAACCAAACTCTTTCAGGGACCTGAAAATACATGATTGGGTTAATGTACTCTGGACTTATGATTAATGACACAGGTATTGTCGTAATTAATCCAAAAAATGATACCCAAGTTATGATATACAAAGAAGAGGGTTCGAAAGATTCTTTTTCACATTTATTCAAGAAATATCGGGAAACAACAATGTATAATGCATAAAAAACTGCACCAAGAAAAATAAGTATATCACCCAAAATTCGATTAGGAACATTAACATTAGGGGAAAACCCAAAAATTAATAATATTCCTGTAAAAGACAACAATGTTCCAAAAAATCTCAAACCACTCAGTTTTTCCATTTTGGCTATTATGCTTGCAAAAATTAAAACTAACATCGGATGACTGCTTACTATAACTACAGCATCACTAGCAGAGGTATAGTATTCGCCAATCAAGTATCCTGCTTGATAAATAGTAACTGATGTTATACCCATAAAGCCAAGAATCTTCCACTCACTTTTCATGAAATTAATGTTTAGAGATCCCTCTTTTAATTTGAGTATGAAAAAGAAACAAGGGATTACAAGCAAATATCGAAGAGAAGCAATAATCATTGGAGGAATTGTCTCTCCACCTACTTCAGGAGATACCAACCAGCGGCCTAATGGCCATGTAAAAGCCCAAATGATAGCTGTTGTTAGTAATAAAAGGTATGCTCCTATCTCATATCCTTTCTCTTTGGATTTTACTATAGATTCCTCGTTTTCCATTTTAACCCTATTTTGGGGACATTATCTTCGAGTGTCTAAGTTTTTCTCCATCACTGTCTTAAGGTCTTCTACAATTTCCTAGAAAGGATAATTAATGCAAGGGAAGCTTCATATTGCTTAATGTCTCTTCTTATCTCTCTTCATTAACCCCAGAGTTATAACTGAAATTAGAATAATCACATATGGATAAGGGGAAGCTTGGGCATCACTAAGTAGTGGTGGGCTGTTATCGATCGAAAACATTCCTTGATCTTGGTAAACTGACATTAGACCATTAGAACAGGTAGCATTTATCCTTATGTAATATTGAGTGTCTATTACATTGGTTGTATCCCAATCATAAGAAGTAGCAGTTAACCCTGAGGCAATTTCAGTCCAGTTTCCCTCACCTAGATCCCAACCTTGTTGTAAATAATAAAGCGAATAAGTGATTGTATGACCTTTACTATCCAATGGTTGAAGCCATTGGATTGTAACTGTACCGTTAATTTGGCTCTCAGGAAAATTATCTGGGTCTGCAGGATTCCAACTCGTAGGAAAGATGATTACTGGACTTGTGAGATAGTGAAGAGAACCAGGAGGATTATTTGGTTGTGTTTGTGGGTTCTCATCATAAAAGTAATGATCTTCTACCCCCTCGGCCCAATAAGACCCAACCCTCAAATGGAAGTCAACTACACCGTCTTCATTACTATCTGGGAATCGATAGTTATCCCAGAAATTACTATCAACCTGATAATTTGGTGCTTCAAAATCTGATA
>JBHLPQ010000032.1:0-25380 GCA_048939265.1 Promethearchaeota archaeon
TTAGTGATCAAGTTACATACTATTTTGTAGTATTTGACTATGCAAATAATAGTTTTGTTTCAGACCTTCAGAGCGAAACAATAGGAGATTATACTGCACCGGAAATCCAAACTATAATCATTAATCAAACAGGAAAAGGACCTGTCATTATTCATGTTAATGTAAGTGATTGGGGGTATGGCATTGATACCATTACACTAAATTATACTATTGATAGCGAAACCCAAGAACCATTAGCTATCTCGGTTGCTGGACTAGCAGAATATCAAGCGGAATTTATCCTTGACCTTAGTCAAAATTATGGAAGTGCTGTTGAATTTGGAGTTTCTCTGAATGACACTGTTGCAGGGAATTCATTTTTCGTATCTGGAGATGAATATGTTTCTAAATATCCTATTAAGATGTTAGCTGATACTACTTTTCCTGAAATCCACAATATTACCGTACTTTGGGATAAAAAAATTGAAGAACGAACTTATGTTACAGTAAATGCTTCAGATTCTTATGGTAATATTAGTGAGGTGTATCTCGTTGTAAGTTTTGAAAATGGCACAATCTATGAACCTTATTCCCACATTACTCTCAGATACAACGCAACTACTAGAAGGTATGAGGTGGGGAACATTGCTGGAGTTAAGGGATTACAGTTACCGTATAGTACATCAGGTGAAGCCTATAATATAACGGTTTTTGTAAAAGATAAAGCATTCAATGAAGTTAATGATTCATATGAACCCCTCTATGTGGTACCAGATTTCATAGCTCCTATAGTGATTTCTGAAAGCATTGAGGTAGATTACACAAATCCAGGTGCGTTAAAAGTTTCAGTTCGTGCAGATGATTCCGGGAGCGGGATTGAGACAGTATTCTTAGAGAGAAAAACCAAAAGTGGTTGGGTTAATTATACAGAAATGAAAGGATCTAATGGTGAATATTACGCTACAATAACTACTGGATTATTGGGGAATGAAAGAATTGAATTTAGAATAAATGCAGTTGATAAAGAAGGTAATAGTATTCTGGAGATCAACCGTCCAATCAAGGAAATCACTACAACAATCTTTTTCGGAACTCTGTCTGGTTTGATTGTTATGGAAATAATTGTGGTTTTTGGGTTTGTAAGTGTGTTCGCAGCAATAAAATTTGCCCAATTACAACAATTAAGAGCTCTCCGCCGAAGAAGATTTGAAGTTGCTCTGGGTCGTAGTGAGCGTTTGGCGTATCTTGGCGAGGAAGCGATATTTGGCTTTGTTGCAGCTTACAGCCAAAAAGAAGGAGTATCTAGTATTTTAATGTGGGAACCTCGTATAATAGGTCATTTTTACCAATATTTGAAAGAGCTCACCGACAAAGCAAATAATTCGATTGCGTTCATCATGCAAACTAAACCCCAAGATCATGTGACTTTTGTGGACTTCAATATCGAAAAAATTGGCTGCGAAGCACACACATTTGCTTACCCTGTGACTACGCTTCCTCAACAATGGTTATCGACGTTAACTCTGGACCAAGTACCCCTTGCAGGGGGCCAAGGCACCTTATTGATCATGCTGATCATGCGGGAAAAATGGGGTGAAATCGCGTATAATTTCCAAGAAGAGATCACTGATGGTGTGGTAGAGCTAAGGGATCTCATTTGTGCTGGCGAGGAAAAACAGACCATTCTAGATAAAGCTCGAGAGTTTCGGCTATTCATTTCTGGGACTTTAGAAGTCTTAGATGAAATTGAGACCGAACCAGACGAGGCATCAGAGGAAATAATGGGTGATTTTGAGACTGAATTCCTAGATAAACCAGAGGAAGACGATGAACAGGAAGAACTAGAGGAAAATTATGAGTCCTCTGGCTTTTCCTTCGATGATGATTTGGATACCTAGAAGGTGATAAATCTGTCTAACCTTATACGACTCCGGACCGAACCCTGTACTATTTGTAAGAAGACTTTAGCACTGTATATCAAGGCTGAGGAGCTTCAACCCGATGTTACAGGATTAGATCTCTTTTTGGATCTACATGGGATTAATGAAGAGCAATCACATGCAAGAATCCTCTACATTGATGAAACTGGACTAGTAAGGACAATTTCCCTCATCACGAAGTTCACTACAACTCTTCATGATCCTCCTCCATCAGAAGAAAAGGAATAATCAATCATTGATAGGGGTACCTAATCAAAGGATATCCATGTGAATCCGTTGAACGGTACCGCGAGTTCCTTTTCGGGAACAAGTCACACTAAATAAAGGAACATTGTATTCGATCGCTAGCAGTGTACCATCATCTAGACTCTCCCCAACAAGAATATCAAGAATAGCTCCATCTTCATGTCGGAAAATTCGGACATAAGCGTCCTCTTTCTTAAAAGTCCCAGTTTTATCCCACCCCTTCTCAACAAGGATGATTGTGGGCCATAAGACTCCCTTCTCGAACCAAGTCTTTCGGTCTAAGACTGCACTGTTAACTTTTTTATCACCGAGTTGTGGAAACATAAACTTTTTATCATCTTCAATTCCATCTTTTATAATACGAATGTTCGGATTTTGCCGTGCTATCCAACCAAAGGTTCTAAATTGCAAATTAATCAGTACCAAGAATCTTACAGGAATACTAACCTTAAATCAGATGGAATTTCAGCTTAAAGTCTTCTTACCTTTAATCCCTCTTATTACAACTATCTTCTAAAAAAGTCTTTGGGTTTTTGAAATATAGGGAGTAGGGATGTTTTTTTACGATTTGTAATTAGAAGATCAATTGTCAAGATTCTATATCTGTTTCTGTTTCTATCTCTTGATTTTCGACATCTTCAGGCACTGTAAGTATTTCAATAGATTTTCTACTGATATTTCGACCTATAACAATAAAAAATGCGATTTCGAAGATGAATAATAGTCCTTGAAAAACTAGATTTTCCGAAAGCATTTCTAACACATATGTTAGTAGAACTAATAAGAATAAGTAAAATAGATCAGATGAAAAGAGTTGAACTGTGCCTAAGGATTGCTTTTGATTGGTATACGCTCTTACTTCTAGAAATGCGACTATTCCTCCAATCGTTCCCCCAACTATTCCCCCTAGGTATAACACTGATGGCCAGATGATTGGTATTCCAGCCCATTGTTCTTGAGCAATAAAATCTATTCCGTTAGTGATGAAAAAAACAAGAGTAAAACAGCTCAAAGGTGCCAAGATAAGTGCTAATACAAAATATCCAGTAGAAATGTTTTCATGTTCTTCGGAGGAATTATATGGTACTTTATCATTTGTTTTCATGGGAATAACTCCAGTTACACCAGTTTTATTGTTTGCAATCGAGAAATCACCCATTCTTTTTCCAGAGAAGCAATAAACGGTGCAAAACGGGGACCCTGTGATCTATGTAAAAATATTTGATATAATGATTGAAACAACAGGGACATCTCTTTTCGTGATAGGGCAGCCTCTTCTCTTAGAGAGATCATGGCTTGCTTGATGTTCTCTTCGGTCCATCTTAATGAGTCTAATTCTGCTGCTAGATCTAGAATAAGGGTTCGAGTTTTTTCGTTAATCTGAAAAAGGATTTTGTCTGGTACATTTTCCGGAATATTAATTTGAAGATGAGGGGGTGCAAAATCAGAAACCCAATTCAGAGCTTGAGTTAAACGATTATGAATGTGTTGTTTTATTTCTGTAGTAAGATCAGGTGTTAGAATTTCTGTAGCTTGTAGTTTTCTAATGGCTTGTTCTGTACCTTCTTTTGAAGCTGGAACTAACTGAGAGAGGATTACTGCGTGGGAATAATCTAACTGAAATCCACGATATTTAGGTACGTCATTGTAGAAAGTAATTTCATAACTTCTTCGAATGGCTTGCAGTTCATCCTCATCAGAAAAGGGTTCTAATCCAAAATAGATTCGTTGAGCTCTATCATATTCTGACACATAACTTTGGATTTTGTCTAATCCTAATACAATCCGTCTCTTTGGAGGAGTTTTCAGGTAGATATATTTCAGAACCTCTATTTCCGCGTATTTTAACCAAGTAGTAGGAGTGAATCCAATGAATCCAGAGCTTGTCATATCCCCGAAGTCAGTCCGTCCTTCAGAATAGCCAACCCACTCATTCCAGAATCCATATGGCCCGCGATGTTTGAGAACCGTCTCAAGTACTTCAATACAGCTATCACGTGACCCGCCAGGTGTCGCATGATCCTTTCCATAGGGTTCAAAATGAATATTAAGAGTGTACCAAATTGCTAACCATTCTAGTCTCCAAGTAAGCTTCCCAAGCGTCATGTCAGACCAATCTTGATCCTGACATGCTTTACAATAATATTTAACACGAAATTTTTCTAGATCAACTTCTAAGGCTTTAGTTGTACCAATACGGTTGCATTGATTACACAACGGGTTGAAAGGAATCCAATCCTCTGGAAAAGGATTTTCTCCCCGGTATTTATTCAAGATCTTCCTGACTTCTTCTTTCTTCTCAATCAATTGGATAATGGTCTTTTTCATCTCTTCCGTCTGATAGAATTCATGGGTACGGATAATTTGAATATCTCGTCCGAACTTTGCTAGGGGATCTCCAAAAGGTTTCCAAAAGTAATCGACCCAAGAAGGAAACTGGTTGCTTGGATCTGGAACATCGATTAATCGCCAATCGATGTATTTTTCTGCTTTTTCAGGGTTGGGGAAACTATTTTTTTGTGCTTCTTTCCCCTTCCAAGGATCTGAAGTGTAGAGAATGAGAGAGTGAGTAGCCTTGTAACCACGCTCTTTTATCTCATTAACAACTGCATTGGTGAGGACTATCTCTCCACGAATTCGTCCCACATGTTGTTGGCCTGAAACCGAAATACCACAATTACAGTTGAAGTATTGTACGTCTGGCCAATTTGACATCAAATCAGTTGTTAATCTATCTATCCAGTGTGAATGGACTCGTTTATCCTTATTTGGCATTTAACAGTTTCACGTCGTTATAGTCTAGTCAAAGGGAATTTTCAAGAAAGATTAAAAAAGGCATTTTTAATAGTCACTTGTATTTAGGCTTTCTTCTTAAAAGATCAAATAATAATTAATTTATTGTTACATACAAAAACGATTTCATCATCATTTAGTTATTCCCTATCATAACAATTGAAAGTATCCTTGATTAGAGACTAAGTAAATAGATAATATGAGAACCATTAGTTTCTATTGTCGTTAATTAAGAGGTGCCAAAATAGAAAATGAAGTGCTTGGTTTTAGCTGGTGGAAGTGGGAAGGAAATGCTCCCATTGTCCAAGAATTACCCTAAGATGATGTTAACCCTTCATGGAAAGCATTTTCTAGAGTATGTACTTGATGGACTTATTAATACTGGACTTGAAGAGTTTGTGGTCGTCGCCGGATATCTAGGAGAGAAAATCCAACCAGTGATTGAAAATTACCGTCAAATGGATATTCATATCAAAGTTATTGATCAAGGGAATCGAAGAGGTATAGAAGGTGCCATCCTTTCTGCTTCTGGTCATTTTTCTGAAGGTGAACCCTTTTTATTAGCCTATGGGGATATTTTTGCCCCATCTATGTTTTATCAACATCTAATGAATTCATATATTAACACAGCTGCAGATGGAGCTATCGCTGTGACATTAGTTGGAAAATCTTCGGAATTTGGGATAGCTGCGCTTGATGATCGGGGTTTCATCACCGAAATTCTACCAGAGACCCCTGCTAAACAAGATGATGCCAACTATATTTTTGCTGGTGCTTCAATCTTACCTGGAGAATTTTTCGCACTTCTTGAGGAGGAGGATAAACTAACTGCTACTTTAGCACGGATGCTCCAAGAACAACGCCGAATTTGTGCATCAGTATGGCAAGATGAATGGGTAGATGTTGGATACCCTTGGGATTTACTGGCAGCAAATAAAGACGCATTTAAAGCTTTGGAATACTCACGGATCCATAAAACAGCTCAAATCTCCCCATCAGCACATATTTCAGGACTAGCATTGATAGAGGAAAATGTAGTTATTGATCACAATGCAGAAATTGTTGGTCCTTGCTTCATTGGAAAAAACTGCTACATTGGGACTAACAGTCTTATTAGAGACCATTCCTGTATTGAACAGGATTGTAATATTGGGTATTCAGTTGAGGTAAAAAATTCAGTAATTCAACATGGGACGAGAATCGGACGGCTCTCTTTCGTTGGAGATAGTGTTGTTGGAGAAAATGCCCGCCTTGGTGCTAGTGTCACAACTATGAATGTACTGCGAGATGAAAAATCGCAAAGATTTCAAAAAATAATCAAAGGAAGGACATATCAAAAATTAGGAGCTATTATTGGCCCACATTCCATTATTGGATCTAATACTGTGATGTTATCGGGTGTTGAAATAGACTCAGATAAAATAATCCCCCCAGGGACAGTCATTCGTGAGAATATAAAACATTAATAAGAAAAAAAAGGAAAGAAAAGAGAAGAGGGAGGATGTTAGAGTTCAAGACGCCGATCGGGGACGTAAGATAGAATTTTTCTAATCTCTGATTCTTTTTTATTCACTCTGAATACGTTAGCAACCCGGTAGATATGTGGATCGGTTTCAGGTTTGATAAACAGATCTCCACTTAAGAAAAGCATTTTCTCGAAGATATCTGGAGTAGTTTTCTCGATGTGTGCATGTTGAGCATTTCCAAAACGTCGTTCGTCGCCTAAGATGCCACGGTGGTGATAGATTTCGGTTGGGGAAATTAACCAATAGTCAATCCTGCTATAAATGAAAACAATGATAAGGTGGACGAAAACAAGCAATGCAAAGAAGAAATAAAATTCCATAGAAGCAGTAATTTCAGGCCAATCTAACCCCAAATCAAGGCCAGGGATTTGATCTTTCATAAGTAAATAGATAAGAACGATTATTATAACACCAAATGCAATTAATGCTGTTTTTCCTAGACCGAAGTCAAATGCAACTATCAAAAAATTAAATGCGAACACTGCAAAGAAGAATGTTCCAAGACCACCTCTTAATACGGCTGCTTGAGCTGGGTCTGCTGTCTCAATACCAGGAAGCACTAGCAATTCTAACAGGAAGACAATAAAAGCAACAATCATGCTAGGGTAAAAGAATAACGTTTCAGGATAACTTCTGATAACAATATATTCCTTTGTCGTTTTAGGTTTCTCTTCTTTTGGTTTGGGTTTCTCCATCATTAGTAGAATCTCCAAAATTAGATTTGAAATTATTAATAATATCCCTCCTTTTTAGCTTTTGTATTTTCCGTTCAGATAGACAGGTTCCACTACTTCATAAATTCATCAAGTAAAAGGGTGAGTAAAAGTGGTAGATCACTAAGAAACTTCACTGAACATCAACAATGCCATGTTCAGTTATTGCAAACACGGTTTCACTTTCGGGAAGAAGAGGACTATCAACGATTCTAGCGATACGTCGTTCTCCCTTCGATTTACGAAGATAAATTCGAGTGTGAGAGACATGAGCTAAAATGTGACCACCAACAGGTGCTGTAGGGTCACCAAAAAACATATCTGGTTGTGAATGCACTTGGTTTGTTACAATTACCGCGACATTGGACACTTCTGCAAGTTTAAGAAGCGAATGGAGATGCTGATTTAATTTTTGCTGTCTGGCAGCGAGTGTCCCCCTACCAACAAATTCTGCACGAAAATGTGCGATGAGAGAATCCACAATGACTAGTTTGATATTTTTAGAGTGAGCATCTTTAATTATATTCTCTACTAGAACCATCTGATGGTCACTATTATAGGCACGACCGTGAAAAATATGTTTTAAGACCATTTGAACATCAAGGTCACTTCCAAACCGATTTACCATTGAAACGATTCTTTCAGGCCGAAAAGTACCTTCTGTATCAATATATATACATGAGATAGGATTTTTGTCATCAATATTCAATCCTCCTAAAGCAGGAGGCAATTGACATGTGATACAAAGCTGGTGGGCAAGTTGTGTTTTTCCAGTTCGAAATTCTCCATACAATTCTGTAATGGAACCAGTCTCAATTCCGCCATTCAGCAGATCATCCAACGCGTCGGCTCCTGTGGTCGCTCGTAACATATTTCTACGTGCTTCTAGTATTATATCTGCTGTTACAAATCCATAACCAAGTGTTTCTCTTGCTGCCTGAACAATTTTTCCTGCAGTTTTTTCTCCTAGACCTCCTAAGGCCATTAACTCCCCTATACTTACAGTAGCTATCGATTCAAGACTGCTAAAACCTGATTCTTGAAGTTTTCCAGCTAAAGCAGTCCCTACACCAGGAAGAGTCATAATACTAGTTATCTGAGAGTTTGGTTCCTCAGGCATATTTTTTTTTGTTGAATTACTCCTTAAGTGCATTTTAATCACGGAGATGGATTTTTCCTTTATGTTACCTTAAGATCCAAGGAGGGAATCGATGTTAAAAACGAATGGTTAACACACCATTTGTTCAAAAGAAAAGCTCCTTGATTAGAATATCACGTCTTGATTCTTCTTTTAAAAACGCCATAAAGAAAACAATTGCCAAGATGTCTAATGAGAAAGAGATAACGTGAGATATACTACTTATAACGATATTATATTTTCACTCAAGATTTTTTTAGAGTTTAGTCGGAAAATAATAGAAAAAGAGCAGAAATATCCCCTTAAATTAAAATAGATTATCATATAAAGAGAGATCTCATTATGAGGACTTATCTGACGTTTTTAGGTCATTTTCGCTATACTGTCTCAGAATTACATTGGTGAATACTCTTCATTTTTACATGTCATAATTACTACAGCTTGCCTATTATGAAGGTTTTAATGTCATTAATCACAATTATTCCGTTTTTAATGGGAAAATTTTAGCCTAAAACGAACTTAACAGATGCACATATGTAGATTATAAGATCCTTAAAAGAAGATAGAATATTTTTGAAAAAGTTTTACATAAGTCCAATCTAAGTTTTGAATTTAGAGTTGGTTAAAATATTAAACACGGGATATTTTGTTTCTAGTTAAGCACCGAAAAAAATCCAAAAATTTTGGTTCAAACACCTTACAATGACTTTAGAAACTAATTGGCTATTGTACTATGAACATTTCTCTTATATAACGGTGACAAATTCGATTGAATCACTCAAAATTTGACATTGCGGAAATTCTCGCTAATAAACCACATATTATCAAAGATGATACAGTTTTTGAACCAACATTTATGCCAGAAAATCTGGTACACAGAGACAATGAGATATCAATCGTCGCTAATCATTTTAAATCAATCATATCTAAAAGTGCTAAAATTTCAGGGAAACAGATAATTATCCAAGGCCCAGTGGGAGTTGGAAAGACTGTTGTAGCAAAACATTTTGGACTCACCCTTGAAAAATATTGTCAATCTAGTTCTGATGAAAATATCGCTAAGATCATGTATTTTCACATGAATTGTAGACGTCAAAGATCATGGTATCTAATATTAACGTCCATTCTTAGGCATTTAGTACCTGCTTTTCCTGTTCGAGGATTTAGTGTTGATGAATTACTTACTTACTTAGGTCATATAATTACAGAGAGAAATCAAGGACTACTAATCTGCTTGGATGAAATCGACTACCTCCTGTCCGAGTCTAAGGGAGTGGATGTACTCTATTCTTTAATTCGTCATCATGAGGGAATCAAACAGAGAAAACAAGCTCAGATATCTTTGATTTGTGTCACCCGTAATTCCAATTTTAAAAACATGCTAGACTCTGCATTATTATCCTCATTATCTCAATGTGTTATTGTGTTTGAACCTTATACTACTGAACAACTCTTTGATATCTTATTTCAGCGTGCTAAACGGGGTTTATATGAAAATGCATACTCTAAGGAAGTCATCAAAACCGTTGCCTCTCTTGCGTTTAATTGTGGTGACGCACGTTACGCTATTGAACTTCTATGGCGTTCTGCTAAAGTGGCAGAACGAGAAGGTTCTTTGGTCATAAATTTTGAACATATACGGAAGGCACAGGTTAGTGTCTTCCCAATTAATCGATCTATCATAACAAGTTTACCTCCCCAGTTAAAACGTGTGCTTCTTGCTCTTGCTTCTTTATTAAACTCCAAAAAACACATTAGTTATGTTACTTCTAGGGAATTACGAGAAAAATATAATGAGATCTGCAAAAAATTTCACGAGAGACCACGAAAACAAACCCAATTTTGGCATTATCTTCAACAGCTTACTAAACAAGGACTTATTGAATTAGAAGTACAAAACCAACATGAAAATGGAAAATCGGCTGGAAGAACAACATTGATAGGGATTTCTGATTTACCTGTTGGTGAGCTTCTTTTTCTTCTAGGACAAAATTGATTTAACTCTCTTATCTTTACACTAATCGAAGCTTCTTATACTCAAGATATAAACTCTTTTTTGTCAAGTATTTGATTAGATGGACAACAAATAATCGTTGATATATCATGGATACAACCCAGAAGGATCTTTATGAACAAAGTTGGGCCACACACTCGGTCAGGCCTCCAAGTATGTGGCCAATGAATTCAGTCATAACGAATCTTCTGAAAAAGAATGGACAGATATTGGAGATTGGGCCAGGGAATTGGCCAAAATCCCCAATTTCAAATACAATCTTCCTTGAATTGACCGTAACAGGAGCATATAATCTAAAACGGATCGGAGCAAACGCTTCAACAGGGAGTATTGAAAATATTCCTTTTAAAAATGAAGCCTTTGATATTGTGATTGCTTTAGAAGTAATTGAACATGTACCTAATGTTCAACAAAGTTTTTCAGAAATCAGGAGAGTTTTAAAGAAAAAGGGACTTTTGATTTTTTCAACTCCAATTCATCAAAAGCTGTGGACACATTTTGACAGTTTAGCAGGCCACTTACGCCGTTTTGATCCTATAGAATTGCTAGAAATGGTTTATAAGAATAATTTTCAATTAATCAAGTTTGTTGGGAGAAAAGATCTTCCTGTCTCCTTTCTTAACATCGGCGCTTTATTAGAAGAACGGAATAGAAGAATTATGATGTCATTATCCGAAATGAGTGTCTCTATTCAAACTAAACTCTGCCAAACAAAATTATACCAAGCCTTGAATCGTCAAGCCAGCAATCATAACTTATGGTTTAATCCTAATCTTTTTGTAAGTATGTCGAAAAACTTAGGAAATGTAACCTTACTTTGTCAGAAAAAGTAAGAATAGAAGTCATTTAGGAGCTAGGCTCAGGGGAGTCACTCACGACCAATTCAAACCTCTTTATTTGGGAACTTGTGATCAAAGCAAAGTCAAAAAGAATTACTGCGAAAATGGATATTGCTAGAAAAGGTAAAGCAAAACTGTTAATCACTAGTAAAGATAATAATGACATAACAACTATTCTAAGATTAGTATTTTTCTTAATGGTGAGTCCTAAGACGAAGATTAAAAGTAGACCTATAATTGTTAGAATTCCAATAATCGCAATTAGATCAAACGCCTTAGCAAACTCGGCAACAATTGTTCCACCTAGCGATCCATCCTCAATATGTCGTCTCTCGGAATTGTAGAATAAAACTGTTGATTCAAAAACCCAGAAAATATTGAACGGTAAAGAGACGATAAGAAAGCCTAGGAAAGGGATGGCAGGAGCAGCAATCACTTTCTTCCACTCTTTTTCATACAAATAAGTGATCCATATTGCGACTAAGAAAACACCAGCAAAGTATTTACTTAAAGCACTGAGGGTGAAAAAGGTAATAACCATATAATCCTTGTATTTATATGAAGATTGATAGAAATAGAAGCCAATTGTTGCGTAAAACATCATTAAAGGAGCACTACTCCAAACAAAGGGAACCATCATTAAAACTGCTAAAATAGGTCCTTGAAAACGATCTTCAGGGAATAAGTAGTATAAAAATATGCCACTTGTTGCTACTAAAATCAAATTTGCTAGAGTAAGTCCTAAATCATTAAATCCAGGTAACCAAATGGGTACATCTCCACCAACCAATAGTGAACTAATCAAATTGAAAACACCTAATAGAATGCTGTAGGATAACAGATCCACGGGGAGATAGGGGTAGGTTCCCTCGTGAAAAACACCAGCACCAGTAGGACTCCCATGCTTAATGTAGAGTTCGTTTGGATCATAAGGATTTTTTCCTTCCCAAATACATTGTGCTCCGGTATAAACCACTTGGTTTACGTCCCCTCCGAACATTGCTGGGAGATAAGCAATAAAAAAAACAAGAATAAAGAGAAGGCCAAGATAGAGGAGAGCTGGTGATAATCGTAGTTTAGTATTGGTAAGAATGAATATTACTAATAAAATAATAAACAGATTGTAAAACAGGGCAGAAACAAATAATCCTGTAACACCAGAATGTTCAAGTTCATCGAATCCATACAATAATCCTTGAAGAAAAAAGATTGAAAAGGGAATAGCAACTATTAAGATGAAAAATAAATTCGCCCAATTTTTACTGAGGAAAGGATTGTTCTTCAACCGAGAAAGATATTCATCTATTCTACCAAATTCTTTCAAGTCAAATCCAACCTCATTTTTAATAAAAAGAAAAACAGCTCATAAAGTTTATGTGCTCCTCGGATGAGAAGTTTTATTTAAATACAATCCTTCTCTTCAGTCAAGAAAAAAGAGATAACCGAAACACTTAGTGAGAAAAGCTATCAGGTTTTTCCAAGTGTTTTTTTCTTGGATAGATGCCTACTTAGCTTTTAAGTTGAAAGAATCAGTAAACTGTGTTCACTGTAGTTTCTTGTAGGGCATGTTATTTTGGAGATGTAGATATTTTATTTGACAGTAATAACAGTAATGTACTAATATTTTACTTATAGCAGATGGCTTGCCTTGACTATTCGTATTAATCGTGAAAAAAGAGAACTTCAACTCAGTGTAAGAGATCTTTCGTATATAGGGATTCATAAGTTATCTAAAACACGATTTACGTTTAAAAGTGGGGAAGTAGGACAAGAAATTCATCAGGAGATTCAACAACGAAAACAAGAGGAAAACAGTAATTATATAACTGAATATTTTGTCAAATACAAGCTGACAGTTCAAGATTGGCGAATTACAATTCGAGGCCGGATAGACCTGGTAGCTCGAACATCAAATTCGGTTCAGATAGAAGAAATAAAATCAACTTTCTTGAAACACTTCAACGGGTCTCATGAAGATCCACGAATTCGATCGTTCAAACAACAACTTCAGTGTTATGCCTGGATATTGAGTCAAATTGAAGCTGAACTACCCCCACTGTCATTACAACTAATTTTGGTTAATCGTTATGATGATAAAGAATATGAAGTCTCCGTTCCATACCAGGATATGTCAGAATTTATAATCGAAAAGATTCAACAACTTATTCTTGCCGAGGAAGCTGAATATGTTCGTTTTAAACAAAAGATTAGCACCCTGAAAAATCTCCAGTTCCCTTTTCACTATCGAAAATATCAAAAAGAGATTGTTCATAAAATTAGAGAAATTTCTGAAAAGGAGCTTTGTTTAATTATGGAAGCTCCTAGTGGTTTGGGAAAAACAGTCGTCTCACTCTATCCGTTAATTTCTAAAACAATTCTAGAAAATACTAAGCTCTTCTTTTTAACTGCAAAAGCTACTCAGAGACATATAGTCGAGAAAACTCTCGATTTATTTCATAACCAAGGAGTAGATTTCCTAGCTTTGACATTAAAAGCAAAAGAAAAAATTTGTACGAATAGCATTTATTTCTGTCATGAGGATTATTGCCCTTACTTGAAAAACTATATTCACCATTATCCCGAAGATGTCCTTGAAAGGTGTATCCAAAAACGGGGAGTAATTGATGCAGAATTAATTGAAAGCGAAGCGTTGGCAACACAGGCTTTTTGCCCGTTTGAATTATCATTAGACATATCTTTAGAAGCAGATGTAATTGTAGGGGACTATAACTATGTATTTAATCCCCGAGTGGCCTTACAACGGTTTTTTGGGGATCCTAAACGAAAAAAACCTACCTATTACCTAATTATTGATGAAGCTCACAATATGGTACATAGAAGCTTATCTTACTATTCTCACAGCTTAACCCAAAACGAAGTAATCGAATTTAAACAAGCATTACGGCAGCTTAAGAAAAAAGTGAAAGGAATTCCTTTGCCAGAATTTCTTGCACCGGATTTGGAGAGGTTTTTTCGCAATCTTAGAGCTCAATATGATACTACGATTTCTACTCATCTTCTCAAGAATATTGACTTAACGACACTTCAAGAAATAATGTCTCAGTTCCAAGAGGCAGTGACTCATTATGTAAGTTTTTTAGTGAAGAAAGAGCTACACTGGCCTGATGATCCCGTCTTACGTTTTTATTATCATCTCCGTGATTTCATAGAGACAGCAGCATTGACTCAGAGTGCCGAAGAATTTTCGATTTTATATCACTCTAATGAGGGGAGAATTAAGATCTTATGTAAAGATGCCTCTCGGTTTCTTCAACAACGGCTACAATTTTTCAGATCATCAATAGCAATATCCGCAACTCTTACTCCATTCCCATTTTATCGAGATCTATTAGGTTTTCCCATTGATAAAACCATATATGAGCAATTTCCATCGCCATTCTCACCCAATAACAGAAAAATCTTAGTAATACCAACAATAGATACGCGTTATCAGCAGAGAAATTACTTCTACGAAGATATTGCCTCACTGATTCAAACGGTATTTAGGATAAAAAAAGGGAAATATTTCGCTTTCTTCCCTTCTTTCAAGTTTTTAGATGAGGTTGCCAGATATTTTACACGTAACAAAGACTTGTTAGTTATCAAACAAGCTCCTTCAATGCATGAATCAGAACGTCTAGCGTTCATAAAGGCTTTAGAGACTACTCCTCATGTCTTGGCTTTTGCTGTCACTGCTGGGATTTTTGCTGAAGGAATTGATTTCCCAGGCACTTTAGATGGAGTAATTATCATTGGTCCTAGTTTACCATCAGTGAGTTTCGAGCAAGAATTACTCAAGCAATACTACGAAGAGAGGTTTAGTAATGGATTTGCCTATGCATATCAATTCCCTGGCTTAAGACGGACGTTTCAAGCTGCTGGTAGATTAATTCGTACCTCTTCTGATCGTGGAATCATTCTTTTTGTTGGCCGTCGCTTTGCCACTCCTAGATATTCAAACTATTTTCCTTCCTACTATTATCAAAATCATCCCGGAGAGTTAGTTAGTAATGAACTAGAGTACGAAATTGCATCATTCTGGAAGAAGCTAAAAATCAAACAACTTTCATTAAAAGCAGAATAAGATTTTTCAATATACATTTTCAATTCTATACTTAGAAGAAGTTTCCAAGTTTATATTGGTAGCAAACACCAAGGATGAAAGTATCTTATGGAAGAATCGTTATCAGATATTGAAAAGCTTCGATTTGCTAGACAGATTGTATTAAGTGATTTTGGAGAGGAAGGACAGATAAAATTAAAACAAGCCCGAATTTTAGTGGTTGGGATTGGTGGTCTTGGGACCTTTTCTACATTATTATTAGCTGAAATGGGTATTGGATATCTTAGGATTGTTGACCGGGATATCGTGGAACATACAAATCTACATAGGACGCCTTTATATACTAATGCTGATCTAGATCGTGCTAAAGTAGAAGTTGCTGCAGACAGGTTAAAAGAATTGAATCCAGCAATGGATATCGATATTCACGCCTGTCATGTTGGATCTGCAAACATTGATGACCTTTTGGAGGGGATTGACATTGTGGTGGATGCGCTTGATAATTTTGAGACACGACGCATTATCAATAGGGCTTGTGTGCAAAGAGGAATTCCATTAATTTTTTGCGGAGTTAGTGGCCGTTCTGGTAACTTAACTGTTTTTAATTTAACGAAGAAATCCTCCTGTCTTTCTTGTTTATATCATGAAATTAATGATGATGAATTAGAAAGCTGCGACATTACAGGAGTTCATCCAGCAATCCTACCAATTATAACTGGTATTCAGGTTCATGAAGCGATAAATATTCTACTTAGAGGAGAATCCTCTTTAGATGGAAATCTCTTATTTATTAATCTAAAAACCCTAAATTTTGATAAAATCCCTATCCTGAAAAATCCAACTTGCTCTATTTGTTCCAAATCTGTTGAATATTCTACTGACTCCCCTCTTGATAGATGGATTTCATTAGACATTTGTGGTGGAGATAATTTCATGTTAGTCCCTCAAATGAAAATACATTATGATATAGAAAAACTAAAATCTCAAATCGAAAATCAATTCTCGATTATAAAAACTGGAACCCATTCACTCTCTCTAAGATTTTCAGATAATGTTTTAATAACTATATTCACAGGTGGAAATGTATTAATCCGCGGTCTAAAGACATCCCAACTCGCGTTAGAAATTTGGGAAGATATCAAACGTTTTCTCACATAACTATTTTCTTAGGGGGATCTTTAAGTTAAGATAAGGTTATAAGAAAATATTCTAATACACTGTCAGGTAAATTCTTTCAGCGCGAACGTTTTCGTTAAGAATCTTTTACCGAGTAATAGTGGTACGAAATAAATGTCTCAACGCGAAAAAGAGATTGAAGAAAAAATATCTGTACTTGAAGCAGAGAAAAAAATCCTCGAGGGTATCAAAGCTTATTATGGCCAGAATTTATCATATGCAGAACTGGAAGAGATCACTGGCGTTACAATGCCCGAACTAAAACGTTACCAGAACGATCATGACTACCCATACCGTCTTGGCCTTCAGAACAAGAAACTTGTTATTGAAAAAGCAAATCAACGGATACAAGAAATCGATAAACAAATTTCAGGCATAAAAGGGGCAATATTTGGGGCTCTAGACCAGATTATATTCATCCCTTCTTGGCGAAAACTCCTTGGTTCAAATTTTAATGGATTTTATTTGAACCAACCAGTCCAAAAAATCTTCCAGGATAATATAGTATTATTACCTGATATTGCGTTGTCAGGATTTGAGGAAACAACTGGTGAGCCTTTTTTTCTCATCACTGGACTCGGGATCTATTGGGTAAAATTCCAGTTAGGTCCTGGATCGATAGTAACTGATTACCGTGAAATCACAGGTATAGTATTGCCGCTAGATATATATGAAAAGGCTCAAGACGTATCGGGGTCAATCCTAGACAGTGAAAAGATACGAATGACTGAATATATGACCTCAATACCTTTCTCACTAGTTTTCACAAAACGAACCACCCAAATGTATTTACGAGGTGTTTTGGCGAGAAACGTATTTTTACCGAACAAGGAGTGTTTTGATCAACTCCTGACTTCCTGTAATGATCCCAATAGTTTTAACAAAGAAGAAGGATTGAAAATCCTTTCAGGGGGATTATCCACCCAAATTCAACTGTATACAAACGAATTATTAACTGAAAAAAAGTTAGATATGTATTCCAATCTCATTGCAGGAATAAAAAATACACAACCAAAATTAAACAAAATTCTAGCTAATCTCCAACTTGAATCAATGAGAGATGGAATTTTCACTAAAATTTATCAAATGAAACAAGAGTTCAGGGAGATAGGGAGAAATATTTTGTTAGATTGGATGCCTGGATACGTGAGTTGACTCTGTTTCCTAGTTTAGGCAAAGATATTTAGCAATGCATCTTGAATAGTGCTAATTTCATCAGATGTAACCCCTGGATGGATGGGGACTTCGAAATGAGATCGTGCGATCTTTTCTGTGATGGGAAGGCTAATCTGAGAGTAATCAGGATAATTTACATACTTACTCCAGCGCCAATCTTTAATCCCATTTAGATAGGTAGGTTGTTGATGGCATGGAACAGAATAGATCCTCCGAGAAGCTATACCCATGCTTTTTAGCCTTTCTATTACGTTATCAACCGAAAATTTCGGATTCTCTAGGACAGGTGCACAAATGTAATGTCCATGGGTGGTTCCGGATGGGATTTTCTGAACTTTGAGTGATTCCAACTCCTTTATTGTACTTCTTATCGCTTCTGCGTTTCTTTGTCTTTTTTCCAACATCTTTGGCAGCTTTCGGAGTTGAATTAATCCAATTGCTGCTAATGGATCTGCGAGTCGAAAGTTATACGCAATTTGATGATGAAGATAGCTTCCAGTTGGTCCTCTTCCATGATTTTTGAGACTTCTTATTCGGGTAGCAAGTTCTTCGTTATCAGTAACAACCATGCCTCCCTCACCTGTTATCATATTCTTAGTTGCATAAAAAGAGAAGCACCCCACATCCCCAAACGTTCCAGCGTGTTTTCCATCAATGCGTCCTCCATGAGCTTGACATGCATCTTCAATTATAACAAGCCCATTGTCTTCTGCTATATCTGAAATAGCTTTCATATCTGATGGCAATCCAAAAATATGAATTGGAATGATACATTTTGTTTTAGGAGTGATTAGAGCCTCAATATTGTCAGGATTAATATTGAAGGTATCAGGGTCAATTTCAGCAAAAATTGGAATTCCACCTCCAAAACAGATTGCATTTGCAGAAGCAATGAATGTAAAAGCAGAGGTAATTACCTCGGCAGCTGGTGGAATATTCAATCCCTCCATAGCAAGATGGAGAGCAGCAGTTCCATTAACAGCACATATAGCATGTTTAGCGCCGACAAATTCAGCAAACTCTTTTTCAAACTGTTTCGCGTTTTTACCTTCGACAAATCCCCTAGAACGTATTGTTTGTGTGACTAAAGAGATTTCATCATCAGAAATTTGAGGCTGTGCAATATGCTTCATTGAGTGGTCTTCCCTTATGAAAAATATCTTGAAAGGACCACATTGAAAGACTCTTTATCTACTTTTAAGATCATTGAAACGATTGAGAATTTCATGTAAACCTAAAAACAGTTATCATTGCTTCAAATAGCAGGGTTTAATCGTGATAGGAGAAGATCAGATAATTAAAAATTATCAAAAATTACTTTCAAAGCTTAAAGAATATTCTTATGGCGGAGAAAAACCCAAATTAGTCATGGTTACAAAAGATCGACCAGTAGATCTAGTTCAAAAGATTTTGAGCCAATTAGAAAAACCAATTATTGGTGAGAACAGGGTTCAGGAGGCACTATCAAAGATCGATGTATGTGGGGCTACTAAAGCAGAATGGCACTTCATTGGACATCTCCAACGAAATAAGGTGAAGAAAATCATCGGGAAATTTGCTTTAATCCATTCTCTTGACAGATTACCTCTAGCGAGGGAGATTGATAAACGTGCAAGAAATTCAAATTTACTTGTAAAATGTCTCCTTCAAATTGACATAAGTCAAGATGGGTCGAAGTTCGGCTTCTTTCCGACTGAAGATGTAATCCAAGAAGTTCTACAAGAAATAGGAACCTTGACACATTTAAGAATTGAAGGCCTTATGACAATCGCCCCTTACATCTCCCCAGAAGATACACGTGAATACTTTAGAAGAATGCGTACACTCTATGAGAACATTAAAACATATAATAATCTACCTCTCAATGTCGAAATGAAAATATTATCAATGGGTATGAGTAATGATTATGTTATTGCCCTTGAAGAGGGATCCACAATGATTCGATTAGGAAGACGTATTTTTGAAGAATATGATTAATTTGTAATTTGATAGATTGATAAAATAGAAAGGATTAATCGTAGGAGTTGTTGTAATGTCAAATCCAGAAATTGAGTATCCATTATCAAAAACTGAAAAGACACTTTTTTCATCATTAGCAAAATTTGGGGGTCTAACGAAACAGGAATTGTCCCTGACATGTGGAATTAATGTTGAAAATGTAGATAAGGCGCTCTTAACATTATTTGATAAAGGATTTATTAAATTAGATGAGGAAACAGGAATTTATATACAATCCTTTCCTTTAGAAAACGTTATAGCTTTTTTAAATGATAGTTCTGCCGAGATTGAAACAAATAAGAAAGAATTGGAAGAGACTTTTCAAGATCATCGAAAATCAATTGACAACAGCTTGGGAAAACTTCGGGAAAACCTTGAAACACAGTTTGAGGATTTTAAAGGTTCGAATGATGCACTCCAGAGATCATTAAAAGAAAAATACGATGAAACAGAACAACAGAGAAGAAAAAAGACAGAAGAATCAACAGAAACAATGTTATCGTCGTTTTCTACAGATTTAACTGACCTACAAACTGAATTTCAAACATCGTTGTCGTCTGATTCATCAACTTTTGAAAAAGAATGGATAAAAGCTCTTGATGGCTTTCAGAGCATCCCTGAAACAGGAACACGAACCCTCAAACAATCAATAACTAAGTATGAGACGGAACTATCTGAAATCATCAAATCGAGTGTAAAAAAGATAACATCTATTCAGTCTCAACTATCAGATATTGTAACTGCGATAGAAGCAGAGGCTACAAGTCAGATTCAGGACTTTTTTGGTAACACCAGAACTTTCACAGAGGATTTTGAAACAAATCTTAACACTAACTTACAGGAGTCTTGGGAGAAGGAAAAGGAGTTTTTAAACGAAGTTCGACAGAAATTACAAGTAACTTTGGGAGAAGAGATAGCTAAAGCTCTGGAGAATGTTGCACAGAACCTTGGTAAAGAGATTGATAAGGAGATTAATCAAGCTGTTGAAGATGTTAAAAAGCAAACTAGCGATGCAATAACTAACAGTTCAAATCAAATAAGGGCTGAATTTAAACAGTTTATTGAAAATTCCTCTGAATTAATCCAAGGTCAAAAAACCTCTTTAGATGTCTTAAATACAGAAATCGTGAAGTTATCCTCAGAGAAAAAGTTAACAGCTGTTTCAGATTCCTTTAAACGTCAACTACAGGCGCACTTATCAGCAGATATTAATAATTTAGAGACTAACTATCGGCGTGCACAGAAAGCAACCATTGAAATCATGGAAGAAATCCGAAGGTCTGCAAAGAACAGATTAGTCCAACAGAGTAAAGAATTCGAAGTACTTATCAACTCATTCAATACCATGATAGAACAATCTATTGCTAGAAAAGATTTAGATATTAGTCACCTTCAACGAATCTCACAATCAACAGTCCAATTACTTGGAAATCTATTGATATCGGTTCCAATGCGATCTAATCACTTCAAAACTATGTTAAAAAACTCCATAAATAATTCTGTTTTGGAATTAAAGGATGGGACGAGTGAATCAGCATTAAGTCCTATAAAAGATATTTATGAGACTTTAGCAAGTACCCAGAAGAGAATTGAGGCGTCCTTTACAGAAACTAAAGAAGAAAGCGAAAAAGAGATTCAAAAAACTATTAGTTCAACAACTCAATTGAATAACACAGTCAAGAATCTTCAAGATTCGTTTTTAGAGAAAATAGAGCATAGATTTGGGCAAAGAGCCAAAGTTATGAACACTGAGCTCGACGCAACAGCTCGGAATTTTCACCAAGTTATAAGTGCAATGGAAGGAGGATTCGGGGATATCAATGAGAGGTTTTCAGCTGAAAATATTACCACTAATATTGAAACAGCACTTCAGAATTCAATCACGCAGCTGAAAAATGATATCGATCATGTTTTTACCCAAAATCAGAAAGATTCTTCTGACTATATCACCCGTTTGGATACAACTTTTCAAAATCATATTGATAGAACCCTTGAAGTCATAAAAGAAGGATTTAGTCAAATAAAAGCAGAATTCACAATTGAGTTAGAAGAACAGCTCAATCAAATTAATACAAATAGTGAAAATCAACAAATCAACCTAGATACAATTATTGATTCCTTTTTGGGTCAGGGGGTAGAACAGCTTACAAAGTTTAAAACTGATTTGAACAAAACAATCGAAGAAAGTCAGAAAACAGTCACAGATTTTATCACAGAAAGCCAACAGTCAACAACTGAAGTAATCGATCTACAAAAATTGAATATTGAAAGATATCAAGAGAAAGGAGCAAACGATATCCTATCTTTCATTAATCAAATAGAGTCCGAGGTATCGAACCAAAATCAGAAAGTAAAAGATACTATGGAGGAGCTTGGCGCCTATTATAGCAGTTATTCCGACTCTACGTTTGGTGAAGTCAATACACTAATACGACAGGTTCAGGAAAGCGGTGACAAGCTTACAACATTAGTCACTGATTCTTTACAGAATGCTACGAGTAGTCTTGATAAGATCACCGAAGATATTGATTTATATTATTCAGATTCCCTCTCTGACTTGGAAAATCAAATTAATGTTACAACTGGTTTTGTCACGTCAGAGATTGAGACTTCTACCAAAACAGTCCAAGAAGAGGTGAGAGTATTGAAAAGTGAACTGTTTGACACAGTAGAAGGATTAAGTGCTAGTATCAAAGATCAAATAACACGTCAGGATCAAGAATTTCAAACTAAAACTCCAGAACAAGCTCAGGAGTTCTCTCAGGTGTTCGATGATATAATCCAGGAACGTTCTCGCTCAAACCATGAGCTCGAGGAAAAAACCGAAGAAAGTCTCAATAAACTCATACAAGACTGGAATACCGAGATGGAAAAGAATAAAACGAGTTTAAAGGATGTATCAGAGGCCATTGAGAAATCTATTGAAATAAATCTTGAGAACCTGGAATTAATTGTAGAAACAAACGTTGAAGAGATAATACAATCTTTTAGTGCAATTCTTGACCTTGAAACCTCAAAAGAAGACATTTTTGGATTACGTGAGATTCAAGAAAAGGTTAAATTAACAAATAAACGTCTAAAGTCCGCAATATCCGAAAATTTACAGTCACATATAGAACAATTTGACCAACAGATGGTTCCAGAATTAGTTACATCATATGAAGCAGCCCATACCCAAATAGAGGAAGATCTATCAACTTTTATAGAGGATTTAAGAGATTCAATTTCCAGTGCACAAACTGTATTTACAACCCTGTTACATAACTATTTAAAAGAAGAGAGTCAGAGGCACGACTTTTCTGAGATGAAAAATGATCTGAATGAAATGTTTCATGCTTTTTCACAATCAACATCAGAGGATATTGAAGCTCTTTCCAATGATTTAGCTGATAGCATTCAAATAACCATTAAAGAGGTTGAAAAGTCACGAGAACACGTTCTAGATCTTTTTACCAAGTTATCAACAACCTTTGTTGAACAGAATGCAAAATTAATTGAAAAACTTACTAAATTTAAGGAAGAACTAGCTGAAACAATTGATGCCTCTAGTGATGCCTTTAGAAAAAATCTAGATACAAATCTTGCTTCTTATAATACAGAACTTGATAAAAATTCGCTTGAGCTAACAGGAAAAACCCACCAGATTACTCAAACCATAATAGAAGAGCTTGAGAGTCAATTCTCTGAAGTCCTGAGCAGAACTGACGAACATTTTGGTAAGATAACTGAAACTAATAGTAAACAAATAGAAACCTTACAAGTAATTGCTAACGAATATTCTCGGATAAAACCTATAGATTCTATTCGCTTCATTAATTTGCCTTCCGATGAAGCTAAAAACGAATTCATTATTGAAATGATAAGTTCAGCAACAAAACAAGTCTTTGTTGTTACATCGAACCCAACTTTCCTATCAGTAGCTGATCTGAAAGCAATTCCTTCAGAAAAACGTATATTCGTAATCACAGACTTTGATTTTACTAAAAAGGGTAAAAAATGGATTAGCGAAATTGGAAGCCAAGTTAATGTAAACTTCTACAAGATGAAAACAAAGAACCTATCAGGGGTTTTAGTAATTAAGGATGAATCGTCAGTCTTAGTCTTGCCCAATTCTCTCGGATTCACTAGTACAGACGAGAAATTAGTCAAAAATCTGTCTAGAATAACAACCCTACTTAAGGGAACAACTCTCAGATTAAGAGATCAGAAAAACACTTAAATGGTAACCAACCCAAGTAATCCCGATTTTTTCAGGGTTTGCTTATTTACCAAGCCTTTCTGAGTCAATCCTTTGTGGGAGTAATATTCATTAAGCAACTCCTCATGTACCTTGAAAAAATCGGGTCGCTTTTGTAGAAACTTAGGAAAGCGATCTTCCTCTCGGGCCATTCCCGCCCGTGTGTTAAAAATTCGTTCTAATAGCGTTATCCGATTACCTATTTCCTTTATTTTATTGAAAGTCAGGCCTTCTAAAGTATTTCTTAATAGAGGTTGCAAAATATTTAGTTCTAACCCAAAATTCCCAATGAAAATATCAGGAATCAGATTGACGAGATTATTGAAGAGATTTGGGGGTATCCATCTGAACCTTTGACGGATTTGTAGGAAAAAAGGTAAATATCGAGAGCATAATACAAGAGAGTCGACAACAGCAATTAAATTTTCCAGTAATATGATAGTTTTGATCTTTCCTTTTTTTGCAATCGGATTGAGCTTAAATGGTAAGCCTAGAAGTTCAGGGAAAATCATATAGTCAGAACGGAAATTATCAGCTCCATAAGGTGACGTACTACTAGCTAAACTTACTCCTAAAATGTTAGGAAAATAATACATTCCTGCGATCTGGCTTTTAGTCATGGGGGATGGTTCACTTGTTTGTTGATAAAGATATATCTCCCCTCGAGATAGTTGATCTCCTAATTCTTCTCGGCTTATGATTTTCTCAATCAAAGAGTAGATAGTTGGATTACTCCAACTGAATCCGAGATCAATATCTAGTAATTTTCTTCTATCTTCTTGGATGTTAAATAACGAAGCTAAAGCTGCTCCAGTGGAGAGGGGATCTAGAGCTTCCTGATCACAAGTTTCAATCGCTTCTTGGATGGACTCAAGATCGACAATTTTCAAATTTGGTCCTAATGCAACAAAATCTTGATACGAACTACGCTGACATTGTACAGGGCATTGCCAACATTGAAGCGATTCCCCATAACCTTTAAAAGACGAGATTTTTTCCTGGGCTAATTGAAGTAATCGAGAACAATTTTTGGCCGGAAGAGCCTTGTTATCAATCACAGAAAAGATAATTGAAAATGTTCCACGGTTATGAAGCATATTATACCAAGTAGAAGATTCAATCGCCTTGTTAAATTGATCAATGTATTCATGGGATAGCCATTCAAGCTCACGAATTTCTGGAGTCTCTGTTATTACAATTGCCTTGATATTTTTAGAAGCTAGAACCGCTCCAAGCCCTCCACGTCGAAAAAAATGGATTTTATCAACTGCTACCCCTGCATAAGTCACTTGGTTTACTGCTGATGTACCTATTACTGCAATGCTAGAGTTTGCCCCATGTTTACCTCGTAACCACTTATCTGCTTCCAAAACATTATTTTTCCAAATTGGTTCAGCATTCTCTAGGGTAATATCAGAAAACTCATCTATTAAGATATATTTGGGAGTTTTAGCGCACCCTGATATCTGGAAAAAATCTAAGTCAACTGCTTTTAATCTCGCACCGAATTGTCCAGTAGCAATTGAAGTAAATAATGTATTT
>JBHLPQ010000171.1:0-8058 GCA_048939265.1 Promethearchaeota archaeon
AACTTGCAGAAATAATAAACGAATTACTATTTTGAATTATTCTCCTTATAATATAGAACACCATTCTCAATTTTTCCAGTCTTAAGGAGGCCTGCTGTTATCAAACTTATAATAAAATCCTCTATCAACTTTTCTGAGATTCCAGTCTGAATTGATGCCTCTCCTAGGTTTAACGGAGATTTTTGTTTGTGGGATTTGATGATCAGTGTTGCTAGCGTTTGTCGTTTTGGAGTGAAGTGGAAATCTAAATATTCATCAACTTCCGCAAAAGTTAATTCGTCTGTTAAGCGTATTCGATATTGTATTCCTGCCTCTGTTTGAGGTGTAATTCCAATTTTTGAAAGCATTCTTTGAATAGTAAATTCATCAGATACAATTTCTGTTTTATAGAGGGATCCCTTAGGTAGCTGTCCTGTGTAATTTTTTACTTTGTGAAGTAGGCTTACCTTAAGAGAAGGGGTAACTTTCTCTCGTAATAAAACATTTATCTGTTTATTTGGTTTATCAACCAACAATATTGGAGCATTTGCTGGAACAAGAGCTAACTCTAGAAATGGCTCAAATGTCTCCTTATCAGAGAGATAAAACGACTCAACCCCAGTCTCAATGATCTGTAATTTATCATCAATTTTCGCTAGAAATTCCTTTTCTTTTAGATCTATATCTGTATGTATTCTATAGGACCGTAATGTTCTTTGTAGTAATTGTTTAAGTACACCAGTGTAATTAACCACAGATCTTGACCGGGTTATGACCCAAAAAACAACTATCCTTCCAAACTGGGCGATCCGAACATCTGCCGAATCCTCCGCCTTAAGAGTTAAAACAAGTCCAATGGTTAAGAACGGTTCTCGAGGTGTTGGTATTGGACCATACGAATTAATCACCCCAACTTGTGGAACTTCTGAGCTTAATACAGCAAAGGATTTGATCGCAAGATTGAAGGCTTCTTCTTCTGATAAAGGAGAAGAATTGTAGATATTCTCAGGCCCATGATCCTCGAAGATAGATATAATCAATCCATCAGTGAGACTAGTTGTATCCTTTTTTGACATTAGAATCGTCACCAAAATTCATTAATCATTATTATTGTCACTTTTTTCCTTTTTTTCTAATACCTGTTGCATGAAGTAATTCACTCGATTAATCATTTCAGTTGGATCCTTTAGCAGACCCTCAGCCAATTCTTGATTTTCTAGCAATTGGAAGGCAAACTCTTGAATTAGGGTAGATTTTGGATCTTTTTCAAACAGAGATTTTAGTTGTGTAATTAAAGAATGGTCTGGATTGATCTCCATAATCTTTTTTTGAGGAATATAATTTTCGTCCATGTATTTTAAGACTCGAGTGAAAGCTGTGGTACCTGAAGGATTCACAAGCCGACAAGGGCTATCTGTTAAGAGATTTGTATACTTGATATCAATAATTCGATTTTCGAGTATCTCCTTTAGATGCTTTAAGAAAGGATCCTTTTCTGGTTCTTCTTTCTCTGCTTTTGCCTCTTCTTCCTCTTCATCTCCATCAAGAGGTGGTTCTAGTTCTGCAATATCTATAGCTTTAAACTTCTTTCCTTGAAACTCATTCACGTGCATTACAACAAAATTGTCTATTGGTTCTGTGAAAAGTATTACCTCTTGGTCTAATTTCTTATAATGTTCTAAATGTGGACTGCGTAAAAGTGTCTGGAGACTTTCACCTAAGAGAAAGAAGATTTCTTCTTGGTTGTCTGGCATTTGTTCGACATATTTAGCCAAGGTGATAAGTTGGTCTTCTGATTTCGACGTTTTGACTCTAAGAAGATCTAGCAGCTTTTCACGTCTTTTCTGATCCTGAGAAATCCCCTCCTTAATGAAAACACCAAAGTGTTCCCACCAACTCAAATATTTGTCTTCATCTTCGCTAGCGATTTTTTCAAGTTCGTCAAGAATTTTACCCGTAATTACTTTTTTAATACGTCGTATCGTTCGATCAACTTGGATGACTTCTCGACTGACATTTAATGGTAAATCCTCGGAGTCTACGACACCAACCACGAAACGGAAATATTCTGGTAACAAATCCTTTGCTTTTTCTTGCACTAGGATTTTCTTGCTAAATAACTGAAGGCCGTAGTCTTGAAACATCGACGTCATCATCATTCGACTACGTTGTTTGGGTAAGAACAGTAATCCACGAAATTGGATAGGAGCATCAACACTAAATTGAATCCGATGGAATGGTTCTGTCCAATCTAAACTCACTTGACGATAAAACTCGTTAAATTCTTCATCAGTAACTTCATCGGACTTGCTATACCAAATGGGAACTTGCCGATTCACAATTTGATCATCGTCCGCAATACGAATGGGGAACCCCACAAAATCACTGTATTTCTTAATGATTGATTCAATTTTAAACTTATTAGCAAACTCTTTCGCGTCATCCTTCAAAGAGAGAATGACTTCAGTTCCTCTGACAGGTTTATCAATGTAAGAAATAGAAAATGTTCCTGATCCATCAGATCTCCATTCTACCCCCCGTGAATCTTTTGAAAATGACCGAGAGCGGACAAGAACTTCTTTGGAGACAATAAATGAGCTATAAAATCCTACACCAAATTGTCCAATCAAATTCAGCGCGTCATCAGAAGCATCTTCCATCTTTTTTAGGAACTCCAGGGTACCCGATTGCGCAATGGTTCCCAGATTAGTCTTTATTTCCTGATAAGTCATTCCAATTCCTGTATCAGAAACCGTAAGAGTATTAGCCTCCTCATCAAAAGTAATCTTAATTCCAAGTTCAGCGTTAGGATCAAGAATTGGTTCTTTTGTTTCTAATTGTGCGATTCGCATTCGATGGAGAGCATCAGCTGCGTTTGAAATTAATTCACGGAGGAATATCTCCCGATTTTTGTATAACCGATTAATCAGAATATCTAACACTCGTTGAATTTCTGCTTGAAATTTAAACATTCTCCCCTTAGATTTCTTTTCAGAGCTGCTAATATTGGACATATTTGGATCCCTCATATTTAATATTTTAAGAGTGGATTTTAAGACCACTTAAATCATCATAAGAACTATTCTAATTATTTGCTATCCTGAAAATAGAAATTGAGTGAAGAAAAAATGGAATGTCAGATCTTAAAGAGTCTGAGCTGGACTCTGTTCAGGGTATCTTTTGATAAAATGAATCTGATTTGATTTTTTTTGATTTCCAGTATACAATATATCGGGCAGAACGATTCCGATTTAGTCCTATTCTCGATTCTCCTTCAAACATTCTAATATCTACAGCTAACGATGTGTTTGGGAAAAACGTAAAAATTACCTGGCAAATGTGCTATAATTTTCGTTCACACCACGAAATACAGGGATGCTATTCCCTTTTTCTAAATAATCGGGAGATCGAGAGTGGAGGACATATTTCCAGACCATTCTGGCTATCTTCTAATCTCAGATTTGACCTTGGTCGCCTTGGAGTCGGAAGTTATAATTGTACTTTAGTTCTTACAGATGAAGGGGGCCACCAAACGTCTGATACAGTCACAATCCAAATCGAGTCTTCTACAAAGCCAATGAATAATACATTTCTACAAAATAACTCATCAGAGCCGAGAATAGTCTCGTATTCCCCATTAGGAATTCTAGGGTGTATTTTGATAATAGCATATTGCCGAATTAGTAAAAAGAGATATTAATATCACAATTCCACAAGAGAAAACAGCAGAATTCACCTTAATTTAAATGATATGCCAGTTGAATTCCTCGGATTATTCAGAGAATCTATTATTGATAAATACGTGAAAGAAAACATGATAAAAATTAAGAAGACGAAGTCAAAAGAATACAAAGAATTCGACTTCCCTGCTCCTATGTATTTCATAGTCAAATTTTTTCATCGATTCCCTTTTCTTGCGAATATTATCCACACATGTGAATCCTACCAACTTAAAAAACGCATAGAAAAGGCTAAAATCGAAAAACCGATATACATAACAGGATTAGCTCGAGCAGGCACAACAATAACTCTGGAGATGCTCAATAAACATCCTGATATCGCTGCACATCGATATTTACACATGGTTTTACCTTATACCCCACATTGGACTCAAAGTATCGCACACTATGTTCCTATAATAATGAAAACACCAACAGAAAGACTCCACAAAGATAGAATAGCAGTAACACGCGATAGTCCAGAAGCTGTAGAAGAGATATTCTGGCAAAAATATTTTACTAATACTCATGACGAAAGTAAGTCTAATATCCTAGATACTCACGTCCAAAACCCTCAATTCGAAACATTTTACATCGACCACCTGAAAAAATTGTTACTTAATCGAAAAGCGACCCGATATCTCGCAAAAAACAACTATAACGTTGCCCGAATGGAATATCTACAAAAATTGTTGCCCGATGTCAAATTCATTATTCTTGTTAGGAATCCGTTTGATCATATCGCTTCTTTAGCCAAACAAGATGTGATATTGAAAGAAATGGAGAAAAACGATCCCCGATTGCTACAGTGGACGAAAATCATTGGACACCGGGAATTCGGAACGGCAAAGGTCTGTATTGTCTTTGATGATCTAAAAGTTGTTCAAAAAATAAGGGCATTATGGCAACAAAAAGACACCTATTTAGAAGGATGGGGGACGTATTGGGCAGAAACTTACAGTTATATTCATAATAAAATGAAGACGAATCTACAGCTAGCCAAAGCGAGTTTAATAATACGCTATGAAGATTTATGCGAACACTCGGAAACAACAATTGATAAAATCATCGACCATATTGAAGTGGATCCAAAGAAATTTACTAAGATAAAAAAACAGTATTCCAAACGATTAACAAAACCAACTTATTATACAACTAAATTTAAAGCAGAAGAACAGGAAAAAATTAAGCAAATCACAGGGAAAATTGCAGAAAAGTTTGGTTATGTTTTCTAATAAGTCAGTAAAGCTAGACTTAAACCATAGGCACTAAAGTGACGTAAGCATGCGAAAATCAGTGAAGATCCTGTTAATAATCAGTGTGTGTATAATTATTCTAAGTATACCAACTCTTATCATCATTTCAAACATTCTGAAAATGGGGGAACGAGCTCAACCTTTCAATTTAGAGAATGCCCCAAAAAATGTCATCACTTCTAAATTAGTCTTAAAAGAAAAATTAGAAAATGATACTTTTAGCTTAGAAGAAGATAGGGATGAATTTCTTAATTTTAGTCAATGGATGGCAGATAACTGTCCAGATATCCTGGATTTAATAAAAAATTGGGACCAGACTGTATTCTTTGAGATTGAAAACTCGACTTCCGATATGTGGTGGATCATTGAAGACAATACTGCAATTGTAGAAGTTGGTACAAACCCACCAGAAGAGTATGGCCTTTTAATCAGATTTGATTTTAGAACTTTCAAGGATATACTTATGCAAATAGAAACCCCATTATCAGCCTTTATTAAAGGTACATTGACTTTTGATGGTCCCTTTAATGATGCGTTAAAAGTTGCTCAGGTAGCTGCTGTTGTAAGTGCAACTATCATGGATACTTTTACCCCAATTGTAACAAGCGGCCCAACATTCGAAATCATTACTGATAATGAGGAGCTTTATATTGAAGAAGGATTGACCTTATTTCCGTGTATAAACGTCACAATAAATCCTGATCATATTGGGGAAGAACATAAGTCTAAAATAGGTTCTGGGACAGTTTATATCATTAATCAGCAAGGGAAAATCGTAGCATATCTAGGTAATTCTGCTCATTCCGTCCATAAGTTCATCAATTCAACAACTGTTTTAATGGGTGGACAAGCTCCTGGGTTTTTAGAATTATGGAACTTTAAACTTGATAAGGTTGAATCTTTACTAGTTCCTGAGGGGCATCACGATCTTGATTATAATCCCATCACGGATACGTTTATGGTGTTAGAATACAACTACTCCGTGGAGGAATTAGGAGGAGAGAATGTTACCGTGATTCAAGACCTGATTTCAGAATATAACTGGCAGGGGGAAAAGGTGTGGGAATGGTATCCTAGCATCCATTTCCCATTTAATGAAACACGACATACTAATTTTGGAGTGAATAATATATTCAGGGGTGGACTTGATTGGATGCACGCCAATAGCTTTGTCTGGGATAAATATCAAAATGTCATCTATTTAAACGTTCGAAATTTAGACACAATTTTAAAGATCAATTACACCACTAAGGATGTAATTTGGGATGCTGGCAGGGATGGAGAATTCACATTACTCAATAAAGCAGGGGAGAAGGTAAATACTCTATTTTGCCATTCCCACGGTTTAGAGCAAATTAGTCCTGATCGTTTCATTGTTTATGACAATGATCTATACAACCAATCAAATCCATTAACGATGACTATAGAGAATTCATCAGGACATTCAAGATTCTTAGAAATCGAAATAGATGAAGATAGTAAGATTATGAGAGAGGTGTGGTCATATGTACCCTCAAACCAGACCTACTATTTTCCAGAATCAGGTGGAGATGCGGATCGATTACCAAATGGAAATACACTAGGAACTTTTGGAGGAAAAGCGTTGATCCTCAATTTACGTGACCCTGTCATACTAACAGAAGTTACAAAAGGTGGTACGATTGCCTGGAAATGTCAAATACCAGGAGTAGCCGATTCATATTATTGGGTTCATCAAATTGAAAGATTTTACGAAAAACCGATAATAACAATTCATAATCAATTAATTGATTTGAAAAAGGGAACTTTGTGGATCAATCTATCAACCTGGAACACCGTTAAGCAAGAAATCGTGTCCCCAGGGAATGTACAACTTGTTATTGATGAACAAGAAATATACCAGGATTCCTTTGATTTTTCCCCCCTGTGGCAAGCAACCACTCTCGAAATTTCAATTGATGATCTTCCATCCAGTATTAGAACCATTAAACTAATTATAGAGAACAATGATGGAATTACTAACTCTATAATTCTGTATCAAAAGATAACTTCATCGTTTCTTCCATTTGGGCCTGTTATACTACTATTGGGGGGAATTATGGTTGCCATTCCTTCTATTATCGTTTTTAAGGAATTTAATTCTCACCGATATTCGGAATGAAATGGATGGAATTATGATAACCACTTCTGGATTTCTCTGTTTAACTATCTTAATAAGAAAATGTCTAGGAAAGGCAAATAAAAAGTAGGGATCAAGGGAAGGCTTTCTTCCCTTTCATTTTCCTCAATTTAAGCACAGAGACACAAGCAAGACCGACTAAAAAGGGGAAATAAGGAAATTCTGTGGGTTCACTAGTAGATTCACTTGAAGAACTGGTGTTAGAGGGAGGAGAACGAATTTCAATTTCATAAAGGCTTTCATTACTATTTCTAAAAAGGTCATGGAGGATTAAGGTTATTCCGACAACTTCGCTCTTATCTGTTAAACTCAACGTATATTCAATCATAGAATCATTTGCCCAGAATCCTTGGTCAACTAGTTCATCATCAACAAGAATAGAATAGTTCCAAGGATGTAAATCCGCCACCTCCCATGATAACCGAACTGAAGATTGATTGGACCAAACCCATAAATCCTCTTCAGAAAAGCTAAGAATTTGGGGGGAAGTTGTCTCTGGGGTAGGTTGGTTATAATTCAGTGCTTCGATCGCATCTAATTCCACACTCACATCAGAACTGATTTCCACCTGAACATAACGTACTGTATCATGACTTGTTCCTGCCAAGTCGAAACTATGATTTCCCTGAAAAACAATGCCACCCGTGTCATTCTTGACTATTTCAAAATAATGACTTAAGTTGTTTCCAATTCTGACAATATAATGACCACCTGTAGTATAGATGGTAAAGTCTGGCCCAGTGTCATCAATTATTTCTAGGTTTTGCCCAAAATCTACTGTCAGGTAGCCATTTCCATAATCTTGGTAGATTAAGGCAACTTCATCATCTGGTGGCCCAAGAGCGTTCTCCCCATCTTGATACCAGAGAGAAAATCCTTGGACAAACCAATTGGGAAAAGGATCAATATAATTCTCAACCAAAGGATAAGCACTTGAATGTTGATA
>JBHLPQ010000172.1:0-7991 GCA_048939265.1 Promethearchaeota archaeon
AGTTCAAATCTCACCCCCCGCATTAATTAATTTAGAAAATCCCTTATTCACCCCATTTACAAGTAGTGTATATCTGAGGTTCTTACATGAGTACAGAGAACATAATTCCAGGAATAACACCGACTCGGATGCACCTATTAGAGTTAAAACACAGACTAGAACTTGCAAATAAGGGTTACGAGTTATTAAGCGAAAAACTCGAAGCGCTAACAGGTGAATTATTCTCTACAGTTATGGAATATAAACAAAAACGAGAGAAAGTTCAAGAGGCAATAAAAGATTCTCAGAACCAATATTTACAATTACAACTTCAAATGGGTGACTTTGGAGTTCAAAAGGTTGCTTTAGGTTATCCACGAAAGTTTACCTTAGAAAGTGTGAGTCGAAGATTAATGGGGATTTCTGTACCAGTTTTCCAAATTCGTCAAGAACCTTCCTTTCAAGACGATTTATTATGTTATTCAATGCGAGAGACTACTGCACGCTTTGATATGTCTTTGAAATCCTTCGAAAACACCCTCCTTGTGATTGTAGGTCTAGCAGAGATCCAATCAACTCTAACTAGACTTGCTAAAGAGATTATTGAAACGAAACGTCGTGTAAACGCTTTAAATTATATTATCATTCCCCGTATCGAAGCTACCGTGAGTTGGATAAAGTTAACATTAGCTGAGCGAGAACGGGAAGCATTTGTCAGATTGAAAAAAGTGAAAAAGAAACTTTCTAAAAAATGAGGAAGGGGTTATATTAATCCCTGATGCGCCCACGTCTTAGTCCTGTGCGACGTGCAGCGATTAGTCCTACTTTTCTTCCCGGTGGAGCATGACGTGAAACTGTAGTAGGTTGGCCAGGACCCTGATGTGCACCTCCTCCAAACGGATGAGATACAATATTCATGGCAACTCCCCGAACTACTGGAAATGATTTATGTCCCTTTGCTCGCATAAAAGCCCTCTTTAATCCTGCTTTAACAAAAGGACGATCTGGACGCCCACCTCCGGAAATAACCCCAATCATTGCCCGAGCTTTCTTATCTATTATTTTCATTCTCCGAGATGGCAGCTGAATTGAGGATCCATCTTTTGTTTGGCTTCTCACTAAACCATGAGTCCCGGATGACCGACATAATACTCCTCCATCGCCAGGTCTGACTTCAACATTACATACCCATACCCCTTCCGGGATTTTATAGATTGGAAGAACATTTCCAACCTCTAAAGAAGCATTTACACCTTGTTCTCGTTTTTGTCCAACAAAAACTCCCTCTGGAGCAGGAAGAAGACATTCACTTCCATCCTCATATTTGATAAGCATTAAGGGAACACCCCTACCACGTTCATGGATAAAATCAATGATTTTAAACTCTATTTTATCTTCCCGTTCTATTTCCGTGAGTGATAAGTAACGTGCTTTTCCTCGTCTTCGATGTGACAATGCCCGAAAGGTTGGAGAACCGCGGCCACGTCGTTGAACTAAGATTCGCTTTCCCATTCTTCTCACCTATTAGATGATTCCAACTTCAGTTGCTAGGTCTAAGGCGCTATGATCTGGAGAGAGCTTTATGAAAGCTTTTTTCTCACCTTGAGGGGTTATAAGAGTATTAACTTTAACTATTTTCACTTTATAAAGTTCCTCGAAAGCTTGCTTAATTTCGGACTTCGTAGCCCGACGATCAACAATGAAAACCAGAGAATTTTCATAAATGCTGTCCATTTTATTGAAAGCCGCCTCTGAGATTAAAGGATGTTTTATTATATCCTGAGGTTGTCTGAACTTCAGCTTGGGATCACCTCTATTATTATTTTGATTCACGAAGGAAATTAATTGCAGATTTTGTCCATAGCGTTAACCGACCTGGATGAGTTCCAGGTGCTAGGTGTTCTATATTTAATTGATCAACCACTACAACATCAACACCAGGTAAATTTCTGGCTGCTGCACCTATCCCATAATCGTGGCCAATAACTATTAGAACTGATTTGCCCTTCTTATACTTTCTTCCGCGCATTTTCCCTTTACCAGGTCGAATTTGAGTATTTCGTCTTTTAGCTTTAGCTAAATCATATGATAGGCCTAAATAGTTGAAAACAGTCTGAACTTCCTGAGTTTGTGTTACCGATTCAAGTTTATCATCTATGATCAAAGGTAAAGACTTAATATCTTCAATGATGTGACCTCGTGACTCAACTAAGATTGAATTCGCCGTACATGCAATAGCAGACCTTTTTGCTAAGATTTTCTCCTTCTTATTGATTTTTTCTTTGAAATTCTGCATTCCATTGGGAGGATGCGTCCGACGCCCTCCTACTGCAAAGGGAATAAAAGCGCCACGACTAGCAGAGTGTGTACGAGATCCTTTCACTCTCGGAATTCGAGCAGCTCCCCGTCCAGTACCCCAGCTCTCTGCAGATGTCTTTTTCCCGGCACGAGGATCAACCCCATATGGAATTTGACGATTCCGCCGACTGGCAAGTACACTGCGTTTAATGATATCTGGGCGAAATGGGGCGCTGAAGACCGTGCCAACATCAATTTTTTCGATTTCTTTTCCTTTCAGGTCGTATAAAGGAATCTTGGAAGAATTCAATTTCAATCACTTAGTATTATTAATTCTTGGCTGAAGTACTGATATAGGTTATTTGTAGATCCTCTAATTCACCAGGTTTCGATCTAATTGAATCTCTTAATCTTATCAATCGTTTAACTGATCCTGGAACACTTCCATGAATAATACAATGCTTTCCAACTTTTCCATATCTTTTAAATCCGCTTACAGGGGTAACTTCTTCGCCATCTTCACCTATTTTAAGGATTTGTTTGTTGTATTCGGTTCGTGCAAAATAACCTAATTGACCAGCACGAGGAACTGTCCACATGACTCGTGCTGGATGCCACGGTCCAATACATCCAACAACTCTCCGACCTTTTCGGGTTTTACGCGGAAGGATCTTTATCCTGTGTCTTTTAACTGGTCCTGCAAATCCCTTACCTTTTGTTGTAGCACAGATGTCGACCATATCACTGGTTTTATATACGTCTTCTACGGATATTTTTTGATCTAAAATTTCCACTGCATAATTAAATGCAGCACTAATAGGCCCACCTACTTTGATTTCTAGTATATCTGGAGTTTTCTGGGGAAAACCAGCTTCTCTGGGTAGGGTATGTGTGAGAACTCGAATTTCTTTCACTTGGTCTAGATTATCCTGTATCTCCTTGATCTGAAGATCTTTGTTTTGTTTTTCCTTGGGAATCTTAATTCGTCGTTCAAGATCTTTGTCGATGTTTTCCCCCCAAATTTGGGTTCCTACACGTAGTTTTTGACTTATTTGATCAGTATAATAAACTCGTATTCCAAAAATAGCTATTGGAGGGGTTTCAATTACTGTCACAGGAACGAATTGTTCTTGTTTGAAAAATGGAGATCTTCTATCAGTATTAACCATGGCTAAATGTGTCATTCCAGCTTTATATCCTGCATAACCTAACAGTCTGGGAGTTGAATCTGATGATTCTGGCCATGTTCTCCATCGTGCTGTATGCCTTTTAGCGATTTTCCTTCGATATCCTAGAGAACCTCGATGTGGCGCGTGTTTTTTCCTATGACCCATAAGTCCAGCCTCCTATCTACATCCTGATGATTTCTAAAGAGTAATTATGCTTTGGCAAACGGAATAATCTCTAATGTATATTACACGTCATTTTGGGAAGTTTTCGATAAGTGATTTAAATCCTCCCTGCTCTTATAATTAACCTAGATTTGTTCCAAAAAAAATTGATAATCAAAAGGATTGGAAATCAAATCGTTAAAAGTTAACTAAAAAGTTAATCAAATCCTTTATGAACTTTTTGCACATATTGGGGCTCAGGTTGTTTTACAAAAATTAGAAATAAATATGAGTATTTTATTGATTGAACATTTAATAGTATTTACCTTTAATAGGGGATGAAACTAAGGCTGGACAAGAAGTCTTTGATACTAGAAAATTCGAAAGACTGAATCATCAAACCATACACTTATTTGGTTGGTAATTGTTCATCATGTCTCTTAACTTAGATTCCCCAGATGAGGAAAGCTCCATTCCATTATTATATTTCAATATGCAAGATTCATCATTAATTCTTACTGATGACATCGCACATGATATCTTCAATAATGGTTATTTTGGTCAGTGGACCTCGAAAAATACTCTTGTCTTAGAGCCAGAAGAGATTCTACTCCTCATTGATCGAAAGAGAATTAGTCTGGTGCACTTTACGACCAATCAAAAGATAACTTCAGCTGAATTAGTAGCTCATTTTACTAGAATAAATAAATTCTTTTGGAGTCGTTATCTGGTATATAAAGATCTCAGAAATCGTGGTTATGTAGTCAGAATCGGTACTAAGGTCACCGCACCTTTTAGAATTTACTCACGAGGAGGAAAACCAGGTGAATCAATAAGTAAAAAAGTCATTTTTCCACTTTCAGAAGGGGAAGATCTTGATCTTGATTTTTTAGACCAACTTGTTAATCAATCGAAAATTGATAGAAAAACATTATTGCTTTCTGTAGTTGACCGACTTGGAGATGTCACATATTACCAAGCCTCACAATTGGAATTAGAACATAATGAGCTAGAATACGAATATCGTGATGAATTACCTCAAATTACCCCAGAAAATAAGGAGGAAGATTAATGGAGGGTAGATATTCTATCACTAGGGAAGATAATCATTATATTCCTGATACGTCCGCTATCATTAATGGAGGATTAAAATCCCTTCTTAAAACCAAAAAAAATGATTTAATCTCCAGAATAACTATTCATGCTTCGATTATTGCTGAACTCGAGCACCAAGCGAATAATGGAAGAATAGTGGGTCTTGAGGGGCTGAATGAACTAATGGAAATCCGAATTATTTGCAACAAAAAGGAGATTCCTATTGATTATGGAGGCCGAAGGCCATATCTTTCAGAGATAAAACGTGCCCGAAGTGGTGAAATTGATGCAATCATTCGGGATTTTACATGGAAAGAAGGTGGTATTCTAGTTACTTCAGATAATGTTCAGCATTTAGCAGCTAAATCAATGGGGATTGAAGTAATCTACATTCCTACAAAGGAAAAGCCTGTTGATAAAACACTGCAGATTGAAGAATATTTTGATGATAGAACAATGAGTATCCATCTGAAACAAGGTGTCCCTATATTTGGAAAACGAGGGGTTCCTGGTAACGTTAGCTTTCATCGAATTTCTGATAAAATTTGTACAAAAGGATTTCTCCGAGAAATAAGTGATGAAATCATTCATAAAGCACAACAATTCGAAGATTCTTTTATTGAAATTGATCGTAAAGGCTCAACAATTGTCCAATACCAAAATATCCGGATAGTCATTTGTCGGCCTCCTTTCTCAGATGGGTGGGAGATAACTGCGGTAAGGCCTCTAGTTAAACTTACAATAGATGATTATCACCTAACCCCTAATTTATACCAGCGATTAAAAGAAAAAGCAGAAGGAATTCTAGTTGCAGGTAGACCTGGAACAGGAAAAACAACCTTTACTAGAGCTCTAGCCCTTTTTTATGAAGGAAAATCTAAGATTGTTAAAACAATTGAATCTCCACGAGATTTAGATCTGAAAGCTGAGATCACCCAATATTCGAAGAATTTTGGTACTCATACTGAAATTCATGATATACTCCTTCTTTCACGTCCAGATTATACCATTTTTGATGAAATTAGGGATACTGATGATTTTAAATTATATACTGACCTCCGACTAGCTGGAATCGGTTTAGTGGGAGTAATTCACTCTAGCACCGCAATAGATGCTATTCAACGTTTTATTGGAAGATTAGAATTAGGTGTGATTCCTAGTGTTCTTGATACAATTATATATATTGAGGCAGGAACAATATCTAGAGTTCTAGAAGTTAAGATGACTGTAAAGGTTCCAGCTGGATTGGTTGAAAGTGATTTAGCCCGACCAGTTGTCGAGGTGAAAGACTTTGAATCAGGAAAGACAGTTTATGAGATGTATACCTTTGGAGAACAGACTGTTGTCATCCCCCTTGAAAATGAGCAATATGACCAGATTCGAATTGATGCACGCACTATTCAGAATCTAACTGAGGCTATTGAAAACTTTACAATCCAACCTGTCGTTTTGATTCCAAAAGATCGTTATGGAAGAAGATTTGAGATTCAATGCTCTCAAAAGGATATTCCAGCAATTCTAGGAAGGGGAGGAGAAAATATCAAAATGCTAGAAAGAACATTTCAAGTGAAACTAGACGTAAATAAATCAACCAAGGACTATCCCTCTGAAATTGGCATTGTGAAAGAAAAAATGATTTCATTTCGTAAAAAAACATTATACATTAGTTTTCCGAAACATCTGAGCAATAAAACTATTCAATTCTTTACTCAGGATCAACTAGAGACGAGAAAGGATCCATTTTTTGTTGGAATAACCTCAAAATCAGGAAAGATAAAGTTATCAACACGTAACAATGCCTATACGATCTTTAAAGAATTGCTTGAAATCAATCAAATGCCTTATTGGAAGTTGGTCTAAAAACTCCTAAAAAAGGATGAATAGGTGAAATACCTGATTCTAAACTATTCTTCCTTGAAAATCTCACGAAGCCTTCTTAATTCTTTTAACATTTCTCCACGAAGTTCAGCAATACTAGTTGACCTGGCATCAGCTATTAAATCAAGTGGTGAATCAGATGGCTGACTTGGCGTAACTCCTGGAGAGGGAGGAGGAGCTCCTAAAGAGGGGGAAGGTGGTGCAGGAGCTGCTGGAGAAGGAGGAATAGCAGGGGCTTGAGAGGGAGGGGGTGGTGGAGCCGATAGGGGGGAAGGGGGACTGGTTGTTGGAGGAGATGGAGGTTTTGGTGCTCCTACTGCTTCTGCAATAGATGGGAGTGGTGGTGCGGCCTCGGAGGGTTCTCCGAGAGCAACATCGAATAACGCTTCTACATCCTCTCCAGCAGAAACGGCTGCTCCTGCCTTCTGAAATCTTGATATTCTAGTTTTTATTATTCGGTTTCGATCTTTGTATAATTTAACTATTGATTCATAAACACGGGGACGGAATTTGTCTGCTCTAACTGCTTCTTTGAATTGATTGATAATATGTTCTTGGGATTTATTTAAGATTTGTAGATAGGCTACCATCTCGCTTGGTGTGGCTTCAATGCCAGGTAATCTATAGAGACTTTCTGCTAGTCCTTCTTGGCCACTTTCTTCTTCAGTTTCAAAGTATAGAATTGAGCAAAGGAATGAAAGGGAAAGAATCGTTATCAGGATCCCGTACATATAAAAAACATCCCAAGTTACCTCAAATAGAGATGTTCCGAGGAGTGTCCCAACAACTGCTTCTACATCAGGTGATTCTGGTAAGTGGAGGATCGCAGACACAATAACTAATATTAATCCGAGGAAAAAGGTAAGCAACCATATAAATCGGAATTTGCGGATGGTCTCAGTAAGTTGTACAACGCTAATTAATGGCGAAATTGCTAGTAAGGCGAGAAGCCCTCCAAAAGCAAAAATTACAAACCAGTCTAAATCAGGAATGGAAAGAATCCCAGCATATACTAGATATGATACTATCACAATCGCAATCCCAATTAAGACGCCTAGTATCCAAATAATACGCAAACGATGAAGATTCTCACGAAATGTTGGACCTGCAGTCAATAATAGTGGAGCCATTCCTATAAAGAGTACTATTATCCCAGATAGGAAAAATATATCCCCTCCAAAGTCAGGAGTTTCTAGAATTTGAGTATAAATGAGAAGACTAATGATTTCAAGGATAATTCCAACTAAAGTGAACAAGGCAAAGAGAAGCTTAAAATTCCATATTCTTTCATGGTTTTGGATACTAAGTAATATTGGCATAAAACTAAGAAAAATGAGTATACACCCTATACTGAAGTATTCCCACCATTCTTGAAAGGGATCGAATGGAGTAAGGTAGGTTCCATATACT
>JBHLPQ010000173.1:0-8028 GCA_048939265.1 Promethearchaeota archaeon
GGGATACCTTCAATGATAATTATTCAAATACAACGGTTAAGAAGGATTCAAAAACACTCAAACTTAATCTACTTAATGAGAGTAAATGATAGAATAAAAGGATACTCCTGGATTTTGCTTCTGATGGCAGATATTTGTATGTTGATTCCAATTTTCGGGTCAATTACAATAATCTTAATTTCATTTATAATGCTACCAAGTATTCGGTCATCCTTTCCATATATTTCGTTGAATGAATTTATTAAACAAACACATTCCTAACTGAAATCAATTTAATTATCCTAATTTCACCAAATGATTCTCTAATCGGAGATAAGAACCCTTATGGACCCTTTCGATCTCACATGACTCTTGATCATCTGAGGTAGTGACCCCAGCAAGTACGAATTCTCCATCCATAATTTCAATAAGAGGGGGATCATTCAAACTAAAAAAGTAGAAACCTGGAAAATTAATTATAGCTTCTTTAGTGGTCTCCTTATTTCCGATGAACGATTGTTGAATTTTATGAGGTTTCATCATCATCTCTTCAATTGAAATAAAAGAGTGAATAAGAGAAACCTAAATTCATGAGTAAACAAGTCTGCATTAAAGAGCTCATTTTCTCCCTCTTTTTATTGTTATAAGAATAGGTAATATGACTAAAAGTGTTATCAGACCAAAACCTGAGGAGATTGTGGGACTTGAACTAGTTGTGGTTGGTTCTATTGGACCTGTTGATTCTGTAGCGGTAGATTGAGTGGTTCTAGATTGAGTGGACGTAGTACCGAGAGGGATTGTGGAGGTGGTCGGGGTTGTTAGTACGCTTGTGTCGCTCGCTAGTGTTGAGGTTTCACTCGGTTCCTCAGCTACCGTAACATAGATCAGGGCTTCATTATCATCATCTAGGACCTCAGCTGGGTGCGACACCGTTATCCGTATTATATGCTCTCCTGGGAACTCGGGGATCCAGGTGGCGGTTAGTAACCATCCTTTAAAACTCTCAACGGTGAATGTGTCGCTAACGATTAAGACTTCCTCGTCTCTACTACTGATATAATCATACAGCTCCACTTGGACATCAGGTGCATCTGTTAATCCAATATTCCACAATTCGAACTTTATTTTAGATTCTGTGTTGACTGTGAATCCTGCAGTTGGTTCTGTCAGAAAGATCGTTAGATCAGGGTATAACGAGTACACAAAAGTGTTTAAATAATCGATGTCATTGTCAGGGTAGAGATCCGCATCTATTACGTTGTAATAGTCCTCAACGACCCATAAGTAGAGGTCGTGGGTTCCCCCTTGGATTGGTTCCCAAGTAAACGTGAAATCTTTGTAGTAGTTAAAATCATAAATCGTGTCTAGGTTTTCAATCCATTTTCCATCTATATATCCCCACGGGTCAAGGCCCTGACTTTCATTATATTCCGAATAAGCATACAGTAAAACAGCGGCGGCGTATCCTGGAGCCGTTGCTCCCCAGTTATAAACTCTCACATCCACCTGGGTTTCATATCCTTGTAGTGAAAATTCGTCCACAGAGAGAATTTTTGCATCTAAGTCGACATCTACTGGGATCACATAAATCCCATAGAAATCATAATCGTCTTCTGTATAGGGATCCCCTGGACAGTAAGCGTCTATCTCGAAGTAGTAATACCCTCCTGACGGCAGTGTATACGTTACGTAATCAGTCAGATAATAATAAGACTCCAAGCTGAATAATGAGCTACTGACACGGTGCCAGATCGAATTATTCCAGTCATAAGCCCAGATAGTAACGTTCCCTGTCTCTACAATGTCAGCAGCTCCCCAGTTTGTGATTTCGTAATAGATATTGATCGTGTTTCCTTCCGCAGGCCAGGCTTCGGATTCAGTATCGAGCCATATGAATGCCTCAACTGACCCCGTGGCTGGTTTCACCCACACTTTAAAAGAAAAGCGATTATTGCCTGTTTCCTGTTCGGGAGATGTTGTGGAAACAATTAACTCTATTATCCGCCACCCTGCAACTGTCGGTGTCCAGTATGAGGTTAATTCTGCATAGCTATTTGATGGTAACGTACCATAAGTTGCTGAACTCACGGTTGTAGGAGTCTCTTTCGCATTTAATCCATATTCAAGAATTGTGTATTGCACTCCACTAGCCACTTCTGTCCCCTGATTGAACAGCAGAAACTCCAGAGGGATTTCAAGATTTAGATCTGGATCCGCCTCCAAGTCGAGAATCCACCCCAAGACATCAACGCCTATCGTCTGAGGCACTTGTTCTTGGTAATTTGGATCCTGTTTATTTTCTTCATAGAGCTTTATGAACTCGTCCCACAGGGTGTCTGTCCAATCCGTCCACTTTTCTGTAGCTTTGATGATGCCACCATTTGTTTGAATTGTGAGGCCAGATGAATTGGGGTGTTGATACCCATGATAGTTGGAAATTATAAGCTGACTGAACCCCCGATCAAGATTGTTCCAACAACTATCGTTTATTAACTTACTTTCGTTGAAGTTGGCTACTAAATCATAGAAGTCCACCACACCAGGGCTCTCGTACTTCTCACTCCTGTTGATGGATATTTCTACGAGGAATGTATCGGTAAAATTCGTTGTTATAACATCGTCATACACCGCGGGATAAAGGGTGTCTGATACTATTTCTTTGAATTCTGTGGCAAAACCTCCAAACTTCCCCAATGAGATGGCGGAAAGAGTTGTGGCATAATTCGCCTTAGCTTCATAAAATTGTCCATATCGTGAGGTTATCGTGGTTGCTAGTTCTTCTGGTGACATGGAGGGCTTTTTGGCGAGATTTTCTAGGATTAAATCATATGGCCATCCATCTCCTGGTTCAACGTCTTCACTCGCAATTAGGATATCGGCGTACTCCTGATATTGATAGGCGACTTCAAACGTAGCCATTAGACATGCATCAAAGCCCAGCACATTTATTTTGAGATCCTTGTCTGAACGAATCGTGCGGAGAGAGGATTCTATCTCCTCTAAATTTAGGTAATCACTCGATGAGGTATCATCCCAACAGGCACCAGCTAATCCCCCACCGTGGTCCCAGAGTATGATGGCATAGTTATTGGCCTCATAATTATCGATCCCGTATAAAACAAAGTCTGTTAAGGTCGTTGGGTCTCCCATATTGAGTTCTCCAAGATTCTCCAAGAGTGTTGAGGAGATGAGGTCTATGTCAGAATCATGGATCACTTTGTATCTTCGGGTCTCTGTCCAATCACCGTTACTTGTGTCGTACTTTGGTGTTCGATCCATCTGGACGATTATGTTGATATTGGAGGGGAGATCTACACTCTCCATCTCATTCAAATCTTTGATAGCGAATCCTTCTAGGTTATTATCACCCGCCATATATACCATGATTGTCCATTCACTTAGTGCACAGCTTTTAAATTTAGGAATTCTAACGCTAGGTTGAAAATCTTTGGGTTTAACTTGAAATTCCTTTGTAGGTTTGTTTTCATTGCCTTCTCCCCATATCAATTCTGGCGTAGGTACTACTAGTAAAAGCATGTTAAATATCATTAAGATAATTAAATAATGGAATATACGTGACTTTGTAGATGTTTTCATTACCATTTTCCTCCAATTTCATAACCGTCTTAAGCTCCCTCCACACATTGGGCAAGAAGTTCTTCCTACAGTCATCATGTTTTCAAAAGCATCAACGCAAATCATTCGAGCACAGGCGTCACACTGGTATCGGGGACTACCTGCAGGGTGTTTCTCACCACATAATTGGCAAAAAAAGGGTTGATTCGCAGCTGAAAGGGACGATGAAGTAACATTCTGGGGTTGGTATATAGTGAATCTGTTGACACTGGGGGTTGGAGGAGTTTTCTCTTGTTGAGAGCTCCTATAGTACCACAAAGAAAAAATAACCCCCATCCCGAGAATCACAATGATGACCACTCCTAGAACAATCAAGAGGCCCTTTCCTGAGGTTTGGGGACTAATTTCAGTAGATACAGAAGTTGTGAGTAGAGCTTGGCTAGTTGTGTTTGTGGTCACAAGACTTTCTTTAACCTCCGTTACAACATATACTTGAGCTTGAACTAGATTGCTCCCCCCTGAAGGGCCGACACAATCATACCACTCTGCGAATGCGTTTTGACAATCCCAGGAGAAAGTAATTTGTCCAAGAAAGTCATTTGAAGCTTCGTCATAATCTGCATCAGATTCCCAGACATCAATACGAACATTGAGTACATCACTCTCTCCATTAAACACAATCCAATCTAGCTGTATAGTGTCTCCATCATTGATATCCGTATAAATACTCGAAAGTAAAGGTTGGTTGGTGCCCACCGTGACCTTTAGATAAATCTCACCAGCACCATAATCACGATCCTCGAGGATATAGACACGATCAATTTCAAAGGTTACAGAAGCTTGAGGTACAGCAACACAGTGGATGGATAAGAGTGAACACAGAAGATAAATAAGCATGACATGAATAAATGAGTAGGCTTTAATTCCAGTCATTTGGTCACCCTAACCATCCAGCCTCGAATCTTCCGATAATATTTGGGTGAATGGATTTTCACTCTTTTATGGTTATCTCAAGTCATTGTTTATTCTCTGTCAGGGATTATATCCAATCCTAGGTCACCCAATCAGTCGCAGTTCGATACTCCTCGTCTTCCCAATGATGTCTCGCATGTTTTCATTTTTCCTTGCGATTCATCGCTTTTGATCGTTTCAGTACGACAATAGCCACTACAATATATACACAGGTGGTAATGATTTCTTCTAATATCCACATTGGATCTTCTTCTTCAAGACAAGTAGGATAACCACACTCAACCAAAGAATTCCATCCCGTTGCGTTAATCCAGGGAAGAGGTGAACCTAAGGATAATTTCACAACACCTAGGTGACCATCAGAGTTCATCCCACCTAGATAAGCAGTTCCATTGTCAGCTAAACTCATATCAATGTTAGTAATTTGGTTAAACTGACTTAAAACGCGAGTAAGCCACTCACTATCATTTAGAATAGCATATATCATTCCATTTGGCGTTTCAGCAAGGACATGAACATCCTTATTATTTATTTCCCAATCAAGGATATTAATCCAGGTATCTGGAATTTGGTACTCTTTCTGAACCCAATCATCATGTAATAAGGTGCAAACAAGAAAAAGGCTTCGATTAAAATTGAAACCACTCAAAATTAAATTACCATTCCTCATTACACTCCATTGGGCATTCCATCCTTCAAGAGAACTCGGGAACCTACGGTTCGAACTGAATTCCGATCCATTATAGTGCACAAAGTGATATTGGCTACCTATTTTTAACTGAATCACGACATTGGTAGAATTACCTGCACGAATCACGCTGAATTTAGTATCAAGCTTCTTATCATGGGCTATCTCAGAGAAGAAAAGTATCTCTTTCTTAGTAATTACCGAGTATGAATCTAAATCGATCTGAAAGAACCACGGATTAGTATTAGCCTCACTATCCGTGAAACTTGGCTGGACTACTAGGTACAATTGCCGTTCACGATCAATGTACACCGGCAAATACCTTCCAAAATATACCGTTTTATAATCAGTTTTAATATCACCTTCCTGTGGGCCAAAATGTGTTTGTAGATCTGTTCCAACAAACAGAGGATACCTGGGATCCCAAGTATTGCCTGTATCATTCCACTCTCGACCGTAAAAACCCCAAGTGTCTAGACCTGGAGGATGAGTGCAGAATGTGATTATACTAGAGTTTTCAAACGCGATTGCTTCCAACAAATCAGCTGTAGACTCTTGACTTACCTCACCACCAACTCGTATCGGAGCTGTGAAATTAAAATTCACAGCCGACATAACAACCCAATCGTCAAAACCATAATCGGCGGATTGAAAACTATAACGATAGAATAGGTGTAATGAGTTTTTGGGCCCAGCTAAGAGTCTAAAATTCCCTTCGAACTCTCCTATGACGCCCTCCATGCCTTGAGTAATCCCAAAACCACGAAAAGGAATTATTAATCCGAACAGAATGAAGATGGGAATTAAATACTTAATTGTTACCCTTTTTTGGGATTTCATCCTTTTATTATCGTCCTTATATTAGTATTTGATTCACCGAATTTTTTTCCGTATTGTGAGGGGGATTTGAATCCCGACTCTTTTTCTTGTTCCACTTCCCTAGGTCACCCAATCTGTCACAGTTCGGTACCCCTCGTCTTCCCAATGATCCGTCACGGGAAAATTTACGTTTTGGGGAAAGGGTTGCCATTCTATTTCTTGTTTTCTAAGAGAAAGAAAGCCAATAACCTTTTGGAAAAACGTTTCCTTTTTTTTCGAAGCCTCGTGATTCACACGGACAAGTTTTCCTTTTTGTTGGTAAGCTGCATAATTTTCAGGCGGGTGAGGTGTGACAAACCATGATTCCGTTTCAAGGGAGGCGTTATACCCTGTTTTACCGCGATCTTCTGGGTTAAACGCGACAAAACATATCGGATCAATCTTTTTCGAATTAATCCTTCCTTTTAAATAGGTTAAACGGGTCTCCATTGGGGGAAGCCCGAGAGGAGTCCCTGTTTTCTTTAGCTCTTCCTGCATTTTTGTAGGGAGGATCTTAAATGCTGGTTCAGTCTCGTAGTGAAAGCTCATTAACACCACGATGATTTTATTGCGTAACTCTTTGATAGTTGGCCATGCCTTCTTTTCTTCATAATACCGTGTAAAGTCTCCCAGAGTATACAATCGTGCTTTGTCATTCTTGAACACATTAAGAATCTGTTCATTGAGCCGTATAAGGCCGCACTCTTCGGGAGGTTCGTTATTTTCATCAAAGAACCCAGCTTTAAGGTCCAAAAACACAGTGATCGGGGCATGCCCCTCATGCTTTCTGGACCAATCGGCTATTTTGCCTAACCACTTCCCAATATCGTCACTCCTCGGATTGTCTCCCCAAGGCCTTCGTTTCCGCACCTCATGGCCTGGCCACCAATGACCTACCTTGAAGTGAAATTTAATTTTTTGCCTAAATCGAGGAACACTTCTCCAGAGTTTATCCCAACTTCCTCCTGCTAGTTCTGCCCAAATATTGACATCATGAATATCTAGCTCGAAGCCCCTGATCCCTTGATCAAGTTGTTTGGTTAAAGACCACCCATAGGAATTATGCGTGGTCATGAAAATACTCTCATTATAGGTTTGGGAGTCAAATTTTTTAGAAGAAATAATCTTCACCTTCCTTATTAGCACTACTTTCCCTTTTCTCTGTTACTCTTCTAAGTAACAGGTCTCCTATTTTTAGCACTTGAATGTTTAAAAAGATCTTAGGGAGGAAAAAATACATTTTCTAAGAAGGAATTTGCATAAGAGTGCTAGTGATCTCTCTGGGAAAGAAAGCGATTTCTCCATTCATATCACCCACAGTGCACACTTTTTTAAATAGCATATTCCTATTAAGAAATTGGAGATTCCATTGGATTTCAATGATTTTCTCCTTAATGTTATCGCTGGCGTACTTTCAAGTATGGTCACGATAACGCTGGGATTGTTGTTTAGAGCTGCTAAACAAAAGTTCCAGGAGCGGAAGAGAAAGAGAATTGCTCTCTTTCATCTCCACTCAAGATCCCGTCTGACCCCCCAATTTTCTTTTATTTGAGACGTCCCAATGAAAAATTCCCGAAAATCCGATTTAGAGAGAAAATTACACACTGAATTTTACAACGGATTAGTGGTTCTCCTTGGATTAACCGTGGCTGGAACATCTTTATGGTTATTCAATCTTATCACTTAGATCTTCAAATAAGAAAATTATTGAAGCAGTTGAAAATAAGAAGTTTTCACTAAAAAGCAATTGGTAAAAAACCATAAGGTGGGAGTGCTAATAAACTGGATTTAATCTGAGTATCATAGAAATCATCCTCCAAGTGATGGAAAAGGTGTAAGGTACCCAAGAAAAAGACTTTTCCGTCTATACAATAGATTCGATTGAATTGCAGGTAGAGGATTTATATACTAGGAAAGGAGGAAAAAGACTCAGATTTCGAGCACTTTTTAGGAGG
>JBHLPQ010000174.1:0-7986 GCA_048939265.1 Promethearchaeota archaeon
GTGAATTACCATTTCATCAAGTTCTAAATGGAATACCTGGAATAGAGACTTCCTTACCTTTGATGCATGACTTGTTAATTAATAAGCATCAAAAAACTTATCCTCAGCTCGTTTCCTTAATGTCAAGTAAACCTGCCAAGATATTTGGCCTTTTTCCTCAAAAAGGGAGTCTAATGGTAGGAACTGACGCTGATATAGTTATTTTTGACCCTACTTTAGAAAAAAGAATTACCCCAGAGATCCTTCATTATTCCATTGATTGGAACCCTTATATGCATAGGAAAGTTATAGGATGGCCCATTATGACCATACTTCGTGGTCATATTCTTTATGAAGAAGGAACTTATGTTGGACCTCAAAATGAAGGTAAATTCTTAAAACGCGATTTTATACAAGAAAAGAGAAAGACTAAGTTGTAATAGTTGAAAGGCTATAAATTTCAAATCCTCTCTTTATTATTTTTTGTCATTTTAATGAATTTTCGTTTTTTAATTAAAATAGACACTATGATTCCTGCAAAAAAGAAGAGTGACCATCCTGAGGTGTTATCATGGGTTCCATTGATTGATGAACTAGATTTAACAGTTGATTGTGTAGTTGACGCTTCTGAGCTTGAAGAAGGGGATGTAGAGAGAGGACGAAGAAATACATCAACGGAGTAATGATCCGAACCCGTATTTGCATGGCTTGTATCACCTGTTGTTGAATTTATCAAGTATTTGGTAAAAAACTGATTAACAAAGATGTAATCTATTCTTGATGAATAAATTGGATTTTGATGACCATAAGTATGACCAGGAGTTGTTGGGTTCAATAACCTATAAACATCAATCCATGTATGTATTGTAGAAGCATGAGGATCATCTGAATTCACTAACATCGTTATTGGATCATATCCTAAATCACCTTCAGGAGCTAAATTTCCTGTATCTTGAGGTGAAAAGGAATTTAGATCACCCACATACATGATTGGAACGCTTCCTAGGCTATCCATGTAATTAATTATTCCTTCTTGAGCTTTTTCGCGTTTTTCTTCATTAGCTGACCCAGAACAGCATTTAAGATGTGCTGCAATAATATTTACATTTATCCCATCAATATTTACTTTTACATCAAAGAAATCATGGGACACATAATAAGAAAAACCATTATCCAGTAGAACATTCGAGATTTGATTAGTTGAAATAACAGGATAACGACTCAGAATAGTTTCTCCTGAAGTAGAATAGGGAATTCCTTGCGTTGTGTAACCTATGTAGGGATCTTCATTAGAAAAGTAGCTATTTAGTTCGTCAACTAGATTATCAAAGTCATCCGAACTAAAACCATCACCAGAATCTTCGTCCCAGTCACCTGTTTCTATCATTACAAGGATATTAGGATTCTCTTCTTTAACAACTTCCTTCCAATCTGGATTAACACCGCTCTCCTCAATATTATAGGTCATAACCTTGAATGCTGTAATGGAATTACTGACCCTTCTATTGCAATTTTTATCTTGATCTTTTTGTATTGGTTGATGATTTTGAAAAAAGGAACTTCCAATGAGAAGTAGAACAAGTAAGAATTTAAATCCAATAATTAAATCCATGTGACTTTTTTTCACCGAAATATCCTCATCTTTATTATTCTAAACTATTCATTCTTCTAGATTAAAGGTTTATTTAAGAGTATAAATGGGGGAAATAGTTGGTTTAGGTCGAACCCATTCATAATGCACTTTACTAGGATTTTTCGTTTGGATCTGGTAATCAGGAAGGGCAGGATTGAATTCTTCGATTTTCAAAATGATATAATGTTTGGTGTGATCACCAATATTATTTAATGCTACATCAACAACGATCCAGCCTATTTCAGCTGAAAAAATCTCCCCCCATGCATGAGCTTCCGGAGAGGCTCCTATTTTGGGGATATAATATCCAGTCATCCGTCTACTGGGTATCCCTCGTAATCGAGCTAATGTGATAAGAAGGTCAGTGAATTCGTCACAGTCACCAATAGCTGTTAGCATGGTTTGGTAAGCCCCTAGTCTTTCTTCTTGCTTTTCACGATGCTTTATTTTCACCCTGATATATCGATTTGCAAGTTGAATCCACTTTGAAAGATCCTCTATTCTAAACCATTCTTCCTCCTGTAAATTCAGAATTGTCGGAGATTTTACAGGCCAGTATCTCGAGCTCTCACGATACTTATCTTTCAGAATTTGCGGGATTTCTGATATATCTCCCCATTCACCTTCTAAATCAACTGAAGAGGTATTAGGAGAGACGAAAACACTTCTATCCAGCGAAATCTTTCCTTTTGTACGAACTTTCTGCTGGTAGAGGATATAAGAATTCAAGCCTTTTGTTTTTACTTTGCATTGGGAAGGAGTCTTAATAAGGTGTACGTTTTGACGGTAATTAGGATAATGAAAAAACTTTAACCGAATCGTAGGAGACCCTGCATTAGCTCGGTACATCAGGTGGTCTTGATGCAGGATTTTCCAACCTTGGACTTGTTTTAAATTGCCTATCAGAGAGAAAAACTCCCAAGGGGTTTATATACTAGTTCTTAAAGTATCTGATTCTAATTCAATTAGGACTAGCCAGTTTAAATGGCTTCTTCATCCAGGAATATATCTATATTTTGGGTCAGCCCGAGGAAAAACCTCCACATCTTTAGAAAAACGTATAATTCGTCATTATCGGCGGCAAAAGAAGATTTTTTGGCATATTGATCATCTCACTTCCAACTTAAAAACAAAATTATTAGGTACATACTATACAACCGATCTTACAATCACAGAATGCCAAGCTCTCCAAGAATTTTCACAAAATTTTCATGAAGTGAAGATTATCTCACAATTTGGCTCATCAGATTGTAAATCTAAATGTGGAGGTCATCTCCTATTTATCTCAAATAACCAAGACATCTCTACTAAATATATTAGATATTTTCACCAAAAAGACTTGAATGAATGTAAGTTTGATTCTATTTTTAAAGAAAATACAACATCAGTTTTAAATTGATGTTCTAAATTGTATACCAAGAATATATCTTCTAAGTATCTAGATATAGTATGTTCAATCTGCAACTCTAACCTCGATAAAATCTTATAAATCATAGATTCAATTAATCTAAGAGAGGTATTAAATTGCCCTGGCCTTTTGGGAAAAAAAAGAAAAAGAAACTACCTGATCCGCCTTCATTTTATGAACAAAGGGAGAAACCCTTACAGGGGCCCCCAAAACAACCTCCACCACTTCCTACTCCAAAACAACAAATCTTCGAAGGACCCCCAAGACAACCAGCTTTAGAAGGGCCTCCAAGACAACCAGCTTTAGAAGGGCCTCCAAGGCAACAACCTGACCGAGGGATAGCTGGACCTCCAAATCTCCCCCCGCCCCCACCTTTTACTGGGATTGTCCCATCACAACCGTCTCCACAACCCGTAAAAGGACCTGTACCGATCTTTAACGATGATCTCGCAAACGAAATTCATGCTGAATTAAGACAAAGAGATTTCGGTTCAACTATGAAAAAAGCACCAGAAAGAGAACCTGTCCCTGTTTCGACAGAGGATCTCGCAAAACGACATTTTCGGAGTGCTAAGCAAGAATATATTGAAGCAGGTAACAAGCACCTCGAGTTGAAATTTTATGACAATGCTGCAACCAATTATGCATGTGCCATTCTTTGCGATTTAATAAGTGAAGGGATAGAATCTGCTCGGCGAACAATGTCTGGTTTGAGCTCTAACGCTCCTTCTGCGGTTGCAGAGAATAATTTCTTTGATAATGTCAGACTCCTGCTGGAAGCGATAAAAGCCAAGAATTACAACTTCCTTACTCGGGCTGAGAGTCTCTTAAGAAAGAACATGGACCATCTTTATCCTGAGGATGTTGCTATGGTTGAGAAGGCAATTAAAACTGCTAGAGCATACTTTGGGTATTGATTATTATCAAAAACCAATCTTACTGAAATCTTCTACCAAAAACTAATCCATGTGGATCATCAGCATCGCCATACAGTATCCTGCCAAGAATGCCTATTATACCAAACCCTAGGAACACAAAACCCCAGAGTCCGTCCCCAAAATATAAGTTGTGTACTCCAATTAATATAATTAATATGCTTATTATACCTACAAATAAGTTCTTGCATATTTTTCCGATTTCTATCACTGTTTCTTCCTTTAATTTTTAGTTCGAGTCTAACACATCCACACGCTTATATTAAATTTACCTTTGTCGAATAATCTTTTGAGAGTATCAAATCTTTGGTAAAAACGGTTCATATGAAGAACTATCAACTTCTAATCCTCGTGGAGAAAATCATAAGAAAAAATATAGTATATACTATCGTGAAGTGATCTTGACTAAATTTTAACTGTAAAGATTGATCCTACTCCCTCTTCTGTCTGGACTTCAATACTACCCCCGTGAGCATCCACAATAGTTTTAACTATATAGAGACCTAATCCAGTCCCTACTGCAGAATACTCAGTTTCAGAATAGGAGAATGGTTGGAACAATTCTAGAAGTTTTAGAAAAGAAATACCTACTCCTTGATCTTGAACTGAGATGGCTAATGATTTCTGATCTTTGCTAATGGTGACGATTACAATACTTGTACGTGGAGAATTTTTAACTGCGTTACTTAACAAATTTAGCAGTATTTGAAGTATACGGTCTTGATCAACGATTGCAATTGATTTTTTTGTATAATAAATGGAATTTACCGTAATCAATCTATTAGGATATAATAAATGGAATTGCTCTTGGAGGTCTAATATAAATTCTTCTAAATCAGTTTCTTCAGGGAAAACACTAAATATCTCATGGCTAATCTTTGAAAGATCGTGGACATTACTTATTAAGCGATTTAACCTCGCAATGTTGCGATCTAAGATTGATAAAACCTTTTTCTTCTTTTGTAAAGTTAGCTCCGGATGCAATCGAAGAAAATCAGTGTATCCTTTTATTACAGTTAAGGGAGTTCTTAATTCGTGACTGGTGGTTGCAATAAATCGATCTTGAAGCTGTTGGAATTTTTTCTGATCAGAAATATCTGTTACCACTACCAATACTCCGTTAAATTTCCCTTGGTCATCAAGAAACGGGTTGGCGCTTACAATCACTGGGATCAGCTTTCCTTCCACTGTACGTAAAATTGTCTCGAATTTACCACTCAATCCCTGCCAGCGTTTTTTTGTCTCTTCTAATAATTTCTCCATTTCTCCCTCTACCACATACGGAGTAATCCGTTTCCCGATAAGCTCACTTTGTTTTTGACCCACAAGTCGAGCTAAGCTTGGATTTACAAATGTCACAATCCCATTAATATCTTGCAAAAATACTCCAGTATCCATATTTTCAACTAACATCTGATACTTTTGCTTTGTTTTTTCTTCGCTTTCTGTTAGCTCGTCAATTAGCCTTTTTCGAGTAGTGATGTCTTGAACTTGGACTAAATAAGCTTGTATAGGAACAGTCCCAGAATTGAGAAGATCTGTCTCAGATTTAAGAGGAGTGATCTGTATATCAAGGTATATCACACCAGATTTACTAGTTTCATATAACTGAAGATCCTTTACTTTGTTGAACTGAAAAGCCGTTTCAAAACGAATCCTTTCCCCATTAATTAATTTAATTTTCATTTTTTCTGGAATATTCGGATCTTCTAGTAGTTTAAACCCTTTAACATCTTGGATATCTGATACACCAAATATCTCTAAGCATGCATTGTTTGCATTTACTAATAAACCTGCTGAGTCATAAATTTCTATCCCGATTGGAGATTCTTCAAAGATTGTTTTAAAAAACTTAGCACTTTTCCTTATTTCATCCCTCTCAAGTTCAATTTGTCCAATTTCTGACAGTTCTCTCCGAATGACCTCTTTTACCCCTTCAGATAGATCGCTTCTCTCTAATAATATCTTCAAATCCATAGGCTTCACCACGCTCAGAGATCAACTAGAAGAAGTAGATGAATGTGTTATTCTTAGACCTTCAGAATCTCAACTAACTATATTGTAATCTCCTGAGGAAAAATTAAGTTGATCTTATATTAAGAGTTCTGAATTTATTTCTTAATTATAGAGCAATAAGAACAAAGACATGACTGAATTATTGACACTCGTTCATGTTACTCAAGTGTTTTTTTTAACCACAATTATCAAATTCCTGCCATTGTGAGAGCCATAATAGCTTTTTGGACGTGTAAGCGGTTTTCTCCAACATCATATATGCATGAACGAGGACCAGAGGCAACCTCATCAGTGACTTCATGTCCCCGATCGATGGGCATCGGATGGGTGAAGATCCCGTTATCTGTTAAAGCCATTTTATCTGCATCGCAGATCCACTCTGGATATTTTAGTGCCTTTTCAATCTCTTTTTGCTTATAGAATTCCCCATCTTGATAAGCCTCTGGTGACATCCAGTGACGGGAATACACAACATGGGCTTCCTCATACCCTTTTGTAGGATGATTAATAGTTTCAAAACTTGTATCATATTCATTGCAGTTCTGTTCTGTCCATTTAACTACTTGAGGATCAAGATCAAAGCCTTCAGGGTTCGCTACAGTAACATCCATTCCATATCGAGACCCAATAAGCATAGCTTCCTGCACAGAGCACCATGAGCGCGCTAAAGCTCCATGCCCCCATATAATTAGTAATTTCTTCCCTTTCAACGTACGCCAGTCTGGTGGATAATTGGTGCCCTTATTGAACCATTCTGACCAACCCATGACATCTGCAAGCCCTTGGCAGGGATGATACTTGTCGTGGGCCATAGAGATGATCGGGATTGTAGCCCATTTCGCATAATCTCGAAGTAGAGCCTCTCCTTGACCATAAGCACCAATTTTGTCCTCAAGGATTCTTATTCCAAGACCATGCGCGTAACGGGACATTATTTGCGCAGCATCTTCGACTGTTTCCCCTGCGGTCTTCTCTGTTTTTAAGCGCATGGCTTTAGGTTCTAGGAATTGCGCATGCCCTCCCAGCTCTGTCGCAGCGACTTCAAAACTCTGTCTTGTTCGCACACTGGGATTATAAAAAAACATAAAGAATGTTTTATGTTGTAACAAACTAGTATATTTAGGAGAAAACCGTTCCCGCTTCATTCTCCCTGCTAGATCAAGTACTAAGTCCAGTTCATGTTTTTCCCAATCTTGAGTGCATATTAGATCCTTACCATATAAATCTGAAAATTTCATCTTCAAAACCTCCAATTCTTATGGAACAATAGTAGTGCCTGCCTCTCCATCCAGTGCTGCTGCTGCTAGTTCAGGAGTGGTAATAACCACCTTTTTCCCTCCTTCATTTAAAAATCGAATTGCTGCTTTCAGTTTCGGTCCCATCGATCCTTTTAATTTGTTTCCGAATACTCCCTCTTTTAAATACTTTTCAGCTTCTGTTACAGTCATTTTATCTATTCCTTTCTGTTGTGGTGTTTTATAATGCAAGTAAACTTTATCGGTATCAGTTAAGATAGCAAATGCTTCTGCCTTTGTGTCAATAGCTAGTCTTTCTCCTGCTAAATCTTTATCAATGACAGCTTCAACACCTGAAACTGTTCCATCTGGATTTTTAACAACAGGAATACCTCCTCCACCACTTGCTACCAGAATAAAACCCGCCTCTAACAAATCATTGACCTGATCTTTTTCATAGATTTCGATGGGATCTGGGGATGGAACAACACGCCGATACCCTCTTCCAGCATCTTCAATGATAGTGAAATCAGGATGTTCTTCCTTAATTCGAGAGACCTGTTCTTCTGTATAGAAAGGTCCGACTGGTTTGGTTGGATTTTGGAAAGCAGGATCATCTTGTGACACTACAACTTGCGTAATGATTGTTGCAACCTTGATTTTCTTACTTGGATCCAGTCTACTAGGTGGACCTTCAGTGACCAAGAGATTACCAAGAATATTCTGAATGAGATATCCTATCTGGCCTTGTGTCATTGCTCCACAAACATCCATTTTGAG
>JBHLPQ010000331.1:0-2067 GCA_048939265.1 Promethearchaeota archaeon
CCTAAATCCCAAGTTGAGCTGGTTTCGAAAGAAAGTAGGAAACGTCCAAAAGGAATAAGCAGCTCCTATGAAGTTAACCTTCAAAAGAAAGATGGGACAATAATTCCAGTAATTGTAGCTGCGACCTCAATAACCACTCCTGAAGGAGAGTTTGATGGGACAATAGCTGTTTTGACAAATATTGTAGAACGAAAACAAGCAGAAGAGGAGATAAGAAAGGAGCGTGATTTAGCACAAAAATATCTAGATACCGCAGGAGTAATGATGCTTGCGATTGAAGCAGATCAGACCATCTCTCTCATTAATAAAAAAGGATGTGAAATCCTAGGGTACAAAGAAAAAGAAATTTTGGGATTAAATTGGTTTGATAATTTCATTCCTCAAAGATTACAAGCAGAAGTGAAAGAAGTTTTCAATAAATTGATAGCTGGAGAAGTAGAACTGGTCAAATATTTCGAGAATCCGATAGTCACAATAGGTGGGGAAGAAAAAATTATAGGTTGGTATAACACGATCTTAAAAGATAAAACAGGAAGGATTACTGGAACATTAAGTTCAGGAGAAGACATTTCCGAACGTAAAAAAGCAGAGAGAATCCGAAAAGAATTAGAGGAACATCGGGAAAACTTTATTTACATGACCACTCATGAACTTAGGACTCCATTAACAGTGATTGGAGGATATTGTGACTTTCTAAGTGAACATGATAAATTCATTGATCGTCCCCGTCGAGAGAAGATCTACAGCATTTTGAAAAGTAATGTTAACCGTTTAGAGCGACTAACTCAAGATGTAAGCCATATTGTGCAATTAGAAAGAGGTGAGTTTCTCATTGAAAAGGAAGAAATTAAAGTCTGTCCCTTCCTCAAATTAATACTTGAACAATATTATCACCTATTAGGACCCCAATTTTCTTTTAAAGCATGTTCTAAAGAATTACCAGTCATTATTCAAGCGGACCCCGATCGATTACAGCAAGTGATGGAGAATGTCATCAGTAATGCGATAAAACACACTCCAAAAGATAAAAGAGAAATTATTGTGTCTACGGAGATCCTAGTCGATAAAGTTCGGATACTTGTTCAGGATAATGGTGCAGGGATAGCATCAGAACATCTTGAGACAATTTTTGGGCAATTTATCACTATTCCAACAGACTATGCTGCAACAGGAACGGGAATTGGGTTATATCTTTCTCGAGAGATCATAAAAGCTCATAACGGCACAATAACAGCGCAGAGCAAAGGGAAGGGGCAAGGCTCAACTTTTACTATTGAACTACCGAGGAAATTAGACTGAGTTCAAAATAGGAGATACTAATCACGAGGGAGAGGATAGAAGCATTTCCTAGCAAGTGAACCCCCCCTCATTAATCCATTAACTTTACAATACGGAAATGTTTGTCTTTCTCAATACCGTATTGTTGGATCAGTCTCTTACCTACTGAAAGAAATTCACCAGTATGATTCTGAAGGTATCCAACCCAAAATACTGTCTGGGTATCCTCATCTCCAAACCACAAATGAACAATATTTTTAAGTTGAGGGTCCATAGGTGGGAGGATATAGAGTCCCCTTGAGATTCTTCCTTCACCAATTATTTCAAGATCATATTTGATTTCTTCTGGTTCCTTCCCCTCTCCTCTCCTTCGTCGTTCTCTCTCTCGTTTTGCTTCTTCTCCCTTTCGTCTTCGTTCTTCTAGTTCCTGAAGACGCTCGAGTGGGAAATCACAAATCTGTTCCCAATCTTCTACTATGAGTTGACCCTCCTGAATACCTCTACTCTGTAGATAATCTTCCTTTCGGCGTCTTACTTGATGAATGATTTCAGGATACTCATTTAACAATACACATGCGATATCTTTTTCCCTCTTACTTCGATTCTCATAGGGAGTATTAAGAATGCGTAAACCATCGAACTTTTTATTATGCCGTGAAAATTTCAAGAAGTCAAGAGCCTGAGCTTGGATTTCCCTCGTTATTTGGGGCCACTCTTCTGGGGTAACACTCCCGAAATCTGTTTTGTTTTGCGCTATAGCCCTCGTCTCAATATCCTCAAACAAAGTAG
>JBHLPQ010000331.1:2077-2670 GCA_048939265.1 Promethearchaeota archaeon
TTGAGAATAATAATCAGTTCTCCGCTGATAATTGTTAAGATCATCATGCATACGTAGAATTGTACGAATGACCTCCTCCATCTCGTCTGGAACACGAAACCCCCCATCGTGGGATCTCATATTGTAGACATAATCAGACAAAGGACTCACATAATAACTAAAGAAATCCAATTTTCCTGGTCCTCCAGTCTGTTCATCGTCCACACGCCCCCAAAAAACAACTGTGTCCCGTAACTTCCCCTCAAGAAGTGCTTTGTAATCTGTTTTGCCCATCACTACAACTCTAATATATTCCACTTCATCTAAACCTATTGGTCTATTTAAAATGACCACCTGTGGGAGAATGTGATCAATGAGTGTATTTGTACTTACTATCCTCTCCTTGCTTGGTAAGGACTGAATATTTAAACTCTTCTCGAACTGCTGGAGATATTCTGCGGGAGAAGGATAATCTGTATTATCAAATATAAGAGTGATAAATTGAGGTCTTTCCTCTAAGACATATCGGGGTAATGTGCTAGGGAAGGAGAAGTGGTGTCCAAGACGGCCACGGTCTGGAGGGTAAGTGAAGTGTCCTTTGCATAGATGGCAAA
>JBHLPQ010000175.1:0-7913 GCA_048939265.1 Promethearchaeota archaeon
GAATAAATGAGGAATATTAAATGGATATGGTACAAGTTTCAAAATCTTTAGAAGAACAATATGGTGCTGCTTTTAAAACATTGGAAAGCATTATCAATTTTTGTCCAGATGAGATATGGATAGATTCCCCTAATACCCCTCCTATCTTTGGGGTAGTTCATCATACTCTTTACTTTGTAGATTTATATTTTAGTAAAACAAAAGAAGAGCGTACGAACTATAAACCTAGATTTCCAGAAGATAAAGATGATTTATTTAAGGAAAATCCACTTAGTAAAGCTGAATTATTGAACTATTTAGTAGACATGAAGAAAAAAGCTAAAGAGTTGTTTTCGAACATGACTCTAGAAACTTTAGGAGATGATCCTGTTTTTGAATGGCATGGCTCAACTTTACTTAGTTCTCTTTTATATAATCTTAGACATGTTATGCTTCATATAGGAGCATTGCAAGTTAGATTAAGACATCAAGGAGTTGAAAAGGAATTTTGGGTCAGTCATGCAACCTTGTGAAAAATTAGTTTCTCCATATTCTTATGTTTATGATTTCAAAATTATGGAAGTTCCGTTTTTTTGTGGTAATAGCTATAATAAGCTAATATAATGCAATAAATGAGTAAAAAGGGGATTGGAATCATGATTGGGATATAATTATGGCCAGTTCCTGGTTCACGGAACAAAACTGCTGGAATATCAATAAGTAATGGGATCAATTCGCACATGAATCCATGAAAGATGACCTTCTTTGGTTCTTCCTTTCCGAGGGTAAATTTCCAAACTACATACAGTACAACAAAACGGTAGAGATAATATATGAAGTATTCAAGAGCTGTAAGAAAAAGAATGTCGGGATCTCCAGCAGCTACTTGAAATTCCTGGTATTCCCATAAGATGGCCATCACTCCACTTGGGCCTGGGCCTAAATCAATATGAACACCATAGGGGAAGACGAAAACTATTATAATAGTGATTATTATCACTATTCTTCTAATTCTAGGAGGTAATTCAGAAGTGGGGAGGTCTAGAGAGTCAGTCATAAATAACACCGTAAGTTGGATATATTTTAAGACAAGGTTCAGTAAAAGATCAGTTATAAGATTTAAGTTCCTTCCAAAAATGGAAATATATCTGTCACAAGCAACTGTAATGGGACGATCAAAACGAAGAACTATATCCTCAAAAAAAGGGTTCTTTTCTTTAATAGTGTGAATGTTTCCAAGAACGATGTCAGAATTGTGTGTTTCTAGATAATTTAAGGAGAATAACTTCTTAATTTCTCTAGAAAGCGACGAGTTTGATAATTTATGAATTCAAAACCTTTGTAATCTCCAAAATTCAGATGGTTCCAGTTGTCTCAAAAATTAAATAAAGAATAAAATTCCTTTTTAAGGCATAATTCCTAATAGAATTCTTTAGATAAAATAAAGGAACTCATTTTGATAAATAATTTTTTAAATAAAACAGTTTCCTGTCTACTTATGATACTTGAAAGTCTAATTGAAAACGGAATTATTCGTCGTATTGAGTACCTATTTAGTATTGATCATAAAAGATTATTACATCTTGGTGGAACACAAGGAGATGTGTATCAATTTACTCAGGATAATACGGATTATGTACTAAAAATCTCACCAATTCAGCTTAGTTATATAGAACCATTGCGAGGTCAAGCAGAATTTGTTAATTTTCTAGCTAAAAATGGCGTTAATGTGTCTGAATACATTCCATCTATTGAAGGAAACCACGTTGAGATTATTAAGTCTGGATCAACCTTATTAGGGATATCAAAATTCATTAAATCAAAAGGTACGTATATTAACCACCAGGATCCATCTGTTTGGAATAGAAATCTGTTTGAGAAATGGGGGCAATCAGTAGGAAAATTACACAAATACTCAAAATTATATCACAAGGGGGGTTCAATTTTCACTTGGCAAGATGATATTCAATTCAAAAAGGCAATTACTCATGAATCTGATATTCTCCGTAAGTGGGATGAAATAGAAGAATATTTCCTATCTTTACCACAGAATAATAACATCTATGGGTTGATCCACAATGATCCCCACCTAGGGAATATTACATTTGAAAATAACGAAGTTTATTTCTTTGATTTTGATATCTGCATTCATCATTGGTTTATTACTGATATTGCAGTTGTTTTTTTTCATGCGTTTGATTTAATACGAAATACCTCCAAAGAGAATCAACAAAAATTCTCTAACGCATTTTTAAACCGCTTCATGAAGGGATACTATAAAGAAACAGACCTTGATGAGGCCATTAAACAAGAGTTTTCATTTTTTCTGAGGTACAGGCATTTATTAATGTATACATACTGGTCTAGCCAATCTAATAACAATTTCTATCTGAAAAAGGACAAAGAAATGATTCTGAATGATACTCCAATAATAAATATCGATTTCTGTTTTATCTCAACCTGAGGTCAAACAGCACTTATTCCCAATAAGTGATCTTCTTAATCGACAATATCTTGGTAACAGTCTTCTGGATAATTGTTCAATTCCTCTCTATCATGATTTGGATACCAAACCTGGGCAAAAAAGGGATTATGTTTTGCGATTTCATCATAATTCCATGGTGGGGGATTACATTCGGGGCACCAATGCCCTGCCTTTAGAATTGTATAAGGTTTCCCAGTAAACTTATGACCAAAGGCACACTGCCATTCTAAAGAGGTATACCAATCTCCATTCCATTGATTTGATAAACAAGTTCCTCCCCGAAATTCTGCTGCTCGAGTTAGATCGTCTAAGTCTAATACGTCTTTCATTTCATCATATCTATGATCAAGGTGCTTCCAATTTACTTTCTGGGATTCCATCTCTGGCATGTCTATTCCCCAATCAGGAATCGCCTCATACGTGGCATAATCTTTGTAAAATGCGGAAATTCTCATATCATTACGATGTTCATACCAATAGACGGTTCCATTTTTTGTTTCCTTCACTAATTTTTCGAATCGCTTGTAAGTGGCTTTCTCTACCGCATTTCTAATGAATGGAATTTGTTTACAAAGGCTTCCAATTACTTTTAGCTTAATTGGTCGATTTTTAGCAAACGAAACGTAGTAATCCTCCATGCTATCATTCCAATTGTGGATATACTTGTTTAAAATTGCACTATCTTCGAAATACTGCATGTGAAAGTTACGAAGCGCAAACCATTTTCTCTCTGTTACTTTTTCCAATCTAAGACCGTTTAATCCAAAAATCTGTTTCATCATGTGGAAAAATGTTGTTCTACAGTTTGGTCCTCCACCCATATTGTATACCCTACGCCAGAAGTCCGAATCCTCGGGGATATCTAAGCAATTGATCAATCCACGTCCTGCGTCTTCTTTGGTATTATTTTCCATAAACGAATCAATCGGTTGATGAAACATTATTGGATCTATTACATCATCATAGGTCATAATGTATGTTTGTCGTAAAGAAGCCCAATGTTTAATGTTTGATTCTAATACTGCTCTTTCCCCTGCGATCTTCGTTACGGCATAGAAATCAAAAATGGATGGCTTTAAGGGATCACCTACTCGGCCAACGTGAATCGTTTGAAGACGATCTCCAGTTTCAGCAACAGTTCCAATGTAAATAAGTTTGATATGCTCTGAACCCCCAGGTTGGGCTTCAATTGCTTTGATGATATATTTCACAGCAGTGGTATTCACAGCTTCAGCCATTTCTGGATTTAAGTCAGCAGCAGGAGAGATAAAGGCCATTGGACATAACACCCAATCAATCCCTCTGCATGCTTCCTCTACATCAGTGTAAATTGTAGCGTCACCCCATACAATCTTCAGGGTGGGATTCTCTACAATCCCCCTTCCAGGGATTGGGGTTAATCCAGAAATATGTTCATATTTTTGAAATAATGCTTTATTCTTCTTTAACGGTCGTTGTAAAAGTACAATCTGATATTTTTCCCTTCTCTCCCACAGATTTTTGAACGCCTCAAATCCCATTGACCCAGATGCCCCTGCTAAAAAGACTTTTTCCTTTTTCAATTGATTCACCAAAGTTTACACTTCAAAAGTGTTCAGGATAACAAGCCTGAACAGTATCTTCAATTGCTTAACATTAACATACCATCTGTAACACCATTATTTACTGTCTTTGTGTATCGCGGTTATATTTAGTTTTCAGAGTAACTATAGAAGATTTGAAAAAACTTCTTTTTGAAGAATTAATCAAACATTTAAGCAACCTTACAAGGTAAAAATATCCAGATAAACTCCTTTAGCAGAACATATAGATCAGATGGGGCATATAAGATGCAGTACAGAGGAATTAAAAAAGCAGGGCTATATCTTTCAGAGATTAGTTTTGGCACCTGGCTTCATGGGAGTGCAGGAAAAGAAGATAAACCAGGATCTCCAGCGTTAATCCCATATGAACAAGGAATAAAATGCTTAAAAACCGCAGTGGATGAGGGGATAAATTACTTCGATACAGCACCTGGATATGGTGGTGGTCAAGCAGAAGCACTTCTTGGGGATTTTTTTCAGGAATATGACCGACATGATTTTGTTTTAAGTAGTAAGGTGTTTTTTCCAGTATCAAAAGTTCCTAATCGACGTGGGTTGTCTCGGAAACATATCTTAGCATCTATTGATGAAACACTTGAGAAATTAAAAACAGATTATCTAGATATTTATTATTGCCACAGATTTGATTATATCACGCCTCTAGAAGAAACTATTTCTGCTATGAACTATTTGATTGACGAGGGGAAGGTCTTGCACTGGGGCACTTCAAATTGGCTTGGAGCTGAACTTGAACGTGCTCAAGGAATAGCTCTAGCTAGTGGGATGAAAGGTCCAGTTATTGAACAAACGCATTATAGTCTTCTCGACCGGTTTATTGAGCTAGAGCTTTGGCATACACTAGATTATCATAAGATGGGTCTTTCCGTCTGGTCTCCTTTAGAAGGTGGGATTTTAACAGGAAAATATACTGAACAAATCCCAGAAAGCAGTCGAATTGCCCACCTAAAGAAGCTAAATCAAGAAGGGCATGGCGAAGGGCACTGGTTAACCCCAGAAAATCTGGAAAAACTCGGGTCGCTCAATAAACTTGCTCAAAAACTTGATATTACTATGGGCCAGCTTTCGTTGGCTTGGTTGCTGCAAAAAGACCAAGTAACGACTTTGATTACTGGAGCGAGTCAGCCTTCCCAGATAGAAAGTAATGTTAAAGCTACAAACGTCAACCTAAGTGATCAAACATTATCTAAGATAGAAGAAATCCTGAATAATCGCCCAGAATACCATCGAAATTGGAACATTTTCAACTATCGGTGGTTTCAAAATTATCTGCAAGACAAAAAAGATAGAAAAGCTTGGAAATAGTGATTACTCCTTATGTAAATGATCAGTGAAGTGCTAGCTAAGTAATCGTTGCACTAACAATTAAATTATTTTAATCGCCCCCCAGGAATTTCTTTTAGTCTTATTACTCAAGTTATGTTTGATTATCATGAAAAATAATTTATTTTTTTCCTCAATTCTTATTGGAATTTCATCGGTACTTGTGGTTTTTCTTCTGCCCTTTGGTGTTCATATTGATCTAGGACCTGGCCCAAATTCTTTGATTTCGATGGTGTGGGAAATACCTTTTGAACCTGCTTGGTACTCAATTAGGTTTTTTAGTGCACTTCAATTTTTTCCAGCATATTGTCTTTTTAGATTGGTTTTTATGCTTGAAATTGTTCTGTTTTTCATTGGAAAATATAGTAAAAAACGTGTTTTTTTAATAGGGTTAATCTGTGAGTTAATCCCATTATTATTATCCATTCCTGCAATGTTTATTCTTAATTCGCAAGGAGAAAACCTAGAACCCATTATATTCCCTCTTCCAATTTTGTTACTTTTTGCTTTAACTTTTATCTTCTCTATTAATCGATTTGACCTGAATCTTCATAAAAACCACTCTAGTAAGTTATCAGAACATGCTGTTCAATAAAACATGAAACACTCAAAAATTGGAATTGTTGTTAGAAAATGGTGGATTATTTCTTCAGAATCATCATGATTGTCTATACTGCCATTTTAGGGATCTTAATATATTTTTTTGGTCAAAATCCTCCCAAAATAGAAAAAACGGATAACCCTCACCGTTCCTTAACCATGATTCTTGTTTTGTTTATTTGCCAATTTTTATTTATTGCATTAGGTATTTGGGTTTTTTCTCCGTTCTTTCAAAGACTAGGTATCGAATATTTTTATATTTCCATTGTGCTTTCCACATTTTTTTTCGTGCTAATCCCTTTTCTTATCCTGACCTCTGAATCTCATGATCATTTCTCCTTAAAGGAGATTGGCTTTTCAGTGTCTCATCTAAACAAAAATCAACGTTATCTTATTCTTCTGGCATTTGGTGGTTATTTTGTTTATGGCATCTTACGAATCCTCTTCTTAGAACCTCCTGATCCCTTTTGGTGGTTTATTATACTATTAATGCTCTACTCCAATGCTTTTGTTGAAGAATTTTTTGGACGAGCCTTTATTCAATTGAAATTAGAATCTATTTGTGGGATACATCGCGCTCTTATTTTTCAAACGATCTTTTTTGTTCTTATCCACATTCCGGGTAATATTTACCGTTATCTCCAATATCCTGACTTTTGGGCTTTAATTATCTATTTCCTCTTTCAAACCGTCCATGGCTTTGTTTATGGATTACTCTATTGGAAAACTCGCAGTCTGTATCCTTCTATCATAGTCCATTATCTTACAAACTGGATGGGCCCGATTTATTTTCTTCTCGTGAATATCTAATGTCCTTTAACCTTGGTTTTTCTCCAAACTTGTAAAGAATTAAATATCCAGTTTGCTAGGTGTGATAGTGATTTTGAGGGAAAACTTATAGTTTTAAGTTAAGTATATACAAGGGTAATGGGTTTACTATTTTTACATGAGTGTGGACTAGATGGTTAAGGATATACCTTTACAACTTGGTGTGATTACTATACAAAATGTACCTTGGAAAGAATTAGTTAAAAGGTGGAGATTTATTGACAACACAGGATTTGATAGTCTCTGGGTAGCAGATCATTTTACCCATTGGAAAGAAAAGGAGATGACTTTTTTTGAATGTTGGACGACTCTTTGTGGGATGGCGTGTGTAACTTCAAGAATTCGAATAGGAACTGCTGTTACTAACATGCTTTGGCGTCATCCAGCCTGGTTAGCTAAACAAGCACTAACAGTTGATCATATGTCTAATGGAAGATTGGATCTAGGTTTAGGTGCTGGGGGAAGTGCTGTTCTTGAACACTCAATGACAGGGCTTAAGAAAGGGTCACCTAAAGAAAGAGTTGAGCGTTTTAAGGAATATATAGAGATTATAGATCACCTCCTGCGCAATCCAAAAACTACCTATCATGGCAAATACTACAATCTTGAAGAAACAATAGTACTCCCCGATTCAATTCAAAAACCTCGACCACCAATATATGTCGGTGCTAAGGGTCAAAAAATGCTAAAAATCACTGCAAAATTTGCCAATGCCTGGAATACACTAGAAAGTATTGAGTCTTTGGAAGAAACTATCGAAAGAACTGAAGAACGCAACAGGTTTCTTGATAGATATTGTGATGAAATCGGTAGAGATCCAACAACACTCAGAAGAACTGTAGGAATCTATGAAAATGAAGCGATGCATAATATAGGAAGAATGAAAATTTATGAGAATCTAGATATATTAGTTGATGCAATCCAAACGTTCTACAAACTAGGACTAACTGAAATCTGTTTTCCATACCCCTTCAAGGTAAAAGAAATTCCTAATTTCGAGTATTTTGCAGAAGAAATATTACCAGAACTGAAAAAGCGATATTCCTGATGAATGTTGTTCATCCCTCAATAGATTTTAACGATCAAGAATCTGTAGC
>JBHLPQ010000033.1:0-7518 GCA_048939265.1 Promethearchaeota archaeon
AATAATAGCATGGATAGGGCTGGGGGTTGGAATATCCAAGTTTAACGGCAAAATCTCTCGAAATTTTTGAATCAGCGTCCCAATGGGGTTCAATATTATTTTCCAGACAATTTTCGATGATCTCAACAGCAACTCGAGTAGCGTACCCTTTTCGGCGATATTTGGGTGAATCGATGGTGTCTACTTGGATTTCGAGACTTGTAGTAAAAGGGACTAACGATGAAGCTATACTAATTACTGTATTGTCATGCTTAATACAAAATCCCCTTCCTGAGACCATAAAAAACTCTGGTTCTCCAAAAAACAAATGAATATAAAATCCAATTGAATCCTTTATCTCATTTAAAATTGTTGCATCAACCTCTAATAAACAGAACCCATCAGGAAGGTTTTTTTTATGAGTACGAATTTTTTCTAACTTTAAGGAAGACGCAGAAAGAGCAAATCTATTAAAGCTTCCAAGCTTCTTTCCAAAAAAACTTTTAAGAACACGGGTCCATTCTACACTTGGGAAAGGAATAAAAATATTCTCTTTTGGAGGTATCTTTGTTAAAAGGTCGTCTATGTTTTGAGGATCAGGAATACCTGCTAAAAAATTTATACCTGGTAGCGTAAAAAGAGCTGTTAAGGGATTATCATCTTGATTTATCCATAGCTTCCCCGTGGTTAACTTTGGAATAGCTTCAATAACGTTCCTTAAATGCTGATGCGAATCAAAGACGTGATGTATGGATTCAAAACTAGAATTAGGAATATTTATAACCATCAAAACCACTGATCTTAGAGATTTCCTTTACACTGAGAGTGATTTGGGCACTTCCCCTTATATTGATGGATTAGACTAGTTTGTTCATTAGTATCTGGGCACTGTTCCCCCAAGACGTCATGAATGATCTCTAGTGCTTTTTCAGACGAGTACCCATGAGTTACTAGGAATAAACCAATCATGGTGCCAGTTCTGCCACATCCTGCAATACAATGCGTGAGAACTCCCCTCCCTTTTTGCAGTGTTTCACACACAGTTTGAAGGTACTGATGAATAGTTTGAGGAGTTGGAAGACCAAAATCAGGAATTGAATACCGCTTAAAGTCCACACTATGAGCTTTTAGTTGTTTCTTCAGACTATTTGGTATTCCTCGCGATGTAAGATTCACAACAAGCATTAAATTTAGACTAGGTAAAGTTAGAAGTTCATTTGAATAGGGATAAGGACTACCAGCCAGTTTGCCAGGTACAATCCAGTTAATCTTTAGAGGTGACATACTATTATTCCTTATTTCTATTTTTCTTATTTGCTTTTTCCAGAACCAAAGATAGATTCAGTGAACCTAATTATCCGATTAGGATAATCTGGATGCTCTTCAATATTGTAATGTGTTATTCTATCTGGAGTCCATACCTGACTATTTGCTATATTACTGTGAAGTTGATATGTATGTTCATATGGTAAAATATCGTCCTCTTTTCCATGAATTAATAGAGTTGGGACTGTTATCCTTGATGCAGCATCAAATGGGGAGAATTCATGCTTAGCGTGATTCCGAAACCTAATAGAGGTAATCAATTTAATTCCTGGTATAAAAAAGGGAGTAGTCCACTTCAAAATAGGTCTATATACGTATTTCAAACTATGAAGAAAAGCATATGGAGGAGCTTCTGCAATTACACCTTTCACCAGGGAATTTTTTGCTGCTACTAATATTGAGGCTCCAGCACCTATAGAGTGACCAGTGACTATCACAGGTTTTCCCCACCACTTCACACAAGAATCTAAATCCTGACTGAATTTTAAAATACTCATTCCAGCGATTTCTTTATCAGATTTCCCATGATCTCTCACTGAGACCAAAATAGTTGTGAATCCATGTTTCCCATATATCCTAGCCCTTGAAACCATTCGTCCCCGGTTTCTTCCCCAACCATGTACTAAGATAACGGCAAGATTGGTCTTACTGGAATTTTCTTCAGGGGTTACTACCCAACATTCTAATTTCTTTCCATTAACTGTAGGAATTCGAATATCTTTCGTTTTTCCCCAATCAGGTACGTCATCAACTGGTCTCCTTGGAAAATTTGCCAATAATAGCATAATTCCATAAGTTAAACCGAGGTAAAAGAAGACTATAGTACAAAGTATAATTAAAATGTCGAATAACACGTGTTGGCCTTTTCTAGGGACATTCTTAAGGCTATCTTTGTTTTTTAGCTGAAGTTCTCAATATCTTCAGTTAATGAATTTGGTTCTTTATTAACCTCAGATTCGATTACAACACCAATTAGAGCATGAGACATTAAATGATGATTAAGATAACATTTTTCATGAATTAAAGTTTTACATTGGTCACATCGTATTACTAAAACGAAACCAGATGGGTCTTGTTTTAATAATAACTTATCACATGTTGGACAATAACGTGGGTCGTTTTTCATGCTTTTCATCATCCAGTATATCTAATTCTATCTGTGTTTCAGTGTTTACATCCTTGATTTGTTGTTTTTTGTCACAATTGATACATAGACCATTTGGGGTTAACACTGTACCACAAGTTTCACAGAACATATAAGATACCTCCATTACTTGTCTCAAACTTCCAGGAAAAGTTGAGACGTCTGGTTTTATTTAAAATAGGGTTGTGTGACAATAATCCCATTGCCATTACACCACATATGAGAGGCAATTGATGATATCATTGTGTCACACCAAGTATTCGTAAGGAGCTTCCTGGATTCTCCTTTAATAGTTGCTTGTTTTTCATGAGGTTAAAAACCTTATCCTTCCTGCAGTATGGATCTAACTTAAATGACCCTCAGATGGAAATTAACCTTTCTTCTTCAATTTTTATTAATTTAATTAACCCTAAACATAAGAAAATTTAGTTGAAATAGAATATCCTTTTATTTCAACACTAAATCTTTACATACCAACTTTATTTATTATACCAACAAGTAATTCACCTTTTGGATATTATGAATCTAATAAATCAAAACACATTTCCCTTTGAGGTGAAAACATTAACATTCAAGCGTATGCTTCTTGAAGAATGGTTTGATAAGTACCAATTCGAAGTCGATTATGATATTGGAGAAAGTGGAGTCAAATTTCTAAAGTTTGGGGAATTAAACTTAAATTTAAAAGATATTGAACTGCGTTATACCCAACATTTAGGAAACCCAGTGCTAAGAACCCAGATAGCTAGTTTTTATAAGAACCTGAGTTGGGAGAATATTGCAGTAACGACAGGTGCTGCAGAGTCAATTTTCTCCATCATGGCATCTTTGACGAGTAAAGATGATCATATTATTGTAGAATGTCCTAATTATCCGTCTTTTTGGTATATTCCACAATCGTTGGAACGGTCTATGGATTTATTCTTTTTAGACTTTGAAAACAATTTTAAACCCAATCTAGAGAAGCTTGAGGGTATGATTGAACCGAATACAAAGTTAATTTGTTTAACTCATCCCAATAATCCAACTGGATCAGTAATAACAGAAGGGGAGCTGAAACAACTTATAGATATGATTGAAGATCGAAATATATATCTGCTAATGGATGAAACCTATCGTGAATTAACATTCGACAAACCATTACCTCCTGCTGCTAGTTTTAGCTCAAATGTAATTAGTGTGTCAACCATGTCGAAAGTTTATGGCCTTCCTGGGATACGGATTGGGTGGAGTACTTCTTCAGAGAAATCAATAATTGATGGTATTCGGAGAGTTAGGGAACAAACTACGATCTGTAATTCAGCTTTAAATGAATTTATTGCACTAAAAATCCTGCAAGAAAAGGACAGACACCTAAAACAAATTAATCACCGAATTAGGGAGAATTTCAACATTCTAGAAGAATGGATGAGAAGTCAACCCTATCTCGATTTTATCCCTCCAAAAGGTAGTGTAACCTGTTTTCCCCGCTTCAACCAGCCTACAGAAAAACTTTGTCGTCTTTTAATAGAGAAATATAGAACTTTTACAGTTCCAGGTTATTGTTTCATGATGGATTCTTTCTTTCGTCTTGGTTTTGGCGGGGAAACTGAAGAACTGAAAAAAGGGCTAGATAAATTGGATTTAGCCATTGAAGAGATAATCAATTAGTACTAAATCATCTAAAGAAAAATGGTTTTTATGCAGAATTCTTGAATAGTAGTTTTAGAAGAAGATAGGGTTTAGATTTGTCCATTGAAGCTATATAATAGTTGTGTAACACGATGAAAGAATATAGTACACCAAAGATTGTTAAGGGATTTCCCTCTACATCGCAAAGTACGAGTCAATTAAACGTAACAAACATCTTAAAACATGGATCCCGTAGCTTTGGGAGACAAGAAATAATTAGTAAAAACCCTGATGGTTCTATCTTCCGCTACACGTACAAGGAAGCTTACACAAGGGTGAATCAATTAGCCAATTCTCTTGACGTTCTTGGATTAAAATTGGGCGATAGAATTGGTGTCCTTGAATGGAACACATACCGACACTTCGAAATTTACTTTGGTTTATCTGGAACTGGAGCGGTAATGCTTCTATTGAATTTACGTCTTGCCCAACAAGAATTAAATTATATAGTGAAGCATGCGAAAGCAAAATTCATTTTTGTAGCTGAAAACCTTCTAGAAATCGCTGAAGCGATCGCATCATCATGTAATACAGTGAAAGGGTATGTAATCATTACCAACAAAGCATTAAAAGAAATATCGACAACTTTAGAGCCAATATATAGTTATGAAGAATTATTAAGTGAAGCTGCTCCAGATTGTGAGTGGCCTGTCCTCGATGAGACCTCTGCTTATGCTGCATGTTATACTAGTGGGACTACAGGGAGACCCCGAGGAATTTTCTATTCCCATCGGGATGTTTACCTTCAAGCGTTGATGTATGCCGCTAATGCATCCATTTCAATTAATGACTGTGTGTTTCAAATCGTCCCTATGTTTCATGTTCTTGGTTGGGGAACCCCTTTTGCAGCAACATTAGTAGGTGCAAAAATGGTATTCCCTGGCCGCTATAGTTTGAAGAACTTAGATCAACTAATTGAAACATCAATTCAAGAACAGGTAACTGTAGTTAACGGAGCAACTGCTATTTTGATGCCCTTGCTTGAATCTATTCGAAAAATGGATAAAAAACCTGATTTTTCAAGGACACGTTTTATTACGGGAGCTAGTGAACCCCCAGTAACAATGATGAAAGATTTCTGGGAATTAACGGGAGCTGAAGTAATTCATACTTATGGTTCAACTGAGGCACATGCTCTAGTAACATTAAATCGTTTAATTCCTATCAGAAGACAAGAACTTACTGATGAAAAGATGTGGGAATATAAGAGCAAACAGGGATATATTGTCTCTGGACTTGATGTCAAAATAGTAGACCCTACATCTGACAAGGAACTTCCTCATGATGGAATTTCTTCAGGGGAAATTTTACTCAGAGGCCCGTGGATTGCAGGAAGATATTATAATGCACTTGAAGAGAACCAATTTACCAAAGATGGATATTTTAGAAGTGGTGATATTGGAACACTGGATTCTGAAGGGTACTTGAAGATTACAGATCGGATTAAAGATGTGATCAAGAGTGGAGGAGAATGGATTTCATCAGTTGATATGGAAAATGCCCTTGTTTCTCATCCTGCAGTACTTGAAGCAGCTGTAGTTGGTTGTCCTCATCCAAAGTGGGAAGAACGACCATTGGCTTTGGTAGTTCTACGAAAAGAAATCAGCGAAGTAAAAACTGAAGAACTTATTGAGCATCTTGCAGAGAAATTTGCCAAATGGCAGCTTCCTGATAAAATTCTTTTTGTAGAACAGATTCTCAAAACAAGTGTTGGAAAGATAGATAAGAAAACTATTCGAGAAAGATATAAACACATTTATACGCTTACAGATTGAGTTTCACCTAAAAAAATTTCTTCCACATCCTTCCAGTACCAATCCTGTTGATATATTGGGTACTTTCGTTGTAATTCATAGATTTCTTCTTCAATATCTTTTGATAATATGTACTTATGGTTTATTGAGCATTCCTCGTGAATGAATGGTTTTCCAGTTATGAAAATTGGATAGTATTTGCAATAGAGGGGTTTATATGAATGAATCTGACATTGATTTTCTTTAAAATAAGGACATCCTTTTGTTGTGTAAAAGATTCCTCCACCTTCGACTTCTATGAATTCTTCTCTATATTCCCTGAATAAAGAGATCTCCTCTGGGTTTAGGATGACATATACATCGACACAACAGTCATTATCGTCTTTTCCAATGCAACCAAGACAATCATTTGTCATATCATTCATCATTCAGGGTTTAATATTTAGATAGGCTTTTAATTTTTAACGTTGTGGCTCAACAATTACTTTCATCATATCTTTTATGTTGAGTCCCTACAAAAACATGTTAAAACTTACTACGGATTCCATCAATAATAAATGTGAGGAGATGACTAAATTTGATATTTGCATCATCCCTTTCTTTATCCTCCATCTGATCCTCCTCCTCCTGATTAACTAGATCAACCCATTCAAGATATGTTTTATTTAATACATCTTCAAGCTCATACTCTTCAATAAGCTGCTCAATATATTTCTTGGAAAACTGCGAAAAATTACCAGAGATCTTGCCTGTTTGAGGATCTTGGAAGACAATTAAGGGGGGAAATGAGAAGTGATTTGCTACTGATTGAAGTTCTTCAGATGGTTTATCTCCAATATAAGGGATTATCATCAATTCAAAATCTACTGTTTTTCCCGAAAAAGTGGGAGCGGTTGACTTGAATGTACTTGAATAATGAGGGGTGATTTTTTGAGCATGGCCGGTTCCATGAGTCCAATGATGTAACATTCGGCCAAAGTATGTGCCAAATGGGTTAATTCGAACCTGTTGTCCTTTTTGGGGAGGGATTAAATCGTTAAATCCTTCAGCTCGCACTTTAAGGGGTGTAAAGGCAAAGTTTGCAGCTTTGAGTGAATTGAACGCAATTAATAATCCTTGTTCTTGATTTGACATAGCCATCCATCCGTCCGAGATGTTGGAAACAAAACAGTCAATATCAGCATTTTTTGGATCAACTTCGACCATATCAAGGTCAAAATATGTAGTGTGACCAAAAAAGTTATGCTTCCAGATTCTTAGAAAGGCTCCATTCTTGCTGATAATGCCTGGCCGAACTTCACAAGGCATAATCTCTTGCCATCGATCATCATATTTTGTCTTTACTCCATAAATATTGCTATCACTAGAAGAGGTTCCTTTAATATTAGGAATATTCATTCGAACTTTAACGAAAACGTGAGGCATATTTGTATATATTTTAATGATTTTTTCTGCTTTAACATCTAGCCCGTTGAACATTTGAAACAAACTGTTTATTTTTACAGAGGCAGAAAAGTTGTTACTTCCATCTTGAATAACCTTAACTTCATCGAAAGATGATTTGTATTTTTTTGGATTTTTTGGTTTTCCAAAGACAATTGCTGAATCCAGAAAATTCTTAGAACTAAACTCCTTCCCTTTAAA
>JBHLPQ010000033.1:7528-24831 GCA_048939265.1 Promethearchaeota archaeon
CTCAGTGAATATTGGAACTTGTGTCCAAACCATCTTTTAGTTTGGGAGTCAATGAAATGGAGTAAAGAGAGGGGAAGTTCATTATTCAAGTTAGGGTATATGCCAAAAAAAGCTGAGACTGATAATAAAATAAATTATTTTCATGAACTTATTTTTCAAAACTTGAGTTGTCGCAATTAATTCTTCATCCTGAACAGAGGAACTAGGTTGGTTCTCTTTGAGATGAAAACTAAGCTTAGCATAACCAAGCTCCTTAAACAAAGAGGGCGGAATTATTGTTTCTAAAAGAAAATTGTTTTTGGAGTTTAAATTTAAGATTTCAAATGGTATCTCTTGAGAATTGATATAGAATCCATTGGTAAATTCTGGTGGCAATTCCGTTCTAATCAGAATTGGTGATTTTACTTCCTTTATTTCCTTCTCTGTTATTCCCCGTGTCCGAATGGGTAGGAGATACATGTCGATGCCTTCCTTAACGGATTTCCAATCAAATTCCAGCGTACCATTCAAAGCCAAGTCAAAAGCTTCTTTTGCAAACTTAAAAGATTCAATAGCGTGATTCAGAGCCGTTTTCTTGCGGTGAGGATGTTGAAACGGCATTGACATCCCAAAATGCGTGGTTGATGAGAAAAGTACTGCAGTTCTCAGATATGTATTAATCGAATCATCAGTATTCCGTAGTAAATTGTTAATTCTATCAAGATTTGATTGAGAAATCTTTTGGGTTGATATTGTATCAGTTGCACATTTTAACCAACGAGCCTGTTGGCCAATAGTCCAAAAATTGGTATTACTATGTTTTTGGGCCCAATTGTAATACCCACACCAGCAACCGTCAGCAATATCCTGTTTTATGGTACAAGATCCATGAACTTTGAGTTTAGGTACAATATCTAACAAATTCACAAATTTAACATATTCTAATTTGTCAACAGCCTTAATAATTTCATAAATTCCTCCAGTATTCGGCATCCACTTCATAAAACGCGGTACAGTAGTTCCCTTCCATACTGGATTATCCATATCATGATTCAAAACAACTAAAGCATGACCTTCGATATCGTTTGACTGTTGCCTTCCCCGTATAAATTTAAACCACTTTTCAATCGACAAATGATCAATTAAATCTCCAAAACCATACATCGGGATCATCAAGAAACACTGATCAGAAACTGTCGACACGAAGTTAACTAGTCCATAGCGCTGATTCCAATCCAACCGAGGATTGATTAATGGCCGTGTCGTGTCGAATGGGATAACAGCATAATAATTGAGAATACCCTGAATTCCTACCTGTTTTAATAGCTCTATCATACCTTGGGTGAACATTGTCTCCTGTACTCGAATGTAAGGTGCAATTCTGCCAGGAAATAATTGATTTAATCCGATCCCCATAGAATTATCCATATTCCACTTGCATTGTTGAAGAAATCCTTCTGTATCCAAGATTGGAAGCGCATTATTCCCCCAGCTCCCAACAATTACTTCATCTTTTCCTTTTTTCACTCTATTTATTACTTGTTCTAGAATTTCAGGTTGATACTTCTGTTGTAGTTGGATAGACCAATATAAGTCGCTATAGTCCCAGGAAATCTTGATCTTTCCATTACATAATCCTTCAGCTTCACAATCGTAGATAGTGTCGATAATTTTACGCATAATTTTCAGGTCTAAACCAAAACCATCTGTTCCTCTTGAATCTCCCCTATAGGAGTGATAGTAGTTTATGTGGGGGGACATAACAAAAAATATCTTTTTTTCCTCAATATCCACTTTGAAGCATCCATTAGTCTAATATATTAGAAGGAAAAAGGAAGAAATTTAGACTATTCCTCTATTTGGAGAACAGTTTCTTTCACCATCATAAAGAATGGAATCGAGATTAAGAAAAAGACAGCCCCTAGTGGAAAAATCCAAGCAGTACCTAATGCCTCATTTGTTGTCACAAATCCCGCAGCAAAGGCTCCAATTATTTGTGAAATAGTAAAAATTATATTTAATAATCCATAGAATTTTCCTCTTTCTTCTTCTGGCATTAAATCTTGTGCCCATGCATTTAGAGGTGTTACTAATCCTAGTAAAGCAACTAATATGAAAGGAAGGGTTAGTCCAAATATTAATAGATTGACCTCCGTTCCTTGTTTAACGAATAGGACTCCAACTAATCCAATTGATGTTATGATTATGGAAGCAGGTACATACTTCTTCCTACCATATCGATCAGCTAACCGACCTAAAATAAAAATTACTATAAATAGAATTGGGAAGCCAATTCCAATCGATCCAACTAATTCCAGAGTGGAAAGACCGAGAGAAAAAATAAATACAAATAAAAAGGGCATAATAACTCCAATTCCACATCTAAAAATGGTATAGGCCAGAGTTAGCTTGAAAAACTCATTATTTTTCCTGAACTCACTATAGTTAAAGATTTGTTTCAGTTCAGAGAAAAATAACCGTCTAGGAGGTAATTCAGAGGGAGAAACTTCTTTTATTGTTAAAAATCCAATGATTCCACAAAGAATGAAAGCTCCCCCACCTATCAATAGTACAAAGAAATGTCCTTCTGGAGTGATTATCGTCCCATCTTCGACTGGATTAGGAACTGAAAACAGCTCGTTTGCTATCAAGAATCCTGCTACAGCAATAAGCAAACCTATATAACCAATTATGTTTACAATGCCATTTGCACGACCACGATATTCAACATCTACAGAATCAGGGATCAGTGACCTTTCTGTAACATAATAGGCATTTGATGCGATACCTATAATTAGAACATCAATAACTAATGCTGAAAGATAATCTTGTGTAAATGCAAAAGCAATCATTGAAACTCCTGCAATAATACCCCCAAAAAGTAGGTAAGGTTTTCTTCTACCAAACCTTGATCGAGTATTATCGCTTATGATTCCCCAGGTTAAATTAGCAACGAGTCCAACGGCTGCTGAAAGCGAAACCATTAACGAAATCGGTTCAATCTTCAGAAACAAAAATTCAAAAGGTTCTAACCATAATACATGTTCTAGGTAAGTATTAAAGAAATTCTGTTCAAAAAAACCAAATATTTGATCTCCACTAAAAAGTATCCCGATTAAAATACTTTGAATTATGACCCCTTTTGGTATCTTTTTTTGTGGTTTTTCTTGCATATATTCCTGCATAATTCTTTCATTTCCTTATGGTTTCTTAATTAAATTAATTTTCACCTCATTTAATCCATCTCTTTAAAAGAAGTTTGGTTATCAACCATTTTTTTTATTCTGATTGATCAATCCTAGGAAAGTTTGATTTATGAATACTTGACGATCTCTTGATATGGAAATATCCTCTGGATCTGGATAATTACGAAATATAAAACCTCCAGAATACTTTTCAATGCTATATGTTTGAATCATTTCTTTGATTTCATTATAAATCTCTTTCTCGGTTATTTCTGGGCGGTTACTCCATTGAATATCAACACAATTCCACATACACATTTTCTTCCCTAGTATATTAATTAACTTCTGATGTCCCATAAGTCGAGGTTGATCTATCTGAACCACATCCACCCCTAAATCAATCATTTCTGGGAGTAATGTTAAAATATTTCCACAACAATGCCAAATAAAATGCATGTTATTAGAATGGGTAGCTTCTATTATCTGTTTATATCTAGGCTTATAGAATTGACGAAAGGTATCTATTTTCATCTGGAGGCTTGTTTGAAGCCCCCAATCTTCCCAAGTCATAAATGCATCATAAAGCCCCTTTTTTCCGTAAATTTCAATTAAGTCAATTGTCAGAAGAGTCAAACGGTTCAAAAGTTGTTCTAATTGATCAGGTTGTTTATACGGCGCTATCATTAATTCCTCGAACCCCATTAATGACCGCATTCTTTCATAGAGATTGATCAAGTTGGGGGCTACAATATATTTCCCCCTACGTCGAGCAACACGAGCAAAAGTGTTGAATACTGGCTTCATCCCTCTTGGAATAACATTCGGAAATTGATAATTTGGTAATACAGATAAATCAGCAAGCGGGAACTTAACTGCTGTATCCCACCACCTTCCTGTGATTTGCCATTTTACTCCCCATTCATCAAAATAATATCCATCCTTTGCTTTTGGTTTACTAGGCCTCAACCACTTACCAATGAACCCCAGATCGAAGATATCTCCTCTTGTAGGATGAAAAAATAAGCAATATGGAATCCGAGGGGGATTTTGGAATTCAATTGCCTTACTAACTATCTCACGGGAGCTAATATCCTTTGGCGTGGGCACTTTCTTCAGAGAACCATAAAGAGATTTTAGTGCTAAGCTTATGTTCATTACCAGTCCATCTACTCTTAATTTCTAAAACATAATTGTTTTGATAATGAATTCAAGGTAGATTAAGGAAACCAAATTCTAAATATCGCCTGTAACTGTTGTTACGTAATCACTCTTCAAAACCATTATTGCGGATTACATCTCGGTACCATTGGCCACTCTTTTTCCATATTCGTTCTTGAGCTTTGTAATTAACACGAATCAGTCCAAATCGTTTTGAGTACCCATGGAGCCATTCAAAATTGTCTAGGAAGGACCAAACAAAGTACCCTCTTAAATTCAGCCCCTCTTTTATAGCTCTACCTGCAGATCCAAGATACTGTTTTAAATAATCAATTCGATCATCGTCTTGAACAATGTTATTGACAATCTCTTCATCCTTGCAAGATATGCCATTTTCAGTTATATAGAGAAGAGGATGATCGTAGTCTCTATCAATATCAATTAAGAGATCGTAGAATCCTTGAGGACAAATTTCCCAACCCATGTCAGAATATTCACGACCCTCTTCCTGTTCCACTCCAGTTATTTCTTGTGCGACATAAACTTCGAGAAATGATAACACATTTAGATCTTCTGCTTTGGATGTCCCAACTCTTTTACAGGAATAATTGTTTACCCCTAAGAAATCCATAGGTAATGCTGATTTCAACAAAGCTAAATCTTCAGCTGGAAATGAAATATTAAACTCGTCTTTCAGGGCATTCACAATGTCCTTTGGATAAGAACCTTTCAAAACTGGATTTAAAAACCACCGATTTATTAGGTTATCAACGATTTTCGTAGCTTGCTCATCGAGGTCAGAATCAGTTTTTGGATATACTTTAGCTAGGTTGAGTGTTATTCCTATTTTCCCATCAGAGTGCTCACATTGTCTATATGCTTGTACAGCTCGAGCGTGAGCAACATTCACATGATGGGAAGCCTGAAAACCTCCTGGGACGCCTTCTTCAAGAACACCAAATGAGTAAAAAGTGAGAGTGAAAACCAGAGGTTCATTAAAAGTGATCCACATCTTCACACGATCACCAAAATGATTAAACATGAAAGTAGCATATTCAACAAAATCGTCCACAATCTCTCTGTTTGCCCATCCACCTTTCGTCTGCAAAGCAATAGGAAGGTCCCAATGGTATAGGGTAACGACAGGTTGAATATCATTGGCTAGGAGCTCATTAATTAAGTTGTCATAGAACTCAACGCCTTTATGATTGACTTCCCCTCGCCCACTAGGGAAGATACGGGCCCATGAAATAGAGAACCTATATGCATTCAGTCCCATCTTCTTCATTAATGCGACATCTTCCTTGTAGCGATGATAATGGTCACAGGCTACGTCCCCTGTATCATTATTCGTAACAATACCAAGATTGTGGCAAATGAAATCCCATAAGTTTTCTCCCTTACCGTCTTCACTCCAGGCTCCTTCGATCTGATAGCTTGCGGTGGCAGTCCCCCATAAAAAATCTTCAGGAAAAGAAATTTTCTCCATCGTTTCTCCTTCACTTTCTCCTTATTTCTGTTTCTGTCGTCTAATTTCTCTATTTTAATAATCTTTTGAAATTTCATTATTTTAAATTCCTCTCAATATAAGGACACTCCTATCGAATTGTAAAATCGCGTAAAAACTCACTAAATCACAAACGGGAGAAATTAACTATAAAGAATATCCATCCAGTCTATTAATACAAGAAAAAAGATGTAAAATAGTACATATATTTGATTTATAAACAAAGAAAGAAAGAAAGTTTTTTAAGATTCTCTTGGTTGAATTTACAGTCCTTTCAACGATATTGAAAGGAGGAGAAAAAATGAAAGAAATGAAATTATTTCAATTTGTCGTCTTGCTATCGATTTTTGCTTTAGCACCAATACTTGTAGGAAATGAAATCCTGCCCTATAAGCCTATAAATGCTAAAGTGGACAGTATCCCGACAATAGGGCCAGGAACATTGCCTGACTGGTATGAAGATGCGCAGGTTCAACTAGGTTGGATCTTTGGTGACCCCCTCAATCCTGGGGACGGTGATCTCTTACCTGAATGGAATACAGCGGTTGGAGTCGTTCCTGTTTGGACTTATGATCCTGATGGTACTGTATATGATCACCCCGCGCAGTGGTACATCCGTATTCCAAATCTGGTCAATGATCATCCGTCTAAGAAATTCTGGATCAGCTGGGTTTATGAGTTTGACCCTTACTACATAGGAGATCGTTCTGCAACAAACATTTATTGGTTCCCTGCCACTGATAGCGGAGAACCTCAGTATCTCGAAGAATGGTTTGATATTAGTGGTGCCCCCACCACAGATCATTTACTTGCAGCTTATGCTCGAGTTACTTTGTCTCTTGATATGTACCCCAACCCCCAATATGAAGATGTCTGGCTTGGAGTATACGGTGGGACTAAAAATGCCCTAGAAGCATACATCTTAACATTATGCGTTGAAGAGGTTACCCCCGAAGGAATAGGTCCAGGAACGTTGCCTGATTGGCATGAGGATGCACAGGTTCAACTAGGTTGGATCTTTGAAGACCCTCTCAATCCTGGAGACAGTGAACCCTTACTTGGGTGGGATACAGCGATAGGTGAAATACCAACATGGACTTATGATCCTGATGGTACTATATATGGTCACCCTGCTCAGTGGTACATCCATATTCCAAATCTGATCAATGACAATCCTTCAAAGAAATTCTGGATCAGCTGGGTTTATGAATTTGATCAGTATATTGAAGGGCCTCGTTCAGCTACAAACATAGATTGGAATCCAGATTCTGGACATAGTGATCCCCAAACTCTTGAGGAGTGGTTTGATAGTGAGGGTGAACCCACTACAGATCATTTGTTGGCAACTCATGCACGGGTAACCCAGTATCTCGACCTGTACCCTAATCCCGAATATGAAGATGTCTGGTTGGGAGTCTATGGTGAGTCTAAGAATGCCTTAGAAGTGTACATCAAAACACTATGTGTTGAAGAGATTGAACCTGAACCTATAATTATAGGTCCAGGAACGTTACCTGACTGGCATGAGGATGCACAGGTTCAACTAGGTTGGATCTTTGATGACCCCCTCAATCCTGGAGACAGTGATACCTTGCCAGGATGGGATATATCGATAGGTGACATTCCAACATGGTCTTATCAGGCAGATCGAACCGTACTTGACCAACCAGGACAGTGGTATATCCAAATACCTAATTTAGATAATGAAAATCCCTCCAAAAAAGTTTGGATCAGCTGGGTGTATGAGTTTGATTCTAATTTTGAAGGAGCTCAAGCAGCAACAAACCTCGACTGGTATCCAAACACTGGTATGGACAACCCCTTTATGCTCGAGGAATGGTTTGATAGTGAGGGTGAACTAACCACAGATCAAACACAGGCAGCTTATGGCAGAGTAACAGGCAGTCTTGATATATATCCCAATCCACAATACGAAGACATTTGGCTGGGGACGTATAACTCCCTAGATGCACTCGAGGTATACATCAAAACGCTCTGTGTTGAGGAGACTGTTAGTGATGTTGACGTTGAAGTTACTTTAAGCTTAACACTAAGTCCAGAGAATTTCGAATTCTCAACTGATATAATACTGGGGTCAGATAGTGAGATCGATGTAAACACAAACATCAAATTTAGCCCTGAAGGTATCGAAGTCACTGCAGACATCAGTTTAGGGACCAACAACCTCGTGGTTGCTATGAATTTCGGCTTGGAGAGTAGTTTCGAAGAGATGGAAGCTATCATTAGTATTAAACTTAGTACCTTTGAAGAAGGCCTTCAGATTACTACAGAATTTCAATTAAGTACTCCATCTAGTGTTGTTCTAACTACTACAGATATGAACGTGGGTTTTGATGGCTTTGAATTCAATTCCGATGTAGATGTAAGCAGTGGTTTTGAAAGTATTGGAGTTACAACTAATTTCAACATGAATCCCGAAGGGATCGAAGTTACTACAGCCATAGAATTAGGGTCTATTGAAGCCATCCTAAATATTCATTTAAACAGTGGTTCTAATCCATCGTAAAATCAAGAACAATGGTCACTAAGAGTGACCGTTATCTCTTTTTTTCCAGAAAAACAATTCTTCGAAATAATAATGTTTTCCTACCGCTTTTCGCTTCTTTTGGTTCTGTTTTACTTAATATCAGTATTATTTTTTCATCTGGGCATCTAACTGTTTGATTTTGGTTTCAATATCTTTAATTACTTGATCCATTGAATTAATATAAAAGTCATAGTAGTTGTAGAAAGTTTCCCCAACCTCTAAGACACGTCTTGCTTCAGGTGTATCTTGAACCTCCTTGGGTAACTCCATCCAAGCTTTTTCATGTTTTTCTAATCGTTTCATTTGCTGACGAAGAATATCAGAGGCCATCTTCATCCGCTCAGAAAAAATTTTAAGAAAAGACTCGTCACCTACTTCGTAAACCTTCTCTCTGGAACCTTTTGGTCGTCTTTTCATTATTAAAAGCGCAGTCTCAAGGTCTTTTAGTGTTTTAGAGACTTGGCCACGAGAATAACCAGATTCTTTAACTAATTCTCTTTGTGTATAAGGTTTGGTTGATAATAATACAATGGCGTATAATCGTCCTGCAAGAGGATTTGTTCCTCGAAGAGACCATATATCTTCAAATAACTTAATAATACTATTTCTAAATTCTTGTAAGGTTCTTTCAGGAGAGTTTGGTTGATTATTTGTCACTAGAATCAATTAAGGAAGAGAATTACAGCCCCTAATAAAATTTTCGAGTATTTTCGAAATTTTCGAAATTTTCCAAATCCAGAAAATTTATAAGGGGAATATGAACATTATAAGCCAGAATTAAATGAAAATTGCAGTAATCACGCAAATTGCAGAATTGTGAAAAAGATGGAAACAAAAATAAAAATCCAAAACCTGACAAAATTCTATGGGAAACAACGAGGTATTGAGAATTTAAGCCTCGAAATTTACAGTGGAGAAATATTTGGCTTTCTCGGTCCTAATGGGGCAGGTAAAACGACAACGATCCGATGCATGATGAATATCCTCCTACCATCTGCGGGAGAAATCTGGATCAATGGTGGAAAAGTAGAACGAAGAAATCCCAAGTTACGTGAAAAAATTGGGTATATTGCAGAAGCAGGAATTCTCCCAACAGGTTACACAGCGAACGATTTCTTAACCTATATTGAGAGTATGCGTGGTACCCCCAGCACAAGGCGAAAGGAGCTTATCAAACGCTTTGATTTGCCTGCTAAAAAGAAGATTGGAGAATTATCGAAGGGAAATAAACAGAAAGTCAGCATTATTGCTGCCTTCATGCATGACCCCGATGTTCTAATCCTTGACGAACCTACCTCTGGTTTAGATCCTCTTCTTCAACAGGAAACCTATGAGCTTATTCTTGATGCCAAGAGTCGTGGAAAAACTATCTTCTTCAGTAGTCATAACTTGGCTGAGGTTCAACGCATTTGTGACCGTGTTGGGATTGTAAGGGAAGGTCATCTAATTAGTGTGGTTGATGTTGACAGTCTTAACAAAGAAGTGTCTAGAGTTTTAGAAGTGACTCTTCGTGATCCAAATAGCGACCAGCTTCAAACTTTCGGAGACAAACTCCTCGCATTGGAGGAAAATCGAGCCCGAATTCTTGTCCCGCAGTCAGATTCTATCGATAAATATCTAGAGGTTCTCATTCCGATGAAACCAGAGGAGATTGTGTTTCCTCCCGCGAGTCTTGAGGACTACTTCTTGCAATTTTACAAAGGACAAGAAGAGGGTGTGAAATGAGCATCTCAAAAACACTTCAGCGATTTCTTCTTCATAGTTATCGTCATAAAACTCTTGTTGGCCTAGCCATATTTCTCTATGTGTTTTTAATAACTGGTATTGCGATGTTCTATCCTGGAGAAGAAGCTTTGATAGAGTTCATTCAACTTATGACATTTCTAGGCAACTTTCCTACTGATAATCCAGGTTTCTCGCTATGGTTGATATTTTTTTGTGGTTTCAGTCTTTCTTTATATCTACCCATTGCGGGAGTATTTCTTGGAGGTAGTTTATTACCTATTAATGAAAGAGATGGAAAAGAAATCCTCTTCTCAACTCCAAAATCACTTACAGTCACATTCTTGGAGAATTCAGTTGTTGCTGTCATTTTAATTGTTTTAATTGCCCTCCCCAGTTACATCGTCTCTTTGGCTCTTCTTTATTTGAATAATGCATTAGATGCTGCCCTGAATATTACAATTTGTTTTTCCCTGGCATTAATGCTTGTCATAGCCATAACATTTCTAACTGCTTTTGGATGCACAATTAATTTCTCTAAAATTACTGGGTATGCAATTGGTGGATTATACATCGTTTTCTCAATTGTTGTGGAGTTGACAACAAACCAGATACGTGATCTTGAATCACTTCGTCAATTAAGTTTGTTTTCTCAGGCTGAAGTCGTCCAAAACAGTCTAGCAGGGACATGGAATGAAGAGTTTGTTCTACTGGTTATAGGACTTGTGTTGGTCTTAATCGTTGCTTCAATAGTATTATTACATCGAAAAGACTTCTTAGAAACAGGAGTCCAAAAACAAACAGTAATGGAAGAAACGGAAGAAGAAACGCAGGTCAAGTTTTCTGACAAATTATCGCGCATTCGTGCTCCAATGGACAAGTTACTTGGGAGACTAGGATGGAAATATCCTGCTATGAGAGACCAATTTCACGCAAACGGAGTTTTATTTATCATATACCTAGGATTTATGATCTTCTATGCATTCTACGTCATCGGAATGTACATGGAAGAAGAAGTAGGAGAACTTTTACAGAGTTTCAATATGCCCTTCATAGAAGCATTACTATTTGGGAACCAAGTCTCTGATACTATTGTCGAACGCCCATTAGAAACTTTCCTTGCTTTTGAAATCTATAGTTTCACTTGGATGATCATTGCACCATTCTTTCTCGTTGTTATTTACGATATATTAATACGAGATTATAAAAATGGGTATGCTGAGATTACATGGGTACTTCCGAAGACTGGAACACGAATATTCATAAGCAGAACCATAGCGGCTCTCATCTACTTCATAATAATATGCCTTGCTCAGATTTCGACCCTCTTCCTTATGGAAGTTCTCCTAGGACGTATCTCCGAACATGGTGTTTTACCCACAGCTGTGAGCTATTTTATTTCGATATGGGGTTATTGTGTAATCTTCATATTCTTCCTATCAATTGCACTTCTGGCTCCTTACAAACACGCTCTGAAAACTTTAATCATCAGTTACGTCTTCTTTGTTCTCGTAATCTTCATTGCTTTTCTACCAGGTAGTGATCTCTCCTGGGTTCGATTTCTAACACCCTTTGGTTATTTTGACTCTATCAGTATCATCCTAGATCAACGTCCGTTTCTTGAAATTCTTCCCGAAGCTGTAATTGGAACTATTTTGACTCTTGGCTTCTATATCCTTGTCCTTAAGCGGCGCGTCCCATCCAAGGATTATCTAGTATAGTCTCCCGTTAAGGGAGATCATATTCATTCCCTTTTTTTGGAAATTCCCTAAGTAAAATACTCTTGTTTCCCTATTCAATAAAAGAATCGCTAACGAAGTATGTTATTTAGTGGTAAAATGTTATAAGGAAGCATTAAAATTAAAACTCAGAAGCTTGCCTCGAAGGTGCAACTCTTAAATACGGCATATAATTGCACAATTACAAGATATAAGAGAGGATGATATGTTAAGAGAGGTAGTTGTAGGAGTTTATTTAACTGTCATTATCTTACTCAATATTTGGGCACTTAATTTTCTGTATATCTTTCTTCGCTATTTATTCATCCGTTCGAAAATTGGGCCTTTTGTCTTCAATTATCCATCAGATTATTCTCCAAAAGTAACAGTTCAAGTACCTATCTACAATGAACGCCCCGAAATGATCCGTATAATTCTAGAAAGTATCTATCGTCAAAATTATCCTAAAAAATTAATTGAAATAATTATTCTCGATCAAAGTGATGATGAAAAGATCATTTCTTCTTTAAAACATGTTGTTGAAAACTTTAAGCAACAAACAATGATGAAAGTATCATTAGTCTTTGTTGATCGATTCGGCGATCCTTCTGACACTTCAACGCAGTTTAAGGCGGGTTCACTAAATATTGCTACTCAAATGAGTAGTGGAGAAATTTTTGTGGTAGTCGATGGAGATTCTTATCTAGATTCCGACTATCTAAGGAAAATCATTCCTCATTTTTCACGAAAAGAAATTGGATTAGTATTACCCCGAGTTACTATTCATCACCGTCACAAAGATATTTTCGCGTGTTGGAGTCGAATTATGAATCACGGTTACTTCATCCGTAATTTCATTGAATCAATTGTAGGTATCCCTGTTGGTTTCTTAGGAAGTGGAGTTGCTCTTCGTCGTGAAGTAGCTGAGCAATTCTGCTGGGATACAATCCAAGAAGATGGGTGTATGGGGTATTATGCTACTACAATTGGGAAATGGCGTGTATGGTTTGAAAGTAAGGCTGTAGTATATGATGAAGGGATTATTTATAGTTTCAAGGATGCAAAAAAGAGGTGGGCTAGATTATCACATGGTCAGTACCAAGTTATCAAAAAAATGGCCTATGATTCAGAAAATCGGTTGTCTTTCTTTTCCAATCCGCAAATATTAATCAAGGTGATTTTAGGGCCTATCTTACCTTTCCTGATCCTTCTCATCCCATTCCTCAAATTTTTTCTTTACTATTATGGAATCTCCTTTGATTATTGGCTTGGCATAACTTTGATGTTCTTTTCCTTATTAGGAAGCATCGGGACTTTCTTTTTACTGTATATGGTAGTGAAATATGGATATATCAGCGATCTTCTTTATTATCCACTTTTACCTTTGAATAGTATTGTTTGTCTGGTACCAGGTATTCTAGCTTTCATTAGTGCTGTTTTTGGTAAAAAAAGAACCTTCTATCGTGTTCAACGAATTAGTAAAGCTGTTCCAACAACTGAAACAAGTGTCAAATTCATCGAGGCTAGTTTAGCGGGTTTTTTCTTCCTTGCAATAATGGTATTTCTTCATAATTTTTCCGCACTGGTTTTTTATGCTACTTATCTAGTAGTAATGTTTGTTAGTTTTACTAATTTCAGAATTTCTCCTCGTAAACCTTTACTAGAATTACCAGTCACCCAACAGAGTGAGAGTCTGGCTTCTACTCCTTTACCACAATGAATTCCTACTCAACTGACAATCTTGAAATGGACTCTCTTATTTGGGGGGTACATCCTTCAGATTACGTTACCTTGTGGGTATAGAATGGCTTATATTAATAAAGAACGGATTCTTTTTTTCTCTGATTATTACCTCATTATGAAAGTTTAAGGGATGAGATATATCCAATTGTTCTGGGCTATTAATTTCCTGGTAGTGTCCTATTCTCACAAAATAGAGTTGTAGTGTGAATAATATGGTAAAATGTAAGATTACAGTACTGAAGCGAACATTTCATGAAGATCTAGCAGAAGAATACATACAGATGAAGACTGGTAAATGTGGGGAATTCGAAGATGGTCAAGAATTTATTACTGAAAGCCCAACAGCTAAACCTGAATCTTTTCCGTGTAGCTTTGCTTGGTATGATATTCATAAAATACTGTTGACCCTCATGCAAGGAGGGAGTTTTAAAAAATACATAGGTAAAACTGGCAAAATTTGGAATTGGATGAAAACTGATAATTCTTACATAACCTGCTGTACTGATGGAATCAGACCTGTTATCTTCAAAGTAGAGGTCATCGATAGAGATGAAGTATCAAAATGTTAATGGAAATTAAAACACATTGGGTATGAAACCGAGGAGATTTAAACGGTTTTTTTTTCAACCATCAGTGAGGAATTAATATTACGCGGCTTAACAGAGAGGGTATTGAATGGCTTATGTGGAAAAAATCAAGTTGGAGATTCCAGACGAGGAAATTCTAAAGGATCTAGAAAAGTATTGTTCACTTGCTAAGGATCTTGGAGCTACTGAAGCTAAATTTATTCAAACCAGTCATATTCCTGTGGATGACCGTGTTGTTTTAAAATGTATCATTCCGAAATGCTTTGGATACGGTGTTTGCGCCAACTGTCCTCCTCATAGCATTAAACCAGAAGAAACACGAAGGTATGTGGCTCAATACAAATGGGCAATTACCTTTAAATATGAGGTACCTCCTGAGGTGATTGTAAGAAACAAAGAAACTGTAAAAGAACGAGTGGGGGCTTATCAAAGGGTTTTTGAGATTGTTAGTAAAATCGAAAGCACAGCTTTTTACGATGGTTATTATCTCTCAGTTGGATTTGGAGCAGGCTCTTGTAAATCCACTTACTGTTGGAAGAACGATTGTGCTGTTTTATTAGGACAGAAGTGTAAATATACCCTGAAAGCAAGACCTAGTATGGAAGCCGTTGGGATTGATTGCTATCGGTTAGCTGCAAAACTCGGATGGGATATCTATCCAATTGGGAGTGATGCCAAACCAGAGTCGATCCCTCACGGGACTTTAATGGGCCTAATTCTTATAACATAAGGAAACGGGCATAAAAATGAATGAAATTTATGATCCTACGAATTTTCCTAGCAAAATGGCTCTTACTGTTATGGAACACTTGGAAAACAATGACCATGATGAAAAAATAGTGATTTTAGACATTGGATGTGGAGAAGGAAAAGATGATCTGTACTTAGCTCAGAGTTTAAAGAATAGGCGAATCCTTGCCATTGATCCTTCTCACAAGGCAATTCAGAAAGCTAAAGCTAACCTATCAGGACAAACTGATATCGAATTCCAAACTATTGGTTTTCAAGAACTAGACGAAGTTAGTCAATTCGATGTCATACTTCTCTCTGGTGTATATCACTTTCTCAATAAATCTGATAGAGTGCTGTTTAGAAACAAAATAAAGCGCATTCTAAAACCTCGTGGGTGGTTTTTCCTTAGTACACTTTCAGATAATGATACCCAATATTATGGTAAAGGGATCCCAGTTCCTAATGACCCTAATTCTTTCATAAAGAGGGGTCTACCTTATCTTCATTTTGCTAGTAAGTCAGAATTAAAGGAAGATTTTTGCTTTTTAGAAATAATTCATCTTGATGAATATTATCATAAGAATTATGCAAGTGATACGGACTATCATACAATGTGGATGGCTGTTTGTAGGAATAGACTTAGTTGATAGATTTCTATTTGCATTCTTTTAATTTAAACAGAAATCGTGTCCCCTAAGGAAATCATTTGAATCAAATATCTGTATCCAAGTAGTTCAATAGTGTTGGGTAAACTGCGGTTTACCCTGGAAATTCACACATTTTTTGAATAAATCTCACATAGAATGAAATCAGTGATTCTTCCGATACAGTTCTTTACCTACTCAACTATATCGGTTTTCTAGGTATATAACTCTTATTTTCCTATTAAATATAAGAAATATCATTAAAAAACGCTATTTGGTGAAAATCCATGTCATTAAGAATTGAAGATTTGTCAAAAGATTATAGAATGGGCGAGTTAATTGTATCCGCTCTCAAAGAAGTCTCTATTTCCATTGAAGTAGGGAAATTCATTGCTGTATTAGGGCCTTCAGGGTCAGGAAAAACAACCCTACTGAACCTAATTGGTGGTATTGATCGAGCCACAGCAGGAAAGATTCACTTCAATGGTTTGGAGTTGTCTTCGTTAAAAGAAAAGGAGTTAACTCAGTACCGAAGAAACCATATCGGATTCATTTTTCAGTTCTATAACCTCGTGGCATCACTTACTGCATTTGAAAATGTGGAACTAGCTTCGAAGCTTACTCATTCCTCCAGTGAAGCACGTCAGAAAGCAGAAGAGCTTTTAGAGGAAGTAGGCTTAGGAGACAAGATGTATAAATTTCCAGGACAACTGAGTGGTGGTGAGCAACAAAGAGTAGCTATAGCTAGAGCGTTAGCTAAAAATCCAAAACTCTTACTAGCGGATGAGCCGACAGGGAACATTGATAGCAAAACAACAGGGAAAATATTGAAATTACTCAAGAAGATCAATAAAAACCACCATGTTACCATGATACTCATCACACATAATGTTGGAATCTCGTATCTAGCAGATCAAGTCATTTATTTGAGGGACGGAAAAATTTTCGGAACGTCTCAATATGATCCCGCAAAAGAAGAAGAATTCTGGGAAACGCTGACAGCTGCTCCTGCTATTGAAAAAGTATAATTTCAGGAGGAGTGTAAATGAAGTTATTTTTTCTTAAAGCTTGGCGAGATTTGAAACGTAAGAAAATTCGATCTGTCCCTATATTCCTTGTCATCATTGTTGGTGGCATTGCATCTATCATGTATAGCAATGTTTACCTTACCTGGCTTGAAGCAACAAACGTTTCTTGGGAAGATTATAATTATCATCATCTTCTTGTAACTGTTAATCCTATGGATGCAGCAAATTTAACAAGACTTGTAGAGCAAACCAAGACGATTTCTGGATTGGATCCTGACTTTGAAGTTCGATCTTTCCTTGAGGTGAAGGTTAGTGAAGAAGCAGGAGATTCCTGGATTACCACTCGGCTTTATGGAATAAACAGTTCTCGACCTTTGAGTGTAGACTCGTTTTATTACCATACAGATGCTATTGAGACATTGTTCGAATCCAGTAAACCCAATATATCAGTAGTAGACCAATACACCGCTAAACTTAATGATTGGCAAGTGAATGATACTCTTACAATCTCTGTTGAAGCGGAAGAAGATCCTTTTGTAGTAAAGACTATTGCGCACGTTGATTCACCAGAGTATATAGTAGCGCCAGGAGCAGCCGCAGCAGAATTCTTTGAATTTTGGTCTGGCCCTGTCATTTGGATGCGGTATGCTGATTTATTGACTGCCACAAATAACAAAGCACAAGCAAATCAATTAACATTCCATTTTGAAGATCCATCAAAGAAGAATGAGTTTTTAATCGAACTACTCACG
>JBHLPQ010000176.1:0-7890 GCA_048939265.1 Promethearchaeota archaeon
TTTTTGAATTAGAATCTCCAACAGAGGAATATAAGGATATAGAAGTCTTTGCAATGGTTGATATGTCACAACCTCGATAAAATTTCTTCCTAGAAAGAGTTTTACTTAGCATTCTTTCATTTATAAAAGAGGGGTAGGATTACTAGAAGAGAGAATGTTTTCGATAGGTTAATCTCGAAATGAGATTCGAGTATGCCTAGAAAATTTAAGACTGCACTCATTTTTTATAATTTTGAAATGGGTTACTTTATCAATATAGACAGCTTTCTTGATGTATGACTTTAACAAGATCTTAGTTAATTATGGAGAGAACTTAAAAAATGACTAAAACCAAAACAACTAAACTCATTATTTCTACTCTATGTCTTCTTCTCTTCTCATTACTTTTATTATCAACTACACTCCAAATAACTCAAGGAAACTCTTCAGTATCAATTAAAAGAGAAATTATCACTCCAAATCCTTCAGTTAACTTATACTCAGACTTTTGGGAGTCAGCCTGGGTATGGGTTGATCATGAAGGAAATATTAACGCCCGTGCAGAGCTTAACTCTCGGGATCTAGGATTTGGCGAACAGAACCTAAACCTATTCATAGCCAGCGACAGTGAAATCTATGACATTTTTGATCATGCTAACTGGTGGTTCAGGCCAACAGATGATCCAGGAGACCAGAACACTGGAGTAGAAATCCACTTTAGAACCATTAATGCGGAGCTAGCCAAAGAATATGCTGATAAAATCGTTAATTACATGAGTAAAGGCTTGTTAATTAATTATGAGTATGAAGGGACTTGGGCATGGGAAGATTCGAAAGATGGTATATGGACCGATCTCACTGCTGTTCGGTATCATTCTCACATAGTCTGGCCGTGGTTCACTGGATTTATTAATGATGAGATAATTCCTCGAAATATTGGAGGATTAGCTGAAACCATTAATGTTACAGAAGCAAGCCATATCAATGCCTGGGCGTGGCCATCAGGTGGTGAATATCCAGCGATTGGTTTTGCCTTTAGTTTCGAGTTTCAGTATGATATTTTCGATATAACAGGAAGTTACGGTGGATCTCACGTCTTAACCATGAATAATTTAATTCACACTGAAAAGATCCAATTAAGCAGTTACGGTAGTCAAGATCACCTACCAATCAACTATGCTCTCCCAGATGTTACCACACTTGATACTAATCCTCTATCTAGCAGTGCGTGTGATGTTAATACAGATTATCATCCCCCTGATGAACCATGGGTTAAAAACCACTATTACGATGTAGATTTCAAAATTTATAGCGGCGTTTATTACGACCTCTCAGTCAGTTTTTGGTATAACTTTGTCCCCCACTACTTACAATCATGGATGGAAGCGGCCCTGGTTGTCAATCATTATGGTTATTTATACAAAGGGATCTATTTACGAGGAGATTACTCAAGAGTCATTGATTTCGAAACATTGGATCATTGGGATGAAAATATCGTAATAATGGAACTCAACTACAGACCGAACAGAGAGAGTTTGATGTGGGATAGTCTTCAGCTTTCAATGGCATACAGTGATGGAGAGGATCATTATTATGACGCGAATGCGGTAGCAAAGGATATTGAAACTCTTCTGGGAATCGATTTCAGAGATGATAACTATACTGATTACAATTGGTGGGACTGGCATCGCTTACATTATGAAGGAAATACCTATCGGTTCAATGCTGACGATTTTACCCCCTCTATGAGCCTGGATCTCTTAAGCAATAGTGAGATAATCCCGAGTAGTCCCGTGTTTGAAGATCAAGACCTAACCACCACAGAATATAGACAATTTTCATACTATCATCCTGATGTAGGTCAATGGATAGACGAAATAGATTTCTGGTGGAATCCGCTAGCAGAGGAAGTTGTCAATGCGATAAAAACTTATGGAGGATCATCCCCATTCCTAAATGAGGATGTCAACCTATTATCACAATGGGGTTGGTTTTCATTCCCCTTCTGCAGTAATTATTCTACTTCCAGATTTCCTATAGTTGTTCCTTATGAAGAATATTCGGTCTATCCTCTTGAAAACAATGGCTGTGGATGGCACATCAATTCCTGGGAGGATCGGTGGTTCGCGGATATAAAATATATCCAACAAACATTAGAAATATACACCGATGCAGCCTCGCTTGAATTCGTCGATAACGAAGGAAATCCTAATGGAATCGATTTCACTCAATTTGGCGTAAAATTTAACTATACATTCCTTGAAGACACTATCGATACCCAACCACCAGGTGGGGACTTTTATTACGACAATTTCTCTGGAGAGGAATTTTGGGGTGACCACAACATCCAAAATCTAGACGTCACCTTTAAAGGAACGGATAACCATCTCCATGTGGAAATCTGGGATGATAACTCATACAACGTCCATCACTTCTGGTGGCCATTTTATTATTGGAATGTAGCAGATTGGGAGCAACGATTTCTTTCCTCTGGAATAAAACAAACAACTGTCAAAGCATATTTTGCTGATTTACCAGCAGAAATAGAACAGTTTGCACAAGAAATCCCAGTGACAGTCTGGGATGACAATTATCCAAGGATTAACTATAACCTCACTTGGGATACTATCGGGTTTGCAGATGGAGACTGGACACTCATTGCACGCAGCGAAGACAATGCTGGAAGATGGGTAAACTTCGGAATACACAACTTACTAGTAGATAATTATGTTGAAACAATCACTGCTGCTCCTGTTATTGATTTACTTAGTACAGAAAATGAAAATGTGTCAGGTACCCATACTGTCCAAGTGAAAGTCACCGATGATATAGATGTTTTTGCAGTGGTCTTGACTCGAGATTTCACAGCTTTTCTATTGAACGACACTGACAGTGATGACATCTATGAGTACAACTGGAATACTCTAGGTGAAGAAGAGAACAGTATTCATTACTTCACGATAACTGTCTGGGATATGGATGGTCATAAAGTAATATATGATTTCTATCTTCAGGTAGATAATCTAAGACCTGGAAATCCTCCGACGATAACGATAATTTCCCCAAGTACAGCGAGTCAAACGCTAAGTGGCAGTTACACCTTTGAGGTCGAAGTAATAGATGATCTAGGAATTCAATCAGTCAAGATGCAAATTGATCAAGGACCAATGTATAGCATGACTTACAATCCAACCACAGGTTACTATGAAAGAACACATGATCTTAGTAACGAGATTAATGGTGATCGGATTCTTAACATTACTGTTGTAGACATTGATGAAAATCAGCATACTGAACACGAAAAGATTGGGTTTACCGTTGAGGGTGGTTTAGAAGGGCCTACAGTGAGTGATCCTCCCGAATGGTCCGAGGGTCGTTCAGACCTTCCAATAAACCTCAGTGATTTTATCGAAGCAGGCAATTTGAACGATTATGAACCAGTTGTAGGAGACATCTACTTTAAGGTCGCGATTAAAGACGATCTGAGGATCACAGCAGTGGATATCAAGATTAAGATTGTAGATGATTTTGATCCAGTCACTGGGGAACCAGATTTAGGTAGAACAGTAGAAGATACATCAATGGATGAAGCGGGAACAGATGCAGAGTGGTCATTGTATGAATACTCGTGGGATAGTACAGCTGAGGCTGATGATCATTATCTCTGTGAGATTGACGTACAAGATAACGATACCGTTGTAAATCACCTATATATCAGCATTTTAATACAAACAGACAATGTTGAAGATACTGCTCCAGTTATCGGTGGTGCTTCAGGGTTCGAGTTTGAAATTCTTATTCTCAGTCTGACCAGTCTGTATTTGATTACTACTTTGCTCAAACGAAAAAGAAAAAAATAGGGATTCCTTTTTTCCCTCCCATTTTTTCTCCCTTTTCTTTATTTTTTTCCCTTAATTAGGGTTGAGACACCAGTCTTTCCTATTTCTTGACATCCTTTCACAATCTGAATACCTGTATGTCGAAGTTTGATATATGGTAAGGATCGATATATGATCACTATGGCCATATTTATAAATGATCATTACATAATTCTAGTTGGTGTTAAAATTGAATAACAACGAAGAAAAAATACCAATGGATGAGTTCCATTCTTCTCCTCCAAATGGGGGCCATGGTCATTTTCCCAGGGGAATTTTCAGATATAATTTTCCATATATGATGGGAGAGCATCATGAATCACCCCGCCCACCGCCATTTAGATCCAAAAGGCGTTATAGACCATTTTTTCACTTTCTTGGTCATCATGGCCCATTCCCACCTCCCTTCCCATTAAGTCGAGGAGCATTTAGAGATCTACAAACATTCTTCATTTTAACAATGGTTGCTGATCACGCGGAAGGTATCACAGGATATCAGATTCAAGAGAAGTACAAACTACCCCGAAGTAATGTTTTACGTATTTTAAAAAAACTGGAAGAAAAAGATCTCGTTAAAATCGCTGAATCAGTTGTTGATGGTAGGGTACAGAAGAAATATCAAATAACTAAAGAGGGGAGAAAGTACCTAGATGAATTGAAAGAAAAATGGGCAGCCAAACTTGCTTTCTTCTCCGAGTTAGCTCCCCCCGAAAAGTATGGTCATCCTTTTGCACGACCACGGTTGTATCGTAGAATGATTGCAGAGATTAATGACTTTCAATCCAAGGAAGATGCTCTAGACTACTTCCAAGGATATCGATCCTCAGTAAAGAAACGAATAAACAGAACCCAAAGAAAGTTGGATGTGCTAACATCAGCGAAAACAGAAGTAGACAAAATAGTTCAAACGATTGAAGAATCAGATGAACTCAAGAAGGATGAACTCAAAGACCTATTGGAAGAAATTAAACAGAAGATAATGGAACCTGAAGAAGAATAACGAATCATCCTCTTCACTTTTTTTATATGATCAACGACTTTTATTAATATAGGAATGGAATTAATCGTTTTGATTTAAATCTAACCTAAATTACGAATGACAAACCTTAGATTCCTAAGAAACTACGTAATGAAGGATTCATTTCTGCAACTTTTTCCTTACTAATAAGATCAATATATTGTCTTATAATACTGACAGAAAGGAGAATGCCCATACCCGATCCTATGGCACCGAAAAAATCCGCAAAAGCTGCCAAAATTCCAATGAATAATCCTCCCATAACAGCTATGGTAGGAATGTACATTTCTAATCTTCGTTGAACCATTTTCTCACATCGACGCCAACCTGGTACTTGCATTCCAGATTGTAATAATTGTCGTGCAACATCACGTGATCCCATTCCCGCTGTTTCCAACCACATCGCCGAAAAGATAACACATAGAATGATAAGAAATATCGCATATACCACAGCATGGAGTATAGATTCAATTGGTTTAGCTACATTTAGAAAACCAGCATCTCCGACAAAAGACTGAGGTGGGGTCAAATAATAAACAAGACCAGAAACAGGAACATATTGTTGAGTAGTTTCATCGATTCTAAATGTTCCCAAAAATTGAGCGAGTGGATTGGTTATTGTTCTATTTGGTCCCCCACTTGCCTTCCAAACCATTTGGGCAATGAAATAAATATCAGCAAAAACAGCTGAAGTTAAAATAACTGGGATATTCGACACATAAAGTAATTTAATAGGGTAATTAGATCGAATGCCCTTGTATTGGGCATAAGAAATTGGGATTTCAATCCGCATGGATTCAAAATAAATTACAACAATGAACACAACAATGGAAGCTATAACAGAAAGGAGAGAGAGGGAAGGTAAATTAACATTCTCTGTTGGACTATATCGAAAAAATAATGCTCCAATTGCTTCAATCAGTCCCCGACGTGATATCCACGCAAGAAAAGCAAGAGCAATGCCTCTTCTCGACTCTACGCGATTGCTTGGTCCTTCATAGACGGTTTGTTGTGAAAACAATCCTTGAAAAATCTGTAAACCGACTCCACCTGCGATGAATAAAGAAATACCAGAGCCTAATCCCCAACCTTTCTGAATCATTTCATCTAGGAGAATGATAATAATACCTGCCGCTAATAATTGTGCAATGATAGCCAATTGGTTCTGAAGAATCAGATTAGAGCCGTAAGTCCCTCCAATCAAGAAAGCAGTCGCTTCAATAACTGTCAAGGCAACTGACATGACTTTCTGTGCTCCTGTATAAAGAGCTCTTTCCTCAGGGTCTCCCATATTCACAGAAATAATTTTGGACCCTACTAGTATTTGCATAATGAGTCCTGCTGTTACTATGGGGCCAATTCCGAGCTCTGCTAGTGATCCTCGAGTTGAGGCTGTAATAATTCGCATAACTGCTATAGGGTCAGCTTCTTCATAATGAGCTCCAATAATAGGGGTAGATGCCATCACAAAATAAATAACTAGAGCAGCAAATGTCCACAAAACTTTTTCATTGAAATGAACCTCACGAGGCGGTTTGACAACTTCTGGAGTGATTGACATAAATGGTCGAATCGCTTGGAGAAACATAGAGGTCATATACTAACCCTTAGAAGATGCAACTTGTCATTCCCTTCCTTTATTAGCTTTTATAACTTTTTGGTACAATTTCCATACTTTTCTTCCAGTATTAAAGATACTAGTACAATTTTTTAACTAACAGAAACTATAAAAGGTAGTAATCATAATTCAGATATGATGGTGGGATCAATTTTTCCTAAATCAAGAAAAAGGAAACTTTTGGGATTACTCTTAGTAATAATTACTTTTCTCTCTTTCTTCCATCTCTTATCCTTTCTTCCAGTAAGTCAATCAGCTGAAGGCAAAGAAGTATTTATTTCTCCTATTTGTTCATCAAATTTACTCACATCACTACAAAGTAGTACAGTGCAAAGTTCAGATGTTGTTATTCGAATAAAGGAGATATTAAAACCAATAAAACTGTCAAATCTACCTGTAATCTTCTTAGGAAGATGGACATTTGAGAATCACCAAAATAATAACGAAAATATCCCTGTTAATAGATCAATTATCAAAGAAACCATTGAAGATAGTCCAGGAATCACTCTTCGTGAAATTCAGCGAGAAACAGGACTTGCTATCGGAGTTATTCAATATCATATTGGTCGTCTTGAAATTACAGAGATCGAGGCATTTATCTTAGGTCGATGTAAGCATTTTTTTCTTAAGAATCATCAGTTCTCAATAAAAGAAAAAATCTGGCTCTCAGTTTTACGAAACAAAAATGTTAAGACAATCTTACAGTTCCTCGAATCAAAAACCTGCATATGTTTTCAGAAAGATATTGTAAACTTCACTGGCATTAGCAAAGTAATGGTTTCTTATTACGTCAAACAACTCGAACAATTTGGCATTATCAGTCGGAAACATCATCAACTGACAATCGCGGAAGACTATCTCAATATCATCAACGATAAACCAAATTTTAAGATAACCTAGTATTTCTAGCTCAATTCTATTATCAAGAAGGAATGATTACTAAAATGGAGCTAGTCACCATTTAGTATCCTATTGTAATTTTGCTCCACAATTCTGGCAATATTGATGGCCTGGTTTTATTATATTACCACAGTGAGTACAATAAGAAGCTTTAGTAGTGGATTCTGTTTGATATCCCGTACTAGGGGTGTATTGAGGTTGCGATTGAGGTTGATAACCTTGTCGTGAATAAAATTGACGCCTTTCAGGATTGTACGTAATTACAACTCGCTTTCCTTTAGCTCTAGCTTTCTGTTCGAATCTTCTTCGGATATCGTACTCTACTTCCTGCGGGCGGCTATTTAGCTGACTAAGACGATAGACACCAATAGCGATAGGAATAATTCCTATAAATGCAATGCATAATAAAAAAACACCAACCAATATGCTTACTATAGCCATTTTTTTATAATTAAATAACTCTTCATCCATGTTCAAAATGAGCTCGTCTTGAGTTT
>JBHLPQ010000177.1:0-7888 GCA_048939265.1 Promethearchaeota archaeon
AGTAGAATGAATTACGGGAGCCCAATAATCTAACATTTGATGGACTCCAGAATAACATTGAGCTGGATTATAATACCCCTTATTAACCCCAGAATCAAAGACTTGTATTAAATAAATAAAATTGTGAAGATAAGGAATGGATAGACTGTAGATGTAATGGGTTCCATTTGAAATGATTGGGATTTGATTTAAAATCCAAGTGGAATTAGTCTCATCAAAAATAGATAATGTTACATTATGATCCTTAAAGGGATCGTGAATTTCACCCCAAATAAGTACTTTTCCGATGTACTGGTCTTGTTGTAATCTTTCTATGCCATGATCAATGATTTCAGCTGGGTGATATTCCAAAATTCTTACGTTACTTTCCCCAATAATGATGGTATTAAGTGCCTCATCTTGGATTGCAATACTGTAATTAAAAGCGCAGTTATGGATCATTTGTAAAGAGTAGATGTATAATGATCCGTTATAATGCATTTCAGCAACAGTGTTCCACGATTCAGAGCTATTAAAGTGATGAATTAAAAGACTCACTTTTGATATTGTTCCAAACGGATCTACAGCATCAACCCAGAAAGTAAACAGAGAAGAATAATGATTTAATGTAATTTCTTGGTAATTAAAGCTCTCATAAATTGGTGGGGTTAAATCATATATCGAAACTGGTTCCCAAAGGGTTTCTTTTAGATTTCCTTGTTTATCAAATGCTGAAACCGTATATGTAAAGGATAGGCCAGGTCTAAAGCCACTTATTGAATATATATAGAAATTACCAGTACCATTCCAAGTCATTGTATCAGTAACGAGAGAACCAGAGAATATATCAATATAATCTAGAATAACTGATGTATTTGTTTCTAATAAACCACTACCATAATCTCCCTCAACAACCTCTGCCCAGATTATTACTGTGCCATTCTGATAAACTTTTGGACCGTAATCTATGATATTTGGAGGAGTAAAATCATCTATAGTTATTGCAGTATCAATTTCGCCCAAATTTCCCGCGTTATCTTCAACCCAAATTTGTATACCAACTTGGTCTCCAAAAGGGAAGGCATGGGATGTCTTATAACTGTTAAAGATATCAAAATCCATTGGCATTATTATGTTATTTTCTAAATGAGTAAAATTAATGTAGAGAGTATTATTAACATAATTGGTATCCCCATAGGGATCGATAGCGTAGGCAAGGACTGTTATCTCACCATCGTTCTCGGTAGAATTCTCAATTGAATATGTTATTATTGGTGAGACTGAATCAGATAATGTAAAATTCGATGCTTGACTAATTCCTGGATCATTCCAATTCAATGTATCTGTAGCTGATACATAATACCAGAGATTCCGTAAATCATACTCTAATGATCCAACACGAGCAAAGAAATTTGATTCAGATATCTCTGTCATAGATAGATTAATCCATGGATTGAAATAATTCTGAGAAAACAACAAGTAAGCAGAGGTTTCATTGAAAGGCCAGTCTATTACTTCAGCATAAAAGTCTACAGTTCCATTTCCCCAATCTATTTTCCAATATGAGATTTGAGGTATGGAATTGTCGTCTATTGAAAACGGTTTATTTAATAATCCAGTATTATTGTTTCCTGCCAAATCTTCAGCAGTAACCCAATAATAAAAACAATCCGCGAATTCAAACTCTAATTCTAACTGAAATACTCCTTCGATTTCAATCATTGGAAATGTCTCGATTGTATCACTTTGATTAATATGGAGAAAAACACTGCTTGCGTTTATTCCACTTTGATACACACTATGATCATCGATATATGCAAGAAATTCAACCCTTCCTTGGTAATGAGAGGTAATTATCTCTGTAATTATATTGGGTAAAACATCGTCCCCTGGTACTACTAATCCGTAAGGAGGACTTAAAGTATACAATTTAGAGCCATTTTCATTTCCAATTGTATCATTGGCTGAATAGATTGTATATTTTACTTGATCATCGTAAGCAGCTTGTAATGTAGCGACCCAGAATCCTGACGCATTATGATGCATTGGAATAAGGAAAGAGTCATCGATCTGTAAAAGAACTGGATCATAGACCTCACTCATGTTATCGGTAATATTCGCATAGAATCGTAACGTGCCATTCTTGAAGTCAGTTACATTGTAACTAACAATATTGGGAGGAAATCCATCCCCTAAATAAACAGTTTTGATTCTAGTAACTATTATGTTGTAAGCGATATCAATTGCAATTATGTTATAGTAAGCACGGGCGTTAAAGTCATCTAGAGTATCTAAGGTTGTGGCATTATAATATTGGTCACCAGAAAGATGTACCATTGTAAAATTATCCTGAATAGCAGTTTCCTCACCGATCGTCTTAATTACTGTTAAATTTAGATTCACCTCTCTAAGGCTGCTTTCATCTGTTATATTAGTAAAAAAGACTGGTATATCCCCAAACTGACTGGATTCGTTTTCATAAAAAATATCTCGGACAACTGGTGGACTATTATCTACATATTCAGATATAATAACGAGAATAGAAATAATAGGATTCAGATGGTAACTACTGTTACTAGTAAATTGCTGCAGTTCATATGTCTGGTTTATCGTGTCCTCAAATTCAACTGTAAGATTATAATAGCCGAATGTGACATTGGTAAATGAAGTGAATCCATTAAGAGTGGTATTTTTTGTTTTTTCATAACTAAAATCAATTTTTGTGAGATTTACTCTTGCATTGGGTACTTTTTTGCTATCTAAATCAACCACATTTACCTTGATTGTCGCATTACCTTGAGGTTCAGGTAGATCAGCTATAGTGTTTCCATAAACAAGATCATCATTAGGATCGTTTTCAACAAAGTATATTGTATAAATCCGTTCCGCAGAAATGAAACTTGTTCGTAAAACAATCCAGGCTTCTGTTACACTACTGACTTTCTTTAATGTACTCCACGTGACACCTCGGTCTGTAGAATTTTGGACATAGATACTATTTCCTACAATTGTTATAGCAAAAAGTGTGTTGCTATTGGGATCATATGCTGGTTTAACTTCATCTCCGTCAACTCCTAGAGTCGCTACATCAGTTTTTTGGATCCAGGAACGATCAGAATCCAAAAATTCCCACGATTCAATAACTCCTTGTGCTGACAAAATATCGTTGTTTAATACCAAGAAAACATTACAGGTATTTGGATCTGATACTGCTCCCCAATTGGCATTATTATTATAAGCATCTTCAGGAGCTACAGTTTCTGAAACAATTGTAGTGAGATTCTTAGGGGTTGTATCCCATGTATCACTCTCCTCATCGTATATAAAGGAATAGAGAGTATTTTCGGTCGCATCTTCGTAAAGACAAAGAATATCTCCCCCACTTAAAGGAAGAAGCTGACCATGATCATCATCGTAATCCAAAAATGAATAAGAAGGAGTTATATCATACCAAGAGTTTTGCTCAAATTTCGCAAACTGTGGCCCGTTAGTCATCCATGATGCACCAAACAAATTTCCAGTTGAAGAAACAGTAATTGCCCCTCCTCCATCTGGTGCGTTGTGGAATCCTCCCGAATTCATTATTTTTGTCCACGTCTCATTAGTACTATCATCTTTTGTATCTAGATAATTATACATCATCTCGTTACGACTATAAGAGTTTACAATGAAATGGATTTTTGTACCATAATTCTCTGGCGTCCATTGATCGTACCAACACGAGAAACTTCTAAAAGCAAATCCTTGAGGATTAATGAATGCAGGCCCCTCCCAGGTAGATCCGTTATTAGTGGTCTTATAATAAGCGATTTCAGCTATCCCTCCACTCCTTTTTTGTAGAAAAACGTATCCATGAGAATTATTGACAAATACGACGTTAGGGCCTGGATTATATTCGTCAATGGCGTCATAGACTTCAGTGTCAATAAGAACCTCTAGATCCCCTTCTTCGTCTCCAACTGTATAGAAATTCATTGGATCGTACTGGTTGTTATACTCTGTCGTAATCCAATCTGCAGAAAGAACCCCCTTGTATAAACGCAACTCATCGATAACTCCCGAAAATGCTTCATAAGGATCATCATAGGTTTGATCAAGATCAATTCGACCAATTGAATAATTGCCAGTTGAACTAAAAGTAGGATTCCCTATAGAGAACCCTATTCCTCCTTCACCGGTTTTATCCTTGTAGATTACTCCTACCTCATTTGTTCTATCATTGGTTGCTACAATATGTATCCAGGTATTCCCTGGCCAGGATGTAGTAGTGCTATCTATATATTCATAATTATTATCTGTTGTTCCTTCAACCTTTGAATAAAGCATTCCATTACTACCATGGTTATTATCTGTCCCAGCAAAAGTTAACACCATATCATAAGACGCGTGTTCATAATGACCAAAGATAGGCATCGATTCACTCGAGAATGAATTAAATGTATCGTCTAATCGCACCCAAGCTGAAATGCTGTAGTTTCCTGTACCTATACCAGGATCCCAAACACCTAAACTAATGTAATCATTAATCCCATCGAATCTCTGAGCCCGACCAATTTGTCCAGCCTCGTCAGTTGAACCTTGATTCGTGCCATCATTACTATTAGATGAAGAGCCATTAAGATCGGTAAGATGCCAGACTCCAGCGAAATTATCACCCCAAACCCCAGTAGCATTTTCCTGACTCTCAATGGTCGAATTCCCGTAATACATGGAAATAGTGGTGTCCATAGTGCTGGACAGGACTGGAACTCGAATCCAGGCAACTAAAAATGCATGAGTCGTATTATAAGTGGCTTCATAGTGTTCTAACTCATGATTGAGTAGTTTATTCGATGAGTCTTTAAAAATGATGTCATTTCCTTCTGCTTGGGTATGATACCGAAGATCCCTGTCATAAAGGACGACTAAGACGGGAAAATCAGGCAAATCTGATGGGATTTTGGTGTTATCAATAGTAATATTCTTACGATATTTAAACGAATAGTCTCCCCAATTACTGCCTCTAATATCTGCTTTTATGGGGAATTTTTCAGAAGATGGTTTGATGGTTTGTGGAACGGAATTCTGAGACCCAGATGGACTTTTGTGTTTAAAGCTAATATCTTCGGTTAGATTTTCATCTTTCATTCCAAAAAGTGTTTCATCCCTCCTTAATTCTGGTACGGAAATGGGATTCCATTCGGTTATATTTTCCTGATCTTGTAGAGAATTTGCTATAAGAAACGATTGAGAGGTGAAAACAAGTAATAGTAGGCAGAAGACGAATCGCGGCCTAACTATTCCTTTTTCAAGGTTATTCATTTCACTAAGCTCTTATCCAATTACTATATCATCAAGATTCAGACCAGAATCTCCTCTAAGACATTCTTATGCATTTGGAGGCATATATTTCTATCAAACGAGTACTTGAAACTAAACGATGTAGGCATATGATGCAGCATGTGTTAGATGGGTCTGTAATTATTAAAATTAACCAAATAAATTACTCAACAAAGGAAAATTTTTCTTTAAAGGAAATATTAATTATTCCATTTTTGAAAAAAAGAGTAATTAGGTAAAATTTCACCCTTCTATTGATATAATTTTTCAATTATCCTTCCACCAAGAGTAGAAAAAGCTAGCTCAACGTTCGTTCCATCTTTTGCAGAAGTTGAGTAGTAATCAATTTGTGTGTCAATATTTTGAAATTTGTTGGTAAGGTACTTATCAATATAATTCCTCACAGTGTTAGGAGTAATCTTGATTTCACCCGTCAAATCCGATTTATTCCCTAAAATAATTACTGAGGAACTATGTAATTCAATATTTTTCGAGAATTCTTTTAGCCACTTTTCCAAGTCTGATAGAAAGGGGTTGGTGAGGTCAAAGACAACAAATGCTCCTGCAGCTCCTTTGTAATACAGCTTACGGACTTGATTAAAAGCAGGTTGGCCTGCTAAATCCCAGATTTGAAACCTAAGTTCCTTTAAACCATATGCAGTATCCAAAGTAACTTGTTTTGAAAGAAAATCAGATCCTAGTGTTGGAGTATATTCTGAAGTGAAACCTTTTCCAAGATACCTATTGACTAGAGAAGTCTTACCTACTTTTCCATTTCCAAGTAGGCATATTTTTACTAGTAAGGTCAAGTTTCCATCTTTTAAACTTATTTTTAATAAAGACTTATAAACCTTGGAGAATTCTCTGTAGCTTATAATTCCGTTAATCCTTTGGAGAAGAAATGCAATTCGATTATTCTTTTCCCAAGTATAGAAAAAGCTTGTTCTACATTTTCCCCAGTCTTTGCAGAGGTTTGGTAATATTTTATCTGGTTATCTACATTAGTAAATTTATTAACTAAATTGCTTGAAATATATTGAAGAACTGTGTCCGAGGAAACCTTTATTTCATCTTTTAAATCCATTTTGTTCCCTAGAACGATTACAGACGATTTTTTCAATTGAATGTTCTTTGAGAATTCTTCTAGCCACTTATTCAAGTGTTTTAAAGAAGTAGGAGTGGTTAAATCAAATACTAAGAATGCAGCAGCAGCTCCCTTATAATAATACTTGCGGACTTGATCAAAAGCAGGTTGGCCTGCTAAATCCCAGATTTGAAACCTAAGATCCTTTAAACCATATGCAGTATCCAAAGTAACTTGTTTTGATAAAAAATCAGACCCTAAGGTGGGAATGTATTCTGTGGTGAAGCCTCTGTTAAGATATCTACTCATTAGAGAAGTTTTACCTACTTCACCATCTCCAAGAAGGCATATCTTCGCAAGTAGAGGCAATTGTCAACCAGCTAAACTAATATCGTAATTAAATTGAAAAAATCTGAAGATATTATTGATTTGGTGATTTGTCAGATTATTGACTTTAAGAATCTATTTATATCAGTGAAAGTAGAACCCAGTAGAGTCCATATAATATCACCCCTAAGACTATAAGAATCAAAATTGTTAACCCATATTTTGCTAGAAATCCTGGATTATATGGTTCTGGAGGGAGAAAATGCTTTAATGGCTCATTTTCATCAAAAATCATCTTAATATTCCTTTTTTTCAGCTCTTCGAAGAATAGATCAGGAGAATTTGCTGGTAAAGCCTCTGGAGGGAGTACTCCTGCTCCACTTATTTTCCCCTCAGCAAAAAGTTGAGCCGCAATTGCGGCAGGAATTCCCGTGAGTTCACCCATAGCAAGACTCGGTGTACAGTATACCCAATGTACGGGTTTATCCTTATAGGAACCATAAATATCCACACGTGCGGAAGACGCAGGAACTCCCCCAGTCGCAAAAAACCTTTCTGTCGCATGGATAACTTTTCCCCAAAATTTTTGGCGAGATCTCCCTTGTATCAGGTGGAAGTGTTTAAATGATTCTAGAACTTTATTATTCCAATCAGGCGTCAGGCCTCCTTTTAGTGTACACTCTGTAACATTAGGTAAGAATCGGGGAATCGAAACTGGTTCGGGGTGCCCGCAATCAAAGATTTTCACTTTATTTATCGGGGGTGGGAAATCAATTTTGACATTACCTTTTCCAGCAGGAGCATTAATGAATTTTCCATTTTGGTAGGAAGGAAAACTTCCTGTTACTGCGTAATACACATGGAGAATAACCGCGAAACCTTCTGAATCAGCTGCTCCTCCTACCCAGGATATATTTAAGCGAACAGGACCCGTATCTAGTCTATTACATGCTTTAAGAGCCATCAAATTAGTCAAGCCAGGAGTCCAGCCATATCCAATAAAAATTGGTATATTAGCTTCTTTTGCAACAATATCCATCTCAAGTACTTCTTGAGTGGGATCAGGATCATCACAGATATCAACTAATGGAATTTTAGCTTCGATTGCAGCTCGGGCAACTTTTGGGCCAAAAAAATAAAATGGGCCTATTGCTGAGACTGCAATGTCATAATTCTTCA
>JBHLPQ010000332.1:0-2623 GCA_048939265.1 Promethearchaeota archaeon
AAGGCATATATTTTGCTGTTTTAACGCTTTTGACAGCAGAAACATTAAGACTAACATTATATTATCTAAAATCCATTTCAGGTGGATCTATGGGTTTAGTAAGTATTCCTCGGCCTAAACATATTGCAGTCCCCTTAATTGGGATTATAAAATTTGATTCTCCTGCCAATTATTACTATTTGGTCCTAATAATTCTTATATTATCTCTTCTGGTATTATATTTACTTGAAAAATCTAGTCTTGGCTTTAAATGGAAAGCGATTAGCGACTCTAGTGAATTGGCACAATCTATTGGCATTAATGTTTTATGGTTAAAGGTTTTAAATTTTGCCATTGCTTCCTTTTTCGCAGGTATAGCTGGAGCACTGTTTGCTCACTTTCAGCAAGCGTTAATTGCTATACCAAGCTCTAAGTTTGGTCCTATGATGTCTATATATCTTGTCCTATATATGATAGTCGGTGGGACTAGTAATTTCACAGGACCAATTTTAGGAGTACTAGCCTTAACAATGATATCTGAATTTTGTAGACCTTTTAAATTGTACCAACCTATGATAATTGGCGGCATAGCTCTGTTTATTGTCTTATTTATACCTCAAGGGTTAGTTGGGCTACCAAATAAATTAATATTTTGGTTTAAGAGATTACCACTACGGAAAATTTAATATGACAAAGGACTTATTATATGCACGAAAAGCTAGTTGAAATACGGAGCTTACAAAAAGTATTTGGCGGTTTAGTTGCTGTAAACGCATTAGATCTAAATATATATAATGGTGAAATAATGGGTTTAATTGGTCCAAATGGGTCTGGAAAGACAACTATTCTTAATATGATAGATGGTAGTTTATTCCCTAGCAAAGGGAAAATTTTTTTTGAAAATAATGACATAACAGAGTTAGCACATTATGAAAGAGCAAGAAAAGGTATTGCGAGAATATTCCAGCACAATGTATTTTTTAATAGCTTTACAGTGTTAGAGAATATAGCAGTTAGTGTACTTCAGCAATCTGGCAGAAGAAGGTCTACAGAAGCCTATTCTCAACATTCAAATAGAGGTTCAATATATAAAGAGGCTTTAAACGTATTGAGTTTTGTTTCATTGGATAAGAATTCTGGTGAGTTTGCTTACAATCTCCCACATGGCAAACAGAGACTACTAAGTTTAGCCATCGCTTTGGCCACGCGGCCACGACTGTTATTACTAGATGAGCCATTAACTGGCATGAATGCCGAAGAAGTCAGGACAATGGTCAATATGATAAAAATATTAAGAGATAAGAACAGAATTACATGTTTAGTCGTAGAACATAACCTGAAGGCAATGATAGGACTGTGTGACCGCATTGCGGTACTTAATTTTGGGGAAAAGCTTGCTGAAGATAAACCTACAGAAATATTTAGAAATCAAGACGTAATAAATGCGTATTTAGGAAGCAAAAAAAATGTTATTTGAAGTGTCAAATTTGCAAGTTAATTATGGTGCAGCAGAGGTTGTAAAAGGCATTTGTTTTACAGTTGATGAAGGGGAGGTTGTGACTTTGATTGGAAGCAACGGGGCAGGAAAAACAACTATTTTGAGGACTATTTGCGGGTTAAAACGATTAACAATGGGAGAAATCAAATTTGGCCGAAGAAGGATTGATCGAGCTTCTATAAAAGACATTGTTAAAATGGGGATTTCCCATGTGCCACAGGGACGAGAATTATTCCCTTACATGACAGTAATTGAAAATATTAAGCTCGGTGCTTATCTTCGTCGAGATAGGAAAAAGGTTATATCAGATTTAGAAGTTGTCTATAAACATTTCCCTCGATTAAAAGAAAGAAGGCACCAACAAGCACGCACTCTGAGTGGTGGCGAGCAACAAATGCTGGCTATTGCTCGTGCCTTGATGGCTAAACCTAAACTCCTTTTATTAGATGAACCTTCTACAGGTCTCGCACCACTAATGATACAAGAAATTGGAAAAGTAGCATTAAATATTAGAAAGAGTGGTACCAGTATCCTACTCGTTGAACAGAATGCTGAGTTGGCATTGAGTCTTGCTTCACGTGGCTACGTAATTGAAACAGGAAATATCGTTCTACAGGGTGACTGTCAAAAGCTTATGAATGATGAATGTGTAAGAATTGCATATTTGGGGAGTTAATCCTTCTTTTTATTACTACTAAGAAACGGTTCCCCCCTGATTCATAATACGGGTTATCGATGTTATGGCATTTACCACATAAGCTATAAATGGAGGTTGTTTGATGTCCAAAAAAATAGCCATAATTGGTACCTTAGATACCAAAGCCGAAGAAATGAAATATCTCAAAGAACAAATTATGGCAAGAGGCCATGAAGCCGTAGTAATTGACGTAGGAGTTATCGGTCCAATACTTTTCGAACCTGACATAAAACGCGAGCAGATAGCAAAGGCCAATAATACAACCATAGAAAAAATTACTGCATACAATAATGAAGCCAAAGCTATGAACCAGATGGCTATAGGCGCTACTAAGATAATTAAAGAACTAAATTATAGAGGTGATTTGGATGGTGTTCTGGCAATTGGTGGGACTATGGGGACTGATCTAGCGCTAGATGTTATGAATGCACTACCCATAGGTTTACCCA
>JBHLPQ010000178.1:0-7803 GCA_048939265.1 Promethearchaeota archaeon
ATAGGCAGCATGGGCAACATCCGCACCACCACCATGAAAGCGTGGACCGAAGCCGAAGGCGCCAAAATACTAACCGCGCCGCATCCGTGAAACGTCATGTCAACGCTGCCTCCACAACTTCCCTTTTTTCAATTCAAATGATATAAACAGCCATGTTCTGCTCGAACTATGAAGCCAAAAGAAAAAGCTAACAAGAATAATCAAAGCAAGACTAATAACAATAAATAATAAACTTATGTGTTTTAGAGTTTGTTTAAATTCCTCTTTATTATCATGGGTAAGATTTTCCAAGATTAAGAATAAGGGAGCATATTTTAACCAATCTAAATAGAAGATAGCTAAAATAAACAAAATCACAGTTCCAACAGACTCACGAAAGTGGTTGAAATTTAAGGTGAAATATAAAAGTATGAAGTGAGTCACTAATAATATTCCGAAATAGATTCCCCCTAAAATAGGTGTTATAATAATTCTTTGTTTAGTTAATATTGACTGCGTATGAGTATCATTCATTTTGATTCATTTGTTTAACAACATAAATCCTTATTAATTTTAAATTCAATCATTATAAGATTTCTTTTTATAAAAATAGATTATACATTGAAAAGAATTATAAACTTTGAAATCCCTATGAAAATCAGTCGTAAAAGCAAGGAGTGAGAAAGAGGTTGGAGTTATGTACAAATCAATATTTCTTAATGATGAGGATAGATCAACCGATTTTTCTGGATGCAGTCCTGACTCTGTCATACCTCCGCCTTCCCTGGTTCATTCTTGCCTCGGTTATTATAGTGGCTTTAGAGGCAGGTATTTTAACCCGAATTTGGAATGACTGGAGGTTAGCTCTCAAAGTCTCCCTGTGGGCGAATATTGGGTCAGCCCTGATAACAGTACCATTTTTATTAACTGGTTTTGGATCTATCTGGCTTTTCCCAATTACTGTGGGGGCAAATATCATAACAGAGAGAATAGATCTATATTCCCATCTTGCGGCCATTTTTTGAGCAATTGTTATCTTTAGCATTCCTTTTGGAATTAGTGTATTCATTGAAGCTTTTATTGGGCAATCCCTTCAAGTTCCAAAAGAAAAACTTTTAACGAATTTTTTCATCATAAACTTCGTGTCTTATTCCTTAATCTTGATTACCTTAATTGGATCGGGAATTCTGGTGGCAACAGTATCTCAGGATCCATATTTTGACATCTTCGACTTTTATGACAGTATTTTCATTCGGAGTGTTCCCCTGGAGGATCCTACATTGTATAGCATCTATGCCTTATTTGGCATACTCATACTCCTTGTACTGGGCCCTCTACTAATCATTCTTCTACCCATCTTCTGGTATCTGAAACAACAAAAAATCAATATTGCTTGATATTATTCTTCAAAGGTAGAGGGATCCTCAGTATAGCGATGAAAGAGACACTCTTTGCAAAGAGGTTTTGGTAAATTATACAAGGTACAATAATACTCAGGAGAATCTGTTATGATTTTACGGGTGAAATCTAGACACTCAATATCATAATTGGCTTGTTTTGCCTCCTCGATTTGTCCAGGTCCATGAGGGATATATTGATCACACATCTTCGGACAGGGTTCATTCCACAGCTTAAACTTCAGGCAGTAGGCTATCTTACCATCCTTAGAAGTGATCAAAAAAAGGCATCCCTTAAAAATATCATCTAATGCCACTAGACACCCCAGTTCCTGGAACACTGATAGTACCTCGGATAAAGCTTTGTAGTTAAATGATATCGGTATACATTACTGGTAATGATTACAGAGCAGAGGTATAAATACTCAAAATGGATTTGAGAGGCCACTGATTTCAGAAGCTCCAATAATATAGTGGACGGCTCCTGAGAGGCTAATCCTGAGATATGAAAGAAATAAAGAACGCTAAAGTCCGTACTACACATTAATCAGCAGATAGAATCAAAAATCTTATGGTAAATATGTAAAACTTCTGAACAGTAAACTCCCTTATGTCCACTCGAAACCTTGAAGATTTTTCAGAATAATTTTTAATTCATTTAAAAATTAAGGATGGGTACAAATATAAATGCATAAACCAACGAAAATCACAGGTTGGATGCGTCGTTAATGAGAGAAAAAATCATTGGTATCAAAAAATGGATTCTTGCTTTAATGAGTGTTGGAATCTTAATCACAATAATCAGTTTCTTATTATTTATTGGATATTTGGAAAAATCAGATCCAATTCTATATGACCTGCCAGAAAAATCATTATTCGGAATAGAATATCAAGTTTTACTAGCTTTTGGATTCTATTTTACATTTTTTGGATTATTTCTCATTCTACCAGTTCAAAATCACAAGAATAGAATTACTTTGAAGAGATTTGAGATATTCTTCTTGTTATTGTTTCTTCATGGGATTGAATTATTAGTTTATTCGATCCTGACGCAAAACATAATTCCGCCATTAAATCCAAGCCATTCTTGGTTTGATTACTACATTTTTGGGGTTTTCTTAATCCTCATTGGCTTTTCTCCAATTGTTTTCAGGATTCAGGACTTTTTGGTACTGAGGCAACAAAAAACTGTGTATATTCTACTCTGTTTTGTTGGTCTTTCTTTATTAATTCTTAGTTTACTCTCGTACACCATGTCACTCTGGGAAGTATTATTCCTTTATGGCTGTATTAGCTTATACGTTGGAATTATGCCACTATTAGTATCATACGTTACAACTTTCCGTTCATTTCTTGATCGTTTTCAACTGATATGGATACTGATCACAATAATAGGTGTGATGATTTATTTATTACCAACGCTAATTTTAAATGGATTGGGACCAATGTCAATATTTAATCACATAAAATATTTTGACTTTCTTACCTTTGGAACACTAATTATATTGATCGGTACAATACCATTAGGGCTTAAACGCAATAGGAATTCTTTAATCCATAATTCCCGAATCATTTGGATAATATTACTATTCCTAGGGATGGTACAAGTCTTTATTTCAGGTATTTTAATATTATATACTTCTTACTTAGTTGAAATCCCTATAGATGCCATTATCTCGGATGTAACTCACATTGGCCCCATGATTCTAGGTATGACATGGGATGTTTATTATATGAATGGTGCCGTGATGACGGCAATCTCCTTCGCCTTTATTTGTCCATTATTATTGTTTGAAACTTTAGAGTCAGAAAAAGAGTTAACTAATGAATCAACAGCTTAATTCACATAAATATTCTCACAAATAACCATGTTAAATTCATTTATTAAAGAATAATGACAAATAGAAAAATAGTTTAATCTTTCCACAAATCAATATTGGAATGTGGTGGCTAGTGATTTCAGAAGTTCTAGTAATACAGTGTATGGCTCCTGAGAGACTAATCCTGAATTTCGTCGGGACGGATTTTCTGTATCATCTTAAAAGGCACATTTTTTTCTTATAAATCAAAAGTAGCTGAAAAGGAATTACGTTCCAGTGTTAATTTCCATTCCTTTAGTAAGCTGAACAACTTGTTTTGCTGAAGTGTTCACTTCTTTGTATCGGGAAGGATTTAAATCATTTGTGAAAAATGGAGAAATTTATAAAGGATCAGTTAAGGGGGTAGAGATTGCAAAGTTGGGAATGAAATATGAAAGAAAAACTTACATTCTCGTTTATATTAATAATAATTATTGCCGGTATTAGCGGGTGTACGACTCCCCTTGGAGATTTTGAATATACGGGGGATAAAGATCCAATCACTGTTTCGAAAAGTACCCACACAGTAGTAATGTTAGATTTTCATGTTGCAGTAGGATCAATTACTCTATATAATGAGCCTAATGCAAATTATTTAGTCTACATCGAGAATGAAGTTTCTATCCGAGAAGGATCAGGCGGAACACTAGAAGCAGCTGAGGAAGTAACATATTCAGAAGTAGACTCAGAGACAATGAAAGTTCAATTTGATTCACAAGATGAGGGAATAAGAGTCGATTACAGCTATGAAATCAATATCACCGTGGGGACCAATATAACGTTAGTAATCGACCTTACAGCGATAACTGGTAAGGTATTCACTATCATTACTGATAAAGGAATACACATCAGTTCACTAGATCTAGAGAGTTCAACTGGCGCAGTACAATTAGAATTAAAACATGTTCAGTTCTCCGACGCATCTCCCACAATAAAAACAGAAACAGACTGGATTATTGTCAATTTAGAGGATATCAATTGTACAGGATCAACTGCTTGGAGTATCTCTGGCTCGACAGGAAATATCAATGTAGATGTTAAATCATATTATGGCAATGATCCCTTATCTCATATATTCAGTATTAGTGCTTCTACTGGAAGTATTAGCGTTGAAACACGCCTTACTCCAGAAATTGGTCTAAAGATCACCACCTCTGTCTCCACGGGTAGTATCACTATTCCTGGAGGAGGTGAAACATATTCTTCAGCTAATTTTGACTCAGCAAGCACTAAATACTATTTTGATCTGAGTACGTCAACAGGTGATATCAAGTTCACTGAATCCATCCACTAGGGGAGTGACTTCCACAGAGCGAAACAGAGTTGAGGATGGCTCAATGATTTAATCAAGAAAGGAATTTAAATGGTAAATACCCTTCTGACAACCAAAAACAAGACGAAAAAGTATAAAGTGTTATGTTTTAGGTTTTTTGTTGTTTCGCTAAAGCCTTCTGATATTTTCTACCTCCACGGATCATTTTCAGTATGGAGAATCCCCTGAAAACCTTTCCATTCTCTTTACAAGTTGGAATGGCATAAGGGATTACATTTGTACAGCTTTCTTCGATATTAGTACCAATGTATTTGAACGCAAGGGATCTATCATGCTGAAAAATTTCTTCTGTTTTCCACCCTTCTACTACTTTGACATTCTTCCCCAAATTTGTTTCAATCATCCCAGGTTGAAAAACATTGATTTTAATGTCATCTTCTCGTTCTGTGAATTCGGTAGCCAGACACTTAGAAAAGGCGAATACACCCCCTTTTGAGGCGGAATATAGAGTCATATGAGGTACAGCCCGCTCTCCTCCTCCCCCTCCCACTACTATTATTCTCCCATAGCCCTGAGTGATCATATATGGTAGTACTGTAGATATTGAGTTGATAACTCCAATCAGATTAGTTGAAAGCATCTTTTGAGTATCAACAATTATTTCCTCTGGATTGTGAATCATATTCTCAAAGGGTCCATAAGTCAAATTTATTCCAGCATTTGCCACAAGAATTCGAATGGAGCCAAATGTATGAACAGTTTTCTCCACTACTTTCTTCATCAACGTAGTATCGGAAACATCACACACTTGGCCAATTACTGAGTCACTAAATTCTTCTTGAAATTTTGACACAGTTTTCTTAACATTTAATTCATTTCTTGAGCATATTGTGACTTTACAACCTTCTTTTAGGAATAATTCAGATATTTTTTTTCCAATGCCACTTGTTGAGCCAGTGACGATTGCTGTTTCACCTTTCATTCGCACTACATAAATCTCCTAAAGATAACTGTATGTGATTATGGTAAGAAGGAACCATTAAAATTCCTTCTTCGCCACCCGTTCCTCTACTAGATTGAGTAATTTTTGTGACTAGGTTTTTCCCTCACTTATGATCTCGGTGCTCCAGCTTATCCGACAACTGATCGGCATATTTGTCCAAAAGAAAAGAGAAGGAGAGAAAATTAACCCTTTCTTACCACCATTGTGTCAACAAGAATATCAGTAGCTCGTTGATATCTCCCAGGAGTTCCCTTCTCCTTCTCCATCAACATGCCAATGATAATATCAAAGGGGAGGAATTCCCCTTGAAATTTAGTGAAATTACGAATTATTGCTTGCTTCCATGTGAGCTTAATTCCTGACACATCGACAGTTCTTAACCTAAAGAACCATTTACCGATGGTTGTGGCCCAGTATTTTTCTAGTATCACGAAATATGAAAACATGATGATAACAGGGGAAAGGCAAATGATTATTAACACACTAACCAGAAAAATGAATTCAATAAGCTCTAGCTGACCAGTATTGATGGTATTCGACATACTCACCAATCCAGTAATGATACTGGTAAAAAAGACAATGAATAAAATTAGAAAGTCTATAAAGAACGCTAAGGTTCGTATTAACCATCCAGCTGGCTTAACATTCCAATCGTGACTTTTGCTTAAATTTCTGGCAACCTCACGAGGAGAACCAAACGTCATGTAGAGGTCTTGTGAGGGATTGGAGTTTAAAGCCTCTTGTAAATCATCATACAAATCATCTAAGACGGGTTGTTTCTCAAACTGACTATAAGGAAGTAGTTTGTTTACTTCCTCAATATATTCTGTTATGCTTACTAAATCTGTATTAGAGCTCATTCTTTCATTTATCCTTTATTCTTCAATAAATGTCGTTATAATATCAACAAATTCCTTTAGAGATTGTTTTAGGTCAGCTATGAATTCTTTTCCACTATCTGTGAGAGAATACTCTGAACGATATCGCTCCTTGCCATTGTCATCACCTTTTCTAGGTTTCGGAACTTCCTCTTTCTTGACAAGTTCTTCATCCACTAAATCTTTGAGGATAGGATAGATGTTGGATCCAGCAATATTGATTTGACCCTTGGTCAAGAAATTAATCTCCCGGGTAAGATTGTATGGATAATTCTTCTTGTTTTGTAGGGTTAACAAGATGAATGGCTTCGAGAAACCTTTTTTGTACTCGGTGGTCCATTTGAGTAATGTTTCCGTTCTAGACACATATTTGACCTCATATAATTTAATATACTATAAGTCTATATATAATTTTTCATCAAGGAACTCCCAGGAGTCATGAATTTATTACTTAATGTAAAGGGATTTTAAAAAGATTATTTAAGGAAAGACAACATTTAGGGTAAAAGAGGATCGATTTCGAGTATAAATAGGTCGTTCAGAATATGTAGCAGATACACAAACAGATGCGAACGGAAGAATAACGGATGCAAATAACAGACACACCAAGAATGAAAATAGAGGCCAGTAATTGGGGGCACCCTCGAGACTGGCCGCGCCGGGATATTCGGACAGTTGATGAGGTGTTCTCGCTCGATAATGAAGAACTGGAACACATGCAACTTCAGGCGCTCCGAGAACGGTTTCAAGAACATTCCCAGAATATTCCTGCAGTCCAAGACTTAGCTGCTCGACAGGGAATCACAGACATCATCACTTTGAATGATATCCTCCCTGTCCTGTTCACACACACTGTGTACAAGTCGTACCCCTTGTCGTTGATCGAGAAACGCCGCTTTGATCAGCTGACCAAATGGTTATCTAAATTTTCCACCGTGGATATGACCAACGTGCCATTTGATGACCCCAAAACCATCGATGAGTGGTTAGATCAGCTCGAGGCGGCCACGGGGTTGTGGATAGTTCACAGCTCAGGCACCTCTGGTAAGCTCTCATTCCTCCCCCGTGGGAGTCAGGATGTGGAGAACTACAAGAATGGGTTATTCATGATGCTGGAAGGCACCACAGGTCTCAATCTCCACATAGAACGCCTGCCTGTCTTCTTCCCAGGGTTCCAGAATGGGCGGCAACTGGCGCAACGCGTGATCTCCCACTTCGGGCCAATGATCGCCGGCTCCCCCGAGGAGTTCCACACCGCCATCCCTACGACTATGAGCGCAGACTTCATGAGCCTCGCAGGCAGGGTCAAAGCTGCCAAAGCAAAAGGGGAACTCGGAAAACTCCAACTGATCCGCGCGCTTGTGCACAACAAGGGGGAACTAGTCAAGATGAAGAAAAGCCAACCAAAGTACCT
>JBHLPQ010000333.1:0-2595 GCA_048939265.1 Promethearchaeota archaeon
CTGTTTCATTATATATCTGGTCAATATATTCGCTCGGGACGATGCTTGACCAATGTTTTCCTATTAATTCCTCTTTCGTATAACCTAGTAGTTTGCCAGTCTTTGGATTTATAAAGGATATGAACCCTTTTGCATCTTCTAATAGAACTCCCTCTTCTAGCTTTTCAACAAGCATTTGATATTTCTCTTTGGACTCTCTTAACTCCTCTTCGGCTTTTTTGTGCTTACTAATATCACGTATGATCGCGAGGTCAGCTTGTTTGCCCTGATATGGGATAATACCAGCATTTATTTCAACTTCTATCACTCTATCATTTTTCAATAAAAAAGTGGTTTCGTATATCGGTGAGATACTCTGCCCAGCCATACGTTGTTCGTATCGATTCACAACTTCAGAACGAAAATCTGGATGAATATAATCCATGAATGGAGTATCAAGCAGTTCATCAGCAGTATAACCTGTAATTTTAACTAACCCTGGATTAACATACTTTATTAATGAATCTTGAATTAAAGCAATACCATCGTTCGCTCGTTCGACTAAATTTCGATACTTTTCCTCTGATTCTCTCAATTCATGTTCAATTTGGTTAATACTTTTGATTTTTCTCTGAATTGCATCTTTCACATCCCTAGGAATATCCTGCCTATTAAACAATTCCTCAAATTCCATTAAAATCCACTGTCAATGATAATTTTTCTTATTAGCTCAGATAAACCTGATTCAATTCAGAGATTTAAATTTACTCAATGATTCTACTAATTTTTTACAGATTAATAAAAATACAAGCTAGAATTCGTTCTTTTCCATTAACTCTAGAATTTCTAAAGGTTATTTTAAATGAAAATATTTCTGATTTTGAAATGAAAAAATTCTTGTTTATTGTTACTGATATTATCGAATCTATTCCTTGTTAATATTACTTGAACCTTCGATTAATTTAAGCGGAAAGAGAAGATTGAACTCATTTCCCTTAGGATCTTGGGCATGGATTTCAAGTGATCCACCATAATATTGCATGATGACGGAAGCTAGAGCAATCCCAATATTATGGCCAATAATTTCCCATTCATCAGTAATTGTCCCTGAGAGTTTTGAAACTATTTCTTGTGGTAAGGGTTCAGAACAACAATCGCTAATGAGAACACAGAAGGAGGTAGAGAGAAAGTACCCCTCAATATTGATACTTGTACTGATATTTACAGAATCATGATAGAAACTCAAAATAAAGAATAATATCTCATTAAAAACGTCTTTAAGATGATTATCAGTAAATATTGATACACCAAGGCTGCTTTTGCTAATATTGACAAGTTTGGAAAAATTTGATAATGCAGAGACAACTTCATTGATAATATTGAATAAAGGTTGACTTTCACTAGGCCGAATAAATGGAGACTGAAGAATTTCATAAATATTGTTAACTGTATCAATGGTTTTTGATGAACCAGAAGCAATGGTAATAACATTATTTACGATTTGTGGATCAAGCTCTAATTTGGATTCATACATTAAAGAAAGTAATTCTACGTTATTGATGATCTTCTGCATGTCATTATTTATGAAATGAGACATCATTGCATGGTATCGCTCTTCTTCCAATTTTACTTGGCGTAATGCCTGTTCTGCTTGTTTACGTTCAGTAATATCACGCACGATCCCTTGAATGACCTTTTTACCTCTGATCTCAAAAAGACTTGATGACACCTCAGCTGGAAACACCTCACCACCTTTTTTAATGAAGTCGATCTCAAAATTCACAAATCCCTCTTTTGAGATTGTTTTAAAAGCCCAATCCGATGTTTCGATTGATTCAGCAGGATGCAGGCTAGGAATTGAAATCAAAATTAATTCCGATTTCGTATATCCGAAAAGTTCCAATGTTTTCTCATTGATATCTATTATATTACCATCTAAGTCATGTAAAAATATTGCATCATTAGAATAATGGAAAAGGTTACTATATTTCTCCTCACTTTGTTGTAACTCCTCCTCTACTCGCTTACGTTCTGTGATATCAGTAGATAATACAAGAACTCCTTGGTACTCTCCAGTACTTGAAAAAATTGGTGCTGCTGAAACTATAACTGGTATAATTGTTCCATCTTTTGCTAGGATGTTGCTTTCATAAGTACTACTGATTCCTTTGGAACGTTTTGCAGTCTCCATATAGGATTGATCCAGGTCATCCTCAGGAACTATAAAACTCCAATGCTTACCTATTAGTTCGTCTTCAGTATAACCTAATGTTTCCAATGTTTTAGGATTAGCAAAAGTAATAAATCCATCAGGGTCTTCTACCGTGAGTCCCTCTTCTAGCTTTTCGACAAGATTTTGATATTTCTCTCTTTCATCACTCAAAGCTTTCTCTATCTCTGCACGTTCTGTAACATCACGAACTATACCCCGAAACCCAATAATTTCACCTTCAAAATTATGCATTGGAGAAATAGACGCTTCACTGACTCCCCTTGTACCATCTTTTCTAATAAATCCAAAATCAAAGATTCTAGCAGTTTCTCCTGTTCGATAGACTGTATTAAAGGTTTTAAATACCATTCTGGCTGTCTGTTTATCCATATACTGCTGGTAAT
>JBHLPQ010000034.1:0-24207 GCA_048939265.1 Promethearchaeota archaeon
AATCAGCTCTAGAGAATTATCAGGAATTTCATGATCAAGAGGAGGTACTAGCTGAATTTCGGGAGATTGTTGTCTCGAAAAATCCACCAATAGCACTTCTATCAAAACTGGCTCATCATTTTCTAAAGTTTAAACAAATTGAGGATGCAAAAAAGGCTTTTGGCCGAATCCTGCAAATCGATGACGCCCACCGAGAGACCTGGAAGCACTTATCTTCCCTTTACTTCAAACTCAAGGATCCGAGAAAGGGAGAGTTCTGCCTGCAAAAGTATTATTCCTTAGCAGGAGGGAATCCACAACATCTTCAGAAAGCAACTCAACTCCGACTAGCAAGTTCTGGTCGTTTAAAACCGTTACCAACTAATCAGGATCTCGTCCTTCAGACAGGCAAGGTGATGCAATCTTCAGCACCTAAGAGTATCATGAACCTTACAGATTTCGAGAATCATTTTCATACAACAAGAGAAAATCTCCCATTGACTATCAAGAAAATTATCCAATTTGCTCAACATCAGATTGTTGATTATCGGTTCTTTGATGAGCAAATTGGGGAAGTGGGTTCATCTGGATTAAAAATCTTACAGGATCAGAAATTAATTGATTTTTTACAAAAGAAACAAATTCTCGAATTATTCAAATTTCAGGAAGAGGCTATCAAAGAAATCTTGGATTCTCAAGATTTGTGCATTATTGCGCCTACAGGGAATGGGAAATCGGAAGGTTTCCTTCTTCCTACATTACTAAAGATCAGAAAAAATAAGGGGTTTGGAGTTCAGCTTCTTATTATTTATCCTATGAAAGCTTTGGCTAAAGATCAATTACGTAAAATCGAAGATCTTGCCAATGTTCTGGATCTATCAGTTAAAGTGTTTGACGGGGACACCTCGCACTATCAGCGAAAGAAAATCTATTTGGATCCTCCAGAGATTTTGATCACAAATCCTGATATTTTGCACTACCACTTGGGGATTGGCAAGAACGCGAGTCAGTTTCAAGATCTACTTGCAGGACTCAAAATTGTTATTTTAGATGAGATCCACAGCTATTCGGGGACCTTTGGAAGTAATATGTTTTTCATCTTGAAGAGATTAGAACGAGTGGTTGGGTATAAGCTCCAATTTATCGGAGCTTCTGCTACTGTTGCTAATGCTGCCAAATTTGTGTCTCGCCTCTTGGACAGGCCAGTCAAAGTCATTGAATGTAAAAATGGGAGACGGGGGAAGCTCCACTTCTTAATTCTTGCTCCTTTTAGTGGAATGTCTACATTAGATAGTATGACGAACTTAGTGAACAGCATCATGGGCCTCGGAAAGATGCTCGTTTTTCAAGATTCACATAGAAGTGTGGAACTCCTTTATCAGAAACTAGGGGGAGCTAGTCGGAAAGTGGGGATTCATCGGGCTGGGTTGGAGAGAAAAATTCGTGAGCAGGTTGAAACCGACTTTCGTGATGGGGTCTTGGATTTACTGGTGGCTACTCCGACTCTCGAGCTTGGTATTGACATCGGGGATCTGGATATTGTCATTACGCCACCTATAGCGGTAAATCGAGCGATGCAACGAATTGGTCGTGCTGGTAGGAAGGGACAGGAATCCCTAGCTATCATTCTCTTGAATTCAGAAGATCCTATTAGCCACTATTATCTACAGTTTCCTGATCGGTATTACCAAGATATTGAGGATGTCTTTTTTGATCCTGATAATCCTACTGTGACTGAACAACAATTATTGTGCGCCTCTCTGGATAGTTCTATAGATCTGAGTCAAGGTGATTTTTCGCAATATGCGAAAACTTTACGACAATTGGTTACAGAGAACTTGTTAACTCAAATCAATGAGTCTGTGTTGATGCCAACAGAGGCAGGAAGGGAGAAAGCTCGTAGATACTCCATTCGGGGACAGACTCATGAGATTCTTATAAAATATGGCAGTCGTAGAATTGGAAAACGGGCTATGCCCCTAGCAATGCTTGAATTATACCCAGGAGCTTTCTACTATGCAGCTGGCGCCCGATACCGTGTGGTTAGTTTTCGATTCAATGGTGTACGGGGTGTTGCTAACTTAGTTAAACCCAAAAGCAGTTGGGGAGCAACCTTTCCTCTTTCTGCGTTTAAACCTGAAGTTGTGGAGATATATAAGCGTCACCAAGCATTCGGACTTGATATAGCGTACGTTGAAGCCAAGGTTCTCCAGACTGTGTTTGGATACACCTTGGAATTACCAACGGGAACCTCACAGCACAAACTTCGGGATCCTCTTTATTATTCATCGCGATCCAAGGGACTGCTTTTTCGTTCTCCTTCTCTCCCAATAGATAATCTAGAAATCGACCGCCATACTCAAGTTGCTGCTCAACATGCTCTGGTTCATGTTATTTTACATGCTAGTCTTCCCTTTATTGGGGGTCAACTCCATGAAATCGGAGGATTGGCTTTACTCCCTCAAGGGTATATTCTATTATTTGATCAAGCGACAGGTTCAGGTGTCTGTGCTATGCTTCTTGATCATCTACCAGAATTATTTACTCGGGCACATGACCTACTTGAATGCGATTGTAAGGATCCCTTGGGTTGTCCCCGATGTACATTTCTTCCTCGTTGTAGTCATAATAACACGAAGCTTGATAAATCGGGAGCTCGTTCCTTACTTTCACTTATTCTTGATGACGAAGTGAAAGTTCCCTTAGATGATGACTATAATCACTTTTCTCAAACCCTCCACTGATTTCAAGTATAAATACTCTAGACAAGAATCACATTTAGAATGATAAAATGTTGAATCGAAGTATCTTAACTGCGGTTATAGGATTCCTAGTGGGCTGTTTATTATATTACATGTCAGAGGCAAGTGTAATCGTTGTTCTAATCATGTGTAGTGTTGGGTACTTTATTGGACTCTTCTTAGACAATGCAGACATTAAACAGCAAAACGAATCATATCGTTTCTCTACTGGATCACCATCCCAAGAATTCTTTCAGTCAGCTGATCTTCCAGACACAGTCATTTCTTATTCATCAAAAGAGAACCTCACTACTGTATCAACGGATTTCCAAGTCGAAACCAAACCTCAAACATTTCGGTTATCAGTCTTGAAAAATCTTCAAGACCATCAATTCCGGATATTTGAGGATTCAAGTAATACCATATTTTCTCTCACCTTAGATTTTCCTGAATGTAATTATCTCAAGTTAAGCGCTGAGCATAAAGAAGAGCTCCATTATAACATCCGAGAACGTAGTCTTGATTTCAAAAACGCTATTCAAAAAATCATTCCAGGGTTAGTTTTATCACAAATTACCCAGTCAGATCGAGTTGGACAAATAACTCGACAATATGAAACATCTCCAAGACATTCACATTTTCCTCCTCCCTCCATGTCAAATGACAGTTTTGATCGGCCCCAGAATGGTGAGGAGTGGGAAAGTAGCCATTCCATCCACGATACTCTCGCTGAAGAGGAGAGTCAAGAAATCAGTGAGTCTCATATCATGGAAGATTTACTACCCGAAGAACCAGCTATCGAACTTCCTGATCTCTCTCCAGACGAGGTTCAACAGTTAAAAGGATCTAATCAACGTCAATTGGAAGATTTCCTAAATGAAACTGATGAAACTGATGATATCGAGATTGATTTCTCCAAGGTAAATCAGCCAGTGAATGATGGAACACTGGCAGAGTATGAGAAAGAAATTATCGACAAGCTAGAAGAAAAAACTCAATTGGCTCTTAAGAAAGTTAAACCTGATCTAGATCTAGAAAAGGAACAGGAGGAAGTTAAGAAATATATTACTGGTGATATAACCTCAGAAAAATCGCTTACTTGACTTTTTATTTAAACTATTAACTCTTTTTTTTGGGTCATTACAGAATAGACATTTTGGCCTATTGTTAGAAAAAAATAAGAATCGAGTACAGTTGGGGCAGCGAATAGTAACCTGGACTTCCTTACGAAGTACTTGATTCGAGGAAACTTCTTCCTCTAATTCAGGGTATATCAGAAAGAACAGATCTCTTTTCTTCTTCAGTGGCAAGGGGGCCCTTACAAGATGGAATACAGCAAGTTTTTTTTTATCCATTTGAAGTAGACATTCTATAATCATATTGTTGATGGAAGTGTCAGTGGTAGGAATATGATCTTGGAGATAGGATAAGCATCTCTGGAAATTTTTCATTTCAAAGTAGCATTGGGCGAGTTTTCGTTGTACGGGAGCACGGATACTGGAAGCATTTCGATGAAGGTAATGGAGAGAGTCTAATGCTTCATTCCAACGCCTGGTTTGGATGAGGTTATCAATCTTGTTAAAGATCTCCGCTTTTCTTTTTTCTGTTTCAGTACAAACTCTGATCTTTGTTGGATGTGGCATTGGCTTATTCTCGATTTTTTCGTGACCTTTTCCATAAGGGGAGGGTGTTAAAACGAATCCGATAACGTTTATTCATCATCCTGAGGACTTCTTTTCGAATTTCAGGTGATAAATCTTCTTGTAGTTTTGCACCAAGACGGTTTCTAAAGGCTCCTTCGCCTGAGCTTGTAAGGATTCCGATCCCTGTCTCCTCAGCCCATGACAGCTGTTGTTTTTTTGGGGTCCAAGGCAGATCATCGAAGGCGTCATCTGGACACAATAAATAACAATAATCACAAAAATGGGTGTACATTGCTGGGTGTTTCACATGGAACTCGCGTTCCGCTTCAAAAAAATAAATCGAACCATCAATAAAACTGATTGCAGCTAAATCTATTCTCATTTGATCTTGATTTATGATCGCTTGCAGGTCTAGGTATTTTGAAGTGATTGTAAGCTCCCTATAGGTTTGAAACTTGAACTTCTCTATTAAAATGTCTTCGAGAAAATTGACCAATTCTTCTTCTGAGATCATTAACCCTCAGTAGTTATTTCATGAAGACTCTTTTATATTCGAAACTACTGATTTCTTCTCTTTTTGATTTCGAGTACTTAAGCAGTATTAGAGAATTCAGGGTAGAGATTAACATCCTGTCGTAGGTGACATGATTATGACTATAAATCCAGAAATTCCCGTTTTCAATTCCCCTTTTCTTGATGAAGTCTTTTTCAATTCCCCCCTTTGTCAGATTTGTGAGTATGCGAGTTTGCATGGTGGCGTGTGTTCACTTCTCCTAAATCGCCGGCTTCCAGTGAATTTTGTTGTGAAACAATCTCAAATAGTGAGCTGTTCTGCCCATCGGAACTGGCTCCAAACATTGGACGACAATGATGATGACGATTCTACTTTTTGGGAGAATTTCAAGCAGTCTAGTAAAGATCTAGATCCAGGATAGTTAATATAATGACAACCACAGATGTATCTCCCTACTCTGATAAACTGACATTCAATCCGTCTTTACAAGAGCAGCTTCTCCTTCCCAAAGTTCACGACCATAATCTCCTTATGATCTACTCTTCCGATGAGGCATTAATTCGCATTCAATCTCTGATTATTCTTTATTACCTCTCACAACCTTCTGATAGTCAACCCTCACGAGTTCTAATTTTAACTAAAAGGAACCAACAACAGAAGTTTCAATCGATGCTAAAGAACCATTTAATCCTACGTACGATTATTCATAATGGATCCATTCTCCCATACGCAAGAAAATTTGATTATCATCTGTATCGGATAATATTTTCTACACCTAGAACTATAAAAAACGATTTAATGGACAAGTTCTTTCATAATGACCATTTTTCTTTAATAATCATCAATCAATCTGAGCTAGGATCGTCATCCAGTTCATTGCGATTTATCATCAATAAATTATCCAGTATTCGAGTTGTTGGGTTCACTTTAGTGACTAATCCAGACCGCTTAAAACAGGTGTGTAAAAATCTGCAGTTTCAAGAAGTAGCGCAAGTAGAAGAACATGTTTTACCTACTGAAAAATCACATATTCAACACTATTCCTTACCATTACCACAGGAGTTTTTCTTCGTTTTAGAAATTCTAGATCAAATTAAAACTCACGAATTGGATGATATAGGAAAAAAATTAGGTTTTGATGTCTCTTCAAAGAGTACTATTCGTGAGATTACAGCTATCCATGAAAGTCTCAAACAGGATAATAATCCGAAAGCCCTTATTCGTGTGAGTAATTTACTCCGAATCATGAATCTACAAAAGATGATCATCTCACAAGGATTTTCAGCCGTTGATGATTATTTCAACACTTTAAAAACTCGTATTGATCAAGAACAAGATTTCCAGGGAAAATCTGCCGCCATCGGGTTTCTTGCTGATCTGAAAATCCAAAAATTGAGTGAATTTATTAGTATTCACAAACATCTTCAGCATCCAAAAGTACATATGCTTCTAAAGCTAATCTCCCAATATAATACCGGGATTTCTATCGTGAGTCACAATTACTATAATTCTTCATATCTTAAGGACTTTTTAGACCAACAGGCCATTTCAGTGATTCAGATAAGTGAACCTCTTAGTTCCATGACCGAACTCAATCTCCAACGAGTGTTATTACCCTTCACGGAAAAGAAAGTCAATGTGTGTATTACAAATGCTGTTAATACATTAATTGCTCGAAATGCACAAGTGATCATTGCTTATGATGTCAATGCAGGCATTGTTGAAGCTCTCAACAACATCGAAGTTAACATTCCGAGAGTATTTTTATTAGCCAAACAAACGAATGAGGAAGCAAGATTTTTCTATTTGAAGAGATTAGGATCATCTCGGTCTGATCATCAGGATAAGATCAAGATTATCAACGAAGATTTAACTTCAGCTTCAGGACCATTAAAAAAAACCAGAGATAGTTCGAATGCACTTGATAGTGAGAAGGAAACACCTACTCTACCAGCTTTAGCTTTTAATCCCAACCTATTTGAGCTTGGAATTCCTTATCTTTTGTCTCAAAAGGAGTACTCCATTCTTTCTAGTAATGATATTTCCTTTCCTGGTTTCATTCTAGATCAGAGAATCTGTTTCTTACTTTTGATCCCGAAAACTATAGATTTTTTTCTCTCCACGAAACCTTCTCAATTCTTCAACAGACTAGCCAAAGAATTTACTCAAACTCATTTAATAATCTATTCTCATAGTTTTGATAATCTAAGTTTTAACTTTCAGTGCGATCTTCTTCATGCTGCAAATCGTCGTAAAGTATGGATTACGTTTTTAACTAGGGAGGAAGACATTCCCATATTAATTGAACGAGTCCTTGACAATCCTAACTATAGTGGCGACGTCAGAAACTTAACTGTGTGAAAAAAGATTAGAAGTAACAATATGTTACTTCTGTTTGCGTTTGAAAATGGGTAGTACCAAGAGCGTGGCTATAACAGTTATTATGCCAATTGAGGGAGAAGATTCTTGTTTGGGTTGGGTCTCGGAGGACGTAGCTTCAGGTGTGGTTTCAGCTGGTGGAGTTTTAGCTGTAGTAGGGGTTGTTTCTGGTGGTGTCACTCCTCCATATTGTTCTACAACAAGGGTATACGTACCAGATTGAGTTTCCTCGGGATTTGTGACAATAATGCAATAGTATCCTGTAGTAGTCGGTTCAAACTCAATAATTTTCTCGTTTGCACTCAGATCGTCTGAATGAGAGCTTTCAATAGCAGAATCTTCATCATTTATTCCATAACACAAGAATAGGTCAAATGTTACTCCGGATGGTACGGTTAGTGAAATATTATACTTTTCCCCATTAGTTAGCTGAACCTGAAATGCGTCAAAGACTTCAGCAGATACTATTGATTCATCTACAGGTGTTCCAACAGCTAAATTCGTCATTCCAGTACTTTGGCCAGTTTCCATCTCAGCATGATAAGTTTTGGATCCATACGTATCTACATAGATATAGTATGGAGTTTCAGAAGAAAAGCCTGTTCCATCAATTGTAACAAAACCAACCTCAATCCATTCGATTGTATCTGTTTTATGGCTAATTTGTGTATCTATTAAAAGTTCTGTAAGGCCTAAGTCAGAATATAGATCTAAATCTTCGATACTGTCATCACTCGCTCTCATGCCAAATACTGCATACTTATTTGGCTGAACTATCATGGCATGCGTTGTTTCTCCTTCATTTTGGTAAGTTTGTGACATTATTGTCTCATCATCCTCTAATGTTTCAACAGTAAAAGAATAATCTCCACTTGTCCAATCAGGATTTGTGATAATGATACAATAGTAACCACTCGTAGGGACTGATCGAATGATGCTTTCATCTGCACCTAGTGCGTTATTATAACTGTATGCTAAAGCTGAATCCTCGTCGCTAATTCCCTGACATAAAAATAAGTCAAAAGTTTTTCCTGAAGGGACATCAAGAGAGATGATATAACTTTGATTTTCTGCTAAGTAGATTTGATAAGCGTCAAACACTTCATTTGAGGTAAAATTAGCATTAACAGTTTGATCAACTGTTATATCAGTCATTCCTGTGCCTTGGCCATTTTCCATTTCAACATAATAATATTCTGGTCCATAAGTGTCCATATAGATATAATACGGGGTTTCAGAGGAAAAAGCTGTGCCATCTACAGTGACAAAACCGATTTCATCCCATTCAACTCCATCAGATACATATTGTGTGATGGTATCGATAAGAAGATCAGTTAACCCTAGATCTGAATACAGATCCAAATCTTCGATTCTATTTGTTCCTGACCGAGCACCAAAAACCGCATATTTTCCAGGTTGAACCATCATTGCATGTGTTGTTTCACCTTCATTTTGATAGGTATGAATATAGCTAGGTGTATCATCTGCTAATACTTCGACAGTTAAATTGTAATCATCACTAGTATAAGAGGGATTTGTAACGATTATACAATAATAACCACTCACAGGAACAGATCGTGTTATTACCTCGTCTGCACTTAGGGCATCATTATGGCTATATGCTAATGCTGAATCTTCATCAGATATTCCATAACATAGGAATAAGTCAAAGGTCTTACCTGTTGGTACATCTAATGTAATAGTATAGCTTCTGGTTTCCTCTAGATAAACTTGATAAGCATCTAAGATTTCGTTATTTGTAAAATCAGCCTCAATAGTCTGACCGACTGTCATATCAGTCATTCCAGTTCCTTCTCCGCTTTCCATCTCGGCATAGTAATATTCTTGTCCATATGTATCAATGTAAACATAATAATCTGTTGCATCTGAAAATGCTGTTCCATCAACGGTTAGAAAACCTACCTCTTGCCATTCAATTTCATCTACATCTCGGGTTATTTGTGTATCAGCTAGGAGTTGGGTATATCCTGCATCCGCGAATAAATCTAGATCTTCCACAGCAGCAGTAGCAGAGCGTACACCAAAGACACAGTAATTCCCAGGTTGGACACTCATTGAATACCATGCTTCACCGTTAGTATTACCCGCCGTATAAACAGGAGTATCGTCTGTTAAAGTCGATTCGCTTGCAGAAGCTTTTGAAAAGCTTATAAAAGAAAAAAATATAGTAAACAACAAGAATCCTAGTAAAACAGGAGTTTTTTTCGATTTCATTATATCACTCCACTTTTTTGTTTTCTATCTACTCTCTTTACAAAAGAATGGAAGCTTTTTCCCTTATAGAGAGAGAGATATCACTTCCTTCATACCGTGTTTTGTATATTAAAAGATTTTCGAATCCTGATTGAAGTTATAGTAAAAGCAATCTTATTAGTTATTAATTAGTTATTTATTAGTTATTTATTGAGACATCAAGGTGTGTGGATTGCATAAAAATTTGAATAATATATTACTTCTGTCTGCGTTTGAGGAAAGGTAATACCAAAAGCGTGATACATTATTGGGATTGGACTCGTCCTGAACGTAATAATGATTGTTTTGTAGACACAAGATATGAAATTAAAACTTATATTTTTGATCCTTACCCTCTTACGTGGTTAAATCTTCCTAAGTCTCATGCACTTTCTTCTCCTAAGATTCGTTACACAAGCTCGCAGACTTATGTTCAGGGTACAATGACTATTCACTGGATTGAAGCAATTGATTTCTTTGAACATCCAATCACGTATTCATTGTTAATCTCTGCTTCTGATGAGGATTGGAAATTAATTGAAACCGATATTGCCATTTCGTCATATGATTGGGATTCAACATCAGTGGTAGATGGGATTACTTATAAGATTAAATTGGTTGCTACCTGTTCAGACGGAGCTACCTCGTCTACTATTTCTTATGCTACATACACGGTAGAAAATGGCATAACTTCTAGTAGTACAACAATAAATGGTGTTTTACTTCTTCCTTCAATCATTGCTCTAATTTTTTTATGAAAATTCTTTCAGAAGAGGAGAAAGATTGAACTGTGAAGGACTGAAATTTAAATTCAAATAGTAAATCCAGAAAATAAACCCTAATAAGTTGATAATTAGGTTTCTAAACATATTCTTCATTAATAATTGATATTGTAAGAGAATTGGTGATCCAGAGATGGTTAACATTAATAAAATCGTCTTCTTCGGAGTAGGAGCTGTCGGGGCGTCGGCAGGTGCGTGGGTTGCGGAAAAATATGATGAAACTTACTTCTATGCTCGAGGGAAAACTAAAGAAGCCTTAATTAATGGGATAACTCATTATTTCTCTGATGGTGCTGATGAAGAGCTTAAAAAAAATACTATTACCACTCTCCAATCTGTTCAAATTCTTGATTCCTTGGAAGACCTTACTGAGAATGATGTGATTGCTCTTAGTGTAAAGAACTATAGTCTTGAAGAGGCAGCAGCACAGATTAAGAATCAGTGTGGAGATCGACCGATTATTCTCTCGATGGCAAATGGAAGAGAAAATCAAGATATTCTTCCCCAATATTTTTCAAAAGTTTTCTATTCCGTCGTTTTATGGAATGCCTGGCGTGATATCAAGTTCCTTGAAAAAGAGAACAAACTGATCGTTGGAGCTCAAAAGAAGGGGCCGCTTTTAATTGGAGCCTTAGATAATTCTTTACAAGACGAAATGAACGCGGTTAAAGAGGCCTTTAATCCCTATTTAGAAACCATTATTGTTGAGGAGATTCAAGATGCAATCCATTGCAAGATTGCATTAAATGTTGTCAATGCCATTACCACATTGATCGGGCATGGAATCCGCCCTGTTGTTGATTTCACTCCATTTCAAACTCTTGTTACAAATACTATCTGGGAAGCTGTCCAAATCCTAAAAGCTGCAGGTTTCAAAGAATATCCACTCCCAGATATGACCCCTTGGGCAGCTATCGAAATGCTTCACCAACTTCCTATTTCCACGACCCAAGAGCAATTCAAAGAAGCCATGGCAAAAATGCAAATCTCCTCCATGACTCAAGACATTATTCAAAGAAACCTTGGGCTGTCAGAACTAGAATCTTTAAATGGGTACATGGTGGAATTAGCTGATAAACATCAAATCAGCGCTCCTTTCAATAGAGCAATATATTCTCTTGCTAAAGAGAAATTTCAAAGAGATTTTCACCCTATGGATGCGAATGATGTTCTGACTGCAGTTCAAAAGTTTTTCTAGAAGTTAACCAGTTTCGGTGTTGAAAATGGTTGTGCTAGAGGAAATAAGAAAGCTAGTAGAGGGAGAGAGGTTCAAAGAAGCACTTACCCAAATAGACCAATCGGAAAAAAAGGGAAATCTTTCTAATGATGACCAAATTGAGATCAACCTACTGAAAAGCACAGTCTTCATGAGATTAGGGAAAATTAAAAAAAGTAATGATATACTTAGTGAGTTACTTGGGAGAGAGACCATTAATTCACTCCAAGTTATCGATGCAATGATAATCAAGGCTGAGATTTTTGAACACCAAGGTAAATATGACGAAATGGCGAAGAAAATTAGTGAAGTAGAGAAGTTACTACAATCTTTAACTCAAGTTGAACAAAAGGAGATTTCCAAGAGGCGAGCTCTTCTGTTAAGACGCTGGGGAAATATTTATTTAATCAAGGGAGACTTAGATAATGCGTTAAGCTCCTATCAACAAAGTTTGAAACTAGCTAGAGAAATAAAGGATCAAAATCTCATTTTTAGTGCTCTCAATAATATTGGGCTTATTTTTCAGGAGAAAGGGGACAACGATCGCGCTCTAGACTATTTTCGACAGAGCTTGGCAATAGCTCAGGAAATCGGTAAAAAATATGACATAACATTCCCTCTTAGCAACATTGGTGTGATTTATAAAAGGAAAGGAGATTTTATCAAAGCGCAAGAAAATTTTCAACAATGTTTGGCTGTATACCAGGAAATTGGCGATAAACGGGAAGTATCAATTCTTCTTTATATGATTGGGGAAAATTATGTGCAGAAAGGTGAACTTGATGCTGCTCTAGATCATTATGAACAAAGCATTGGAGCAATGGAAGAGATTGGTGATAAATTTTATCTTGGAAATATTCTTTCGGGCATTGGGGAGGTTTATCTCCAGAAAGGGGATTTTAGCCAGGCCAATATTTATTTTAAAAGGAGTTTACTACTTTTTGAAGAAATCGGCAACAATCGCTTTATCTCATTTAATCTTCTGCAATTGTTGTTAACAGCTATCAACAATAATGCATTTTCACAGGCAAAGGATTACCTTGGGCGTTTACAGCAGATCAATGATCTAGAAGACAATTTAATCGTCAGTCAATATTATTGTTTAGCACACGCGATAATACTGAAAAATGGCACCCGTATGTCAGAAAAGGTAAAAGCCCAAGAAATCCTTCACACTCTGGTTAATGAAAAAGTGGTTTTCTATCAAATAACCTTTCATGCCATGTTAAGCCTTTGTGAGTTATTAATTGATGAATTAAAATTATTTGGCGAAAAAGAAGTTCAGAAACAAGTTAAATCGTTACTTAATAAAATCCATCTTAAAGCCCTTGAACAACATGCCTCCCCCCTAATCGTCCAGTCATTATTACTACAAGCTAAATTTTCATTAGTTGAAGGCAATGCCCAACAAGCTGAAAAATTATTACAACAAGCAAGATTTACTGCTGATGAAAGCGGTCTGGACTTATTAGCTGACAATGTGTCTAAAGAACTGAAACATCTCCATCGCGAACTGGATAAATGGAAGGAGCTTTTTCATCGAAATGCGCCATTAGTGGAACGCCTTGACATGGCTCATCTCAATGATTACATCTCTGATGCTCTAGATTTGGTAAGGACGAGTAAGAACTAGATTTTAGAGTCCAATGAAAGAGAGAATGAAGCTAACAACTGGAACTATGACGCCACCTAACGCACTCGCTCTGCCACCATACTCATTAACGTAAAACATTTTGTCTCTAGAAACAGTGACACTAGTAGTTCTGGAATAAACTCCACTCTCTTTTTCGGTTAAGGAAATGTTGAATAGATGATTTTTGAAGTCCCTTCGTTCAAAACTGAACCAGACAGCATCACCCACTTGGAGAATTTGTGACAACAGGCTTAAAATATCAGTGCTATCAGTGGAGCTAAATGGAATACTGTCAGTGGTAATCTCATAGTCCTCCGCATCATCCAAGACTAAAGTATAATGTTGTTCTTCCATAAATCCTCGTTGCACGCCGTTTACATTGAAAGTAATTCGCCGATTGATTTTCGATTTGTCTTTATTAAGCGCAAATACTAAGATCCGAAATGGGTCCTGATTTCCATAAACAATGTCTGGGGTACTTATCGATACCCAAATATCCTTATTATCTCTAAAAGCTTTAAGATTGTCTACAAGATCGATTAATAATCGATCTATCACTTTAAAAACTTCAGGGATCTGTGTATCTAACCGTTCAAAGACCTCTTCAATGATACCTGAATCGATTCCTGAATCTTTTCCCTCAAGAAAATCAGTAATTTTCTCTTCTACTAAGACTTCCTTCAATTCATTCAGGAATATATCTTCAGTTAATAAAGCAGAGACTCGATTTTTGAGGTAATACATTAGAAGAATCTTTTCTTGGGCTCTTTCTAGACGAGTTGTTTCGTCTGCAAGAGGCTCAAAATAGGGGTTAAGGGAGATACGGATCGATTCAGTCCATTCATCTATTTTGATTCTTGTGATTGGATCAAGAAAAGAAAGCATAGCATCAGATAATAGGTTGTCTAGTGACATCGGAACCGATTTAGGGGTATAGTATCTTAACATTGCTCCAGGTTCAAATGCTGGTTTGTCCGGAATTTTCAGTAGTAACCACATCCCGATTGCGATAAGTACTAATCCTATGGCACTCCATAGGACGGTGGGCTGCAGTATCACAACTAAATCATTAATTAGTTGTTCCATTTCTGATAGATTTTGAGTCCTTTCGGTCTGTAATCTAGGTAAGATTATTGCAGCTATTAGGTAAAATATGAATGACAGAAAGATAGCTCCTGTTATTAGACTAGAATTCAAAAAGACTCGGGAGTTGAATGATTTAACTGATGAAAATCCTTCAAGACTATCAATTGGAAACCCAGATTCAGCTCTTTTGGCAGCTTCACGATTGAATCCTTTGATTATGTTCAAAGCGTTCACTAGAAATGCTATGGAATTAAGAAATAAGAAAAACCAAAGCAAAGCAGCGATTTCCTGTAAATTATTGAGAATTAATAGCACAATAATCACAGGAAGAATAAGCATGATGATAGGGGCATATCGACGGCAATACGTATTGATAAATGATCCTACTGACATAATTATCCAGCCATAAGGAAGATAAAGGGCAAATTCCCCTTTTCACTTGGAAAAAGTGATTATTATTCTTTCTTTTAATACCTTACTCACTATGTAGAAAAATATAGATGAAATCTCCATTATATTGAGAGTTCTTTCTTCTTTGGCTAAAAAAAATGCGTTCTCTAAATTATTGTAGATTAAATATTCGTTTCATTTTCGCAAAGAAAAGATCGTAAGCGTTGTAACATGTCTGAAGATTACGGTAAACATGAGTTGGGGGCAACATCGGTCTCATTTTGATGGCTCGATAATCTAAAATAAGGCTTGCAGCAAAATCTGACTCAGATCTAATCCCACGTCCGATTGCTTGAGAGATTCCGCGTGTAACAGGCAACATAGATAATAGTTTAGCCATTCTAAATCCCCATCTTTTCAAATAAAGCGAACTCAGTAATTGATTTGTTGCATCTGGTCGTGGAAATGGCAAACCCGCGATTATAACCAGCGAAAGAAGGCTTCGCTTTGTTTTAGAATCTAAGATTTCAATTCCTTCAGATAATCTCCCCCCAATTACACCAAATATGCATTCATGATTCTTCTGTTTTAACTCATCTAAAAAGAAAGGTGTGACTCCAGGATTTTCAATATAGACGTTGGATAAGGAGATATGTGCAAGGAGTCTTTGCTTAAATTCGTGAGAAGTAGCAAAGACGATGGTATGAAAGGGATTACTAGAATGTAAGCGCTCAATGACATAAGCCATTGCTCCATAGGTTTTAGCATTTCGTTCAGTATACTTTGAGGTAAAATTCCTTTGGTAAAGGATTCCATTTAAACTAAATTGAAAATCTGATGGAATTCTTAGAGTCGAGTATGCATCTACATTATAGAGAGCCCGATATAAGCTAAGTGGGGTAAATGTCCCGGACATGAGGACGACTCGAGTGAAGTAGTCATTTAGAAACTTAAAAGCTTGGTGTGGGTAGGGATTTAGTTGGATTAACTTATTTCTATTTTCTGATACCCAGATGTCTCCTCTAGATGCCAGAAAGTCCTTGACTTTTAACAAAGCTGTTTTTTCATAAAGGTTTAAGCTGTATTCATGGTCTAAATAAGCATCGAGAGATCCAGCAGACAAGTCCCGGGGCCTCTCTACTCTACCATTCCGTGAGAATATCAGTTCTTGAAGCTGATCGATAACCTTCAATGGGATTATAGCTTGAGCTTTATTTAATTCGTGTAACGTGATTTCTGCTTCAATGGACGCACTAAACGAATGTCCTTCATCTATAATTGCCATGTGGTTTGGAAATGAACTTCGTGAGAGAAGCTGTGAAAACATATCTTGAAGGTTTTTACTTCTCAAATAAGTATGCGTGGTCACAACAATGTTTGAATAAGGGATACACCGTCTTATGATGTGGTACGGACAACCAAACTCCCTGAAAGCCTCTTTGAATGTCTCAATGGTGATGGAACCTTCATGCGCAGTAATCGGTATTTGTTCCACTATAGCAGGAAAATCTTCTTCTGGAACAGACTTCGCCTGTTCAAGAAAAGGACATCTAATCTGTTGACAGATACTATGATAAAATTGAGGGATCTCATCGCGTTTGATACAGAGATCGGCCTTCAGGATAAGTGGCAAAACGGTTAAGTATCCATATTTCCGACTATTTGCAATTTTAAAGATCTCTTCTAAGAAAACTCGGAAAACCTGGGTTTTTGTTCGAACGAAAATAAACAGTTGATAATTCTGTGCTTTTACCAAGGGTAAGGCGTGAATAAGAGCCATAATCGTCTTCCCAAATCCCACTGGGGCATGAATCATCGCCTTGGGATGCTTTTCCACGAATCGGAGAAATTTGGTTTGATAATTCCGTAGCTCTTTGTGGGGGAACAGCTGTAAAGCAGGGGGAAGATTAGTGTCAATCATCAGGTACTCTCTAGGTTTTTATTTTGCATAGTCCTCTATTCCTTCCCCAGTAATTGCAAACTCAATTTTACCATCAGGGAGTTCTGGATTCTTTGTCAATGTTGCTGTTCGTTTAGTTGCTTTCCCCTTTCGTATCATTAATCTAGTTGTCACTGTATGTCCAACAACGTTTCCACCTATTGGTTTATTGGGATCACCGAAGAACATGGCGTCTGGCTTTGCTGAAACCTGATTGGTTACAATTCCTACGCAATTTAAAATTTCTGCTTGTTTAGAAATAAATGATAGATGTTTCCCAATTAACTGTTGTCTTTCAGCTAATGTTCCTCGGCCTGCAAACTCACTTCGAAAATGTGCCATGAGCGAGTCCACAATGATTAATCCCACGTTAGGAACCATCGTAAGAGCCTCCTCTGTCAAGGCCATCTGATGTTCACTATTATAAGCCCGCCCTACAGTAATTCGTGACAGAACTGCATCAGGATCCATTCCTGCAGCCTCTGCTATTTGCACAATACGATTAAACCTAAATGTCCCTTCAGTATCAATCCATATCACATCCTGATCCAGCTGTTTGACACAATTCACCGCAAGCTGGTGCGCAATTTGCGTTTTTCCACACCCGTTCTCACCTGCCAGCTCTGTAACGCTTCCTGTTTCAAAACCCCCTCCAAGAAGTTCGTCAAACGCCTTAGAGCTGGAGGTTAATTTTATCCGTGTCTTCGCAGCTGCTTCGTATTCCGTCCCTTTTTTTAATCCAAGGTCAAATCGAGCTCTTGCTTCTCGGATTAAGAGTGCTGCTGTTTTCTCGGCAATCCCCGATATTTCTGTTAATTGTGCTTTCGTTGCCAATGCAATCGATTCTTTTGATCCATATCCTGCTCCTTCTAGTCTTGTTCGTGTCGTCGGGCCTATGCCAGATATTGTCTCTAAGAAAGGTTTCTCTGAATCTGTTGTTTTCTTACCTTTTTTGGATTTTTCTGTTTCTAGTGCTTCAGGAATGACCTCTTCTTCTTTCGATTCTGCTTTTGCCATGATTTTTCACTTTATTTTGTTTTTGATTCGCGAACAGATATTCAGAGATTGATTCTTTCTCTCCCTTTTATATTCGGAATTGCCCTTCTAATTTTCAGTATATAAGGGGCATTCGGAATCTCAGGTAAGATGTCTCGAATTTCAGATAAAATGACAAAACACCTCCTTTTCTGCATTTTTTTCGTTGTGTTTCTTTCTTCCTTTTCTCCAACACCAGCTGCGCCTACGGTGACCTCCACTACCATTCTTTCGGATGTAGGGGTTGTTACAGGATCTGGTGAGATCATTCAATTCACTGTATGGGTCTATGCAGGTTATGATCCTGTTCCTACAGGGCCAATTACAATCACACACCTTAATGGTACAGAGGAATTTGATACCACGATCCTTGGGGGTAAAGCAGTTCTCAATTGGACTGTGGAGAATTTTTTAGAGGGAGTGCATGTTTTCGAGGCTACCTTCCAAGGCTTTCTAGATTATTCCCCCTCCTCTGGAATTTGCTCAGTCAATTTTGATGATATTACTCCCGGAGATAATTATGTAACGATTATTTCTCTCTCAAGTAATTCAACTATTGTGTATAAAAACACATCTCTTCAATTTACAGTAGACTTGGAGATTAGAACACCTAACTTATATTTTTATGGGGAATATATCTATATTAAGAATATAAACCTCAATGGCTCCCCCACCATCCATACTCATGGTCCCCTTCCTCTCCTTCCAGCCACAACTGAATATACTTTTTCTTTTGACTATCAGATACCGATTTTTTTACCGGTAGGGATCAATTCATTTATTGCAGAATACACTGGGAGTTCCCTATCTGACACAAAACCCTGTACTTCATCTCTCCATAACGTGACTGTTTTGAGTACTGGGTTTTCATTAGTCCAGAGTCTAAGTCAGAGTACCCTTCAGCGTGAAGAGAGCGTTTTAGAACTCAACACTACAGTGTTAGGTGATTATCCGATTGGCTTAGAACTGAAATCCTATTATTTTCTTGACCAAGAGGAAGTTATCATCGATAGTCGGATTCTTACCTCCCGTCATGTTACCTCTCATTTTTCACCAAACTCTTCAGTACCGATTGGGGTTCTATCTATTATCACGGAGCTCATCGATCCAAGTACAGAATCTCAGTATACCAATTCAAGCAAAAATGTGACACTAACCGATCGTGCACGTATCGATCATTCTGAGAACGCCACTGAATACCGTCATAACGAGTGCATCCGCTTTGATATTTATGTAACTGAAGAAGATGTCTGGACTCACCCTGTGGTATCTGAAGTTGAACTCATTGATGTCACTGACGGGAACCGCTCCATCGCTAACCAAACAACAAATCAGGATGGTTTCGTCGTAATTGAATACACAATTCCTTCAAATTCGATTGTTGGAAGCCATGAATTCAGTTTACAAACTCATACTAATGATCAATTCATTGTTGACACTCTTGAAACTTTTCCAATAATAATCAAAGGCCTAACTGAATTTGACCTGACCTATGAGAGTGGTGGAGTTGATAGGAATGCTATTACCATCATTGAGGTGACAGTGCTTTCAGGTGGGTCACCTATTAGTGAAGGATTTGTTGCTTTCGAATTTGCTAGTAATAGCTCAGCCATTGAAACTCTTCCATGTGAACCTGGACTGGAATTTCATTATTTCATTAAACCGTCTCATCCACTTGGAGCAACACAGTATCAAGTTCGATTCTATGGTTCAGTTAACTACGACGCACATGTTGAGGTATTTGTATTCTCGATTTTTTCGAATCCTCACTTCGATACTTCAACTATGGGGCAGAATACATCAACTGTTATTAAAGGCCACACCATTCGTTTTTGGGGTCAATTAGTTGACGAACTTGACAATCCTCTTGCGTATGAAATAGTTGAACTCACTGATATTACTACTGGTGTTTTTTTAGGAATCAGTGTAACAGATGACCAAGGAATATTCTTTTATGATTATTTTATTTCGCACTCTACCCAGATTGGATTACATTTTGTTGAAATAACCTATTCTGGAAACGAACTTGAGTTTTATCATTCCGCTATCAACACTCCAACAATTAGCTTCACTGTCAGACCACCACTGTCTGTTATGATTGAAGCAGAGGTTGTCGCGGAGTATTGGACGAGTATTTCTTTGGAGGGAGGATTAAATGACGAGATCTACCTTTATTGGCAAAAGGAAGGGGATCTGTTATGGACTGGCATTGATTCAGTCACATTGAACTCTACGGGTCAAGGTTTCTATAATTGGTCTACTCCTTACTATAAGGGGGACTTTTCTATTCGGGCGATTGGCCCCAATAGTATTAAGTATGATTTCTCAACAATGTTCGCTATCCCGAGGATTATAGTAACTGGTACTGAGAATGGTAATGTTAACGATCCCTACACTTTTACCGTTAATTCTTCCGAACAGTACCAAATTTGGATAGGAGAACAGCTTTGGCAAGATTGGGTTGAAAGTGGAATACATGGGTACGAGTATACCTTTACCAACCGTGGATTACGAGAAATTCTCATTATTTGTAATAATTCCTATGTCTATTATCAAGAATATCACCATTCTCTGGCTGTTTACGAAGAGGTAATTGTTTCACTCTCTGTACCAGGGGAGGCTTCGGTAAATGTCACCGTAAACATCGATGGTCTCGTTCTCGGGGAGGTTTCGGGTCCTCTTTCAATGCATGACGTTACTTTAGAGGTTAATGGGACAGAGGTTCAAGTTGATTCCACTGACGGTGCGGGTAACTATTATTTTTCCATTCTATTGGAGGAACCAGGGTATTACAAGCTTTTGACGAAAACTCCTGAGACTGATTTCTATTCTGCAGCTTTTAGTGCTGAATCACTCCTTCTGATACACTCCAATCCAGCAGAAATACAGATTTTAAGTCCCCTGAATCAAACAACCTATGGAGCTATTGTGGAATTCTCTTTTGGTGGAGATGCAGCTGCCTATTGGTATCGCATCGATCCACTTGATTCGAACAACAGAACTTGGGTTTCTCCAGAATTCCGTGAGTTGCCAGAAGGGAATTTTATTTGTCATCTATTTGGTCAGAATAGTTATGGTATTATTTCTTATACACAAGCCATTTTCACGGTGGATAACACTGCCCCCTCCCTTGTGCTTATTAATCCAAAGAATATTACCTATACTAGTAATGATATTTCTTTAACATACCTTTCAGATGAAGACTATGTTATAGTTTTTCTTGATGGTGTTGAATTAGGTAGTATCTCTTCAGGAACTATTCTTACTAACTTAGCAGAGGGGACTCACAATTTAATAGTATTAAGCTCTGATGAAGCTGGGAACAATGTGACTCGAGTAGCATTGTTTGCTATTGATACTATTCCACCTAATCTGGAGATTTATTCGCCATTTAACCAGAGTTATGTCTCTGGAATAGAAATTGTGATAGGTTCGAACGGTAGTACTGTTCTTTATTACATTACTTCCATACATTCTTCTAATCAATCTTATTTAGGGCCTCTTTGGCTGAATTTATCTGTAGGTCACTACAAGCTACGGGTGTTTGCATTTGACGATGCAGGAAATGTCCTTACTGATTCAGTCACCTTTTCTATTGTACAAACAATTGAGTTGTTGCTAAATCCTGGTTGGGAGACTCTGGATGGGGCTGGAAATTACATTGTCCATACGCGGGTAATGAGTCATCCGAACTTTGACACAGTCGGGATTTGCTTAAATGGTTCTTTTATAGGGTGTTTAGAATGGAGTTATCTTTCCCAAGATTATCGAATAACTCTTCAACTTGATTCCCCTGGTATCTGGCAAGTGTCATTATTCGCGAACACAACCCTAGAAGAATATGACTTTTATATCTTCGAGATAATATGGGATCCCACAGCCCCAATCTTTCAATCAATTTCTCTCACACAAGATTCATCTTACTATGATATTCGTGTTCAGGTAGACACAGGCACTCTCTCGTTAGAGTCTATTCAAGTTTCATACAATGATTCTGTTTACGATTTGACTGAATCGTTTAGCAATCGTTGGGAAGGAAGCTTACCTTTCATACCTCAAAATATGACACTCTCTATTTATACTTGGTATCCATGGGACGAAATTCCGTCCGCTCAACAGGAATATGACATTCATTGGTATGCCCCTGCAGTTGTTGTAGATTATACACCTACACGGACAAATTTTACTTTACAACTTCAAGTACTGAAACAGAATGCATCAATAAATACCGCTTCAATTTCATTCATTATCTGGAATGAATCGTATCAGGTCACAGTTAATGAAACGTCTTTTTATGAAGATCTACTGGGTAGTTACCAAGAATGGGAGTTTATCTCACCGAATTTTCCACCTGGGGTTTGGAATTATACTCTAACAATTGCTGACAATTTTGGGATCGAACGGGTCGTCACTGGGATATTTAATGCTACGGATATTCCCCCCACCTTTGGAAATGTTGCGGTTGTTCTGATAGCCAGTCATCCAGAGGGAGAATATCGACGTCTTGAAATTGAAGTTAGTGATGATTACCAGGTCGAAAAAGTCATATTGTTTGTTGATGGGACTGAAAGAATACCTGTTACCCACAATGAAACTCACTTTGTCTTCGAGATCTGGTTGGATGAAGGGATTCATAATCTCCAAGCTCTTGCGGTCGATGATATTGACCAAGAAAGCGTATTATTCCTCCCGTCTATTGAAGTAACGGTTTCTCATTCAACTTCGTCTACATCTAATCCCACCTCTTACATTTCTTCATTCAGTCATTCTTCTTCCGATACAAGTGAAGGTGGTAAGGATAAGGATTTCGGTGATATTGGTGAACTTGGTTTAGCTGGGACTATTTGTGCAGGACTTGTTTACGTAGGAAATGTCGTAAACCGAAAGAGGCGAGGGTAATGAAAAATAGTACTCATTATCTCTTTGGATTGGGATTACTTAATCTCTTTATCCTGATTTTTATTAAAGATTCAATTCTTGCTTGGCTTTTTCTTGCGTTATCTTTTCCGTTAGGAGCATTTAGTGTAATTCCTAACATTCTAGATACGTATACAATAAATTTACAATATGAAAGAGCATTAAAAAACCGTATTCGTCATCCGTTAACTCACTCGCCTTGGACCTTACCAGGATATTTTTTTCCTCTTTTTTACATTGTAGATATATTTTCTGATCCTCTATTGACTATTATTATTTACATGTTAGCTTTGGGATGGTTCTCACATCTTTTTTTGGATTGTTTCAACCCAGAGGGAATTCCATTAGGTAAAAAACCGATATATTCCCCTCATCCTGTCAAACATTATTCTTGGCAGACAAGAAATACGACAAAAACTCTTAGCTTGGCAAGAATCCCATTCAATGACCCCAAGAGGAACGCAACGTTCTCCCGCTTTGGGCTATTTCTAATCGCCTTGAATTTAGCTGATTTGTTGCATAACCATTTTTACATCATTTCAGAAGTCATTTCAAAGGTTGGTCTTTATGGGTAGGTCATGTTCATTCTGGTTGATTTTGATATTAATGTTGTCACTCTTTGGGGGAATGTCAGTAGTAATAGCTACCCCAGATTACTCATTTTCGGGAATCACTTCTGAAACGCATGATTTGAGAATTTCTCAGGTGTGTTCTAATGTTGAAACCTTATTTGAACGAACAGTAATTCTCTCTCGTGTCTGGGATCGGTTGATACTAAATATGACAGTTCAGAATCATGGCGACCACCTTGAGAATGTTTTTTTGCGAATTACTACGAATGAAGCTCCTATTCAAGCGAGTTTTAGTGCTTTTGAACAAGTAGGGTTACTTCAGGCTGTTTCCTATCAATTTGAGGTTCCTCAGACACTAGTAATGACTTTGAATTATTCAGAACAGACTCAGGCGCTTCTCCTTGAAATATCGGTTCTATTAGATTTTACAACCACTTTGGGTACCCCTAAAGTTGATTTCACGATTCAAGAGGCGCAATTAATTGCTTTAAATTTAGTTGAGCCTTTGAAAAGACAAACCTTACCTTTAATTCAAGTAAATCAATATCTAATTCAACCTGTGAAATATTCATTTTTAAAAAAGAATCTATATATTTCGCCTGTATTGTTTGTTAATATTCCTGAGAATACGCAGCTGCATTGTACTGTATCAGTATTATTACATGGAACTAAGATTAAATATTTGACGATAGATGATCAGACTTTCTATCCTAGTGAAACTGATTTTATGATTAACTTTAATCTTTCAAAAACGAGGTCACTTGTTGGTCAGGAGTTGTTTTTGTCAATGGTTATCTCTCCTGATTATGAAGGATTAAATGGCCCAACACAAATAGTAGTAGAAACTTCAGTTGTTGGTAGACTTCAGCCATTTGCCAGTCAACAGGCTATAAATGTGTTAGGAGCCCATCCTGTTCCAATAATAATAATGTTTCCAGTTTTATTGGTTCTTTTATTTGGGATTCCGTATTACTTGGTTTATCAAGAACATCTCTCTCCCCGGGAAAAAAATATCATTGATCCAGTAAATTTGTACATGGGTGTTATAATTGGCATAGTAAATTTGTTTAAACAACATTAACCCAAATAATAGGTATATCTTTTGGAATAACCTTTTTTATTTTTTGC
>JBHLPQ010000334.1:0-2589 GCA_048939265.1 Promethearchaeota archaeon
TAAATCCTTTTATAAAAATAAAGTTTAAGGGGATTAGTAGAATGCAAATTATCATAATAGAAATGTAATTTTTTGATTGTTCTTTCTTTATTAAGTCTTCCAGATCTCGATGGAACTTGCTTATTAAACATAGTAATGAAGAATTAAATATTCTTTCTTTCAAGATAAGAAGGTTAATTAGAGAAATGATCGGTCTGCGGTCATACAAAGTTTGCCTATTGGGAGACCAAGGAGTTGGAAAAACCTCAATAAAACAAAGTTTCTTTGGAATTCCCTTCCATTCCCATTATATGATGACAATGGGGGTCGATTTTACTCTCAAAGAAGTTGATATTAAAGGAGAGACAATTCAATTACAACTATGGGATGTCTCAGGTCATCGTTCGGTTAAAAACGTTATAAAACGCTATATTCAAGATGCGGATGGAATTATTCTGGTATTTGATTTGACACGAGACGAAACCTTTCACAACATCATTACTTGGATTAAAGAGATTATTACAACATGCACCAAATCAGTTGCTTTGTTGATTGTTGGAAATAAGGCTGATTTAGAAGAAAAACTGACTCTAGTGCCAAAGCATGAAATTGACTCATTAATCAATCGTCTCCACAAAACTGTCATAACCAAACATTTTCTCAAAATTAGATACTTCATCTGTTCAGCAAAAACAAAATTGAATATTGATGAGGTTTTTCTTTCCCTTATCCTTGCCAAAGAAAATCCTTTTGACAGTTAAATTCAAAAATAGAAGAGAGAAAGTGAAATTAAATTCCTTCAGATGTATGTTTCATTCATTCCAAATCTAAGTTCGTGTGTCCTTCCAACATATCTTCAGAACTGGTCTTTAATTTTTATTGAAAATTGAATTCTGAATTCAGTAAGATCACAAATACTACCCGACTTTATCATTGATGCATATCGAGATGAATATTATCGAGGATTTTGAAAAATAAACCTATAGAATTCGATCATGAGAGATAACTATATTACTGAGCGTATTTCAATTTGCCATCCATCTTCCCCTATCCTGATAGTCATTATACTCATACAAATTGATGCCCAATTAAACCAATTCTGTGATAGTGCTCCAATTGCTTGAGATCATGGGATGTAACTAGATTGATTGCCTCTTTTGGGTTATTCCAGATATTATCATAAAGCCATCTTAGTTGGTGACCTAATAATTTTCCGTTTTCAAATCTGAGTAACATTCCCGCTCTTGAATGATTCTTGAGGGACTCAATATTGATCAAATTCCATGCGATATCCCCAACGAATAGAAATTCTTCCCCGTTTTGTAGTTGGACAAAAATCATCTGGGAACCACCACTATGACCAGGAGCTTTGATCAAGACAATCCCTGGAGCAATAGCATGATAGCGTTCATATTGTAACGGATCATAATCATTTAACACATCTTGTGGAAAATTGGCCATTTTAATTGTATGATCAGATATTTGTTCAGAGGTTAGGACAGTTTTCTGCATGAGTTCATTGATATGAGGTGATTGAGCAATACCACCAGTATGATCCCAATGTTCATGTGTTACCAGAATAAAATCCGCGTCTAGTAATGCTTTCTGCATAATATCAAAATTTCTCTCATGAAACGCCTTCCCCTTAATTCCTAAGAGTTTAAAGCGACAAAACTTGTCATATAATACTTTATTGAAAGGACATTCGATAATAATCGTTTTATCATCATAAACTACTTGAAAAGAGGTAAACGAAATGCAAAAATTCTGCGGGGTTCCTCCAGCGACGACAATCCAGTCTGGAATTTCCCCCTCGGCCACAATCAGACTATTCACTTGAGTTGGAAGTTGACTCTTTTCCGCCATAGCTAGACGTCTGACAACCTCAAGATCCAAGGCAAAATTGGAAACTTGGGGGATCGAATTTCTCTCAAAAAATACGTATTCAATTAACCACAAAGCCCCTACTAGTATAAAAACTAGCAGAGCAGCTGGAAAACTTAAAAATGAACTTGAATATCCTAATAGGGATAGAAAGATACTTAGAACACATATAATGCGCAAAGTCTTTCTCACTTTCATTCTTTTTCTTCCCCTTTAAGAAGTAACGATCCCATACACTGCTGATTTAGGTTCTTCATTGCTAGGAAGGGGGCCATGTCCAGCAGCAGCTTTTGCAAGAAGGTGATTCCACCGATTCCAGTTTGTATTGAAAGTTATTGCATTACTTGGACAGTGAGTAACACAGGAGCCACAATGAATACAGGTTGGGCTTCCCTTAGGAATGGTAGGTAAATTATCAATCATTTCAATCCTTTGAACAGGGCAATATCTCGCACACTTGCCACAATGGATACATTTTTCGAGGTCTATTACTTGTTTTGGGTACAGGTGATTCTGCCAGAGTTTTTCCTGGAAAATTGTTTTTGCTTTTATTCGAACTTTTCGTTTCTGATAACAGAATTCCTTGGATGCATCCCCATATTCCTCACCATTCAGAAGCTTGTGTGATATTTTTTCGATTAAAGGATCGATTTCTTTTCCTGGCATTCCCTCATTTACTTTTATCGATATCTGGGGTAGTTTTGTCATAGAGTGCTGAGAATTGAT
>JBHLPQ010000179.1:0-6098 GCA_048939265.1 Promethearchaeota archaeon
ATCGATCTCCGTCAAAAGCTTTCTGCACCAGTACCAACTACATTAGAAAGTACTGATCGAAAAGCTATAACAGATACCAAAAAATCCCGAAACACAGCAACTCTGGTTTCTATTGAAACCCTAGACATTCTTATCCCAAACAATCGTATTGTAGAAATATTCAACGTTCAAAGCGTCACTAAGGTGCCAAATGCGCCAAAGGGTGTTGTTGGAACGATCAACTTTCGAGGGAAAGTTATAAGTGCTTTTGATCTCACAGAAATATTACTACCAGATTCTACATGTAAAGATAAGACAAAAAAATATCAACAAGACATTCAGGCTATTATTCTTGAAGTTGTTGATCAACAGATTGCCATCATTGTTGACGAGTTTCGTGAAATTGTTGAACTAATTGAGACCGATCTTCGTCTTGCCGTTGTATCTGCTAATGAGGACAATCCCTCTTATTATTTCCAAGGAGTTATGTTAGACCGATCAGGCTTTATTATCTTAGTCCTTAATGTTAATTTTCTTTTCCAAGTACTCTCCAACCTTACAACACTAGATCACCAAATTACAAAAGCCATTTTCTTCAAAAATCCCTCGGATGAGGTTGAGAAGCAGACGATCACACAAACAGAGCTTGATGAGAATGCTCTTGTTTTGATCACCTTATTGGGAGACACTTATGCTCTAAAAAGCTCTTCTGTGATCGAAATCTTACAAACCATGACAATCACACCAGTAGCCAATAGTGCCCCCTATTTCGTGGGTTCTACTACCTTTCGTGGTGATGTTGTTCCAGTTATCGATTTACAGTCCTTCTTTTATTCTGAATATTCTCTAAATGATGATATTTCAGAAGACCATTGGAGCTACTTAGTAGTTGAACATCTTGGGAAAACTGTTATTTTCCAGGTTGAGTCGATTCTGGGATCCATTAGTATGCCTGAGGAATCACAAACAACGAGTTTAAAAAACCTAAAAGTTAGTGAAAAGGCTTCTTTTTATTCAACTGGCTTTCTATACAATAATCGGATTGTAGTCCAGCTGAATCATCAAGAAATCCTTCGTTGTGTTGTTTCTGAACTGGAACAGGTACAAGCTCAGTTTATTGTTGAAAATCAAACACTCATTGTACCAATTGTGCCATCTGAGGTTTCTGAAGAATTTAATATACATCTTCATCAAAAAGTCTCTACCCAAAAGTCTATCACAAAAATAAACCCAGTAGATGTTGTTAAGTCTTCTCAAGATGTTATACCTAAAGGTACTTTAGCTTCGATTGGGAATTTAAACATCTTGGTTCCAAATAAGTATATTAAGGAAATCTTCAATATCACTAGAATCACTCAGGTTCCTAATGTACCTGAAGCCATCATTGGTTCAGTAAATTATAGGGGGAATGTTATTCCAGTCTTACATTTATCTGAAGTATTGGTACCTAAATCTGCATTCCCCTCAAAAGCTATTAATGAAGTATTAATTCTTGAAGTTAAAGGTGAAAATATAGCTCTTCATGTGGACAGAATCTCATCAATTATTGACATAGAAAAAACAGCTCTTCGGCCAATCCTAGAATTTGCAGATGGGAAAGCTCCGCAACACTTTATACAAGGAGCAATGATTACAGACCAAATTGTTTTAATTTTAAACGTTGAATTTCTATTCCAAGTAGCTACCAATCCTAGCTTACTAGAACAGGAAAGTTCTCAATTACTTTTTTTCAAGAATCCTGTAAAAGAATTATTCCGTCGTACGCATGAAGCTAAAAAGCGAGAGGGACTTTTATTTGAAAGTGACGGATATACATACTTTTTAAATTCTAAATATGTTATCCAGGTCATAGAAGAGGATTCTTATCTATTAAAAGACTACCCCCAAGCAATAGTTAAAGGAGCAGCTATCCATACGGACATAGTTCCGCTGATTGATTTTAACTTTGTTTTAAAAGAAAAAAACCAGAATCAGTTAGATTCAAAATCAGTTGGAATCTTAATAAACGAACCAAAGAGTAATATAGAATTTGTTCTCCTCGTGAACAATATAAAATCTAAAATTACAATTAGTGATTGTGAAATCTTTCAAAATTTTCTGGGAATTTCAAGAAAAATTCTACCCCCAATCGTTTCTGGATTTTTTTCATATCAAGGAATGCTAGGTATGATTATAAATCCAGATTCTTTATTCAAGAAAATAAAGATCTTGGTTCAAGAAAGTTTGACATTAAAAGACATTAAAGAAGAATTTCCAACAACGCTTTCTCCTGAAGAACTTAAATTTCTTGAGGATATTAAATCAAAACGAAAAGACCTGGAATTATTATTATTTTATCGTCACGAAGGTACTCGATTAGATTTATTTGTATTCAAAATCCAAGAATATGTTGTTTCAGTTGATGTTACACACGTTAGAAAAGTTTTTAGTTCAGTAGAGTGGAAAAAAATTGATAGCAAATTTTATCCGATTATTGGGACAGCTATAATAGATGAAGTCACATATCCAATCATTGACTTATCAACGTTAATTTTCAAGTCTCAGAACCAAACTGAATTTCAACGAAACATCTTTCTCTTTTTATTGGAAATAGGGGATCTATCATTCTTAATTCCCGCTACTGATATTGAAGGGGTAGTAACAAAATTCAAAGAAGAGTTAACTCCTTGTGAGGAAGTAGACATATTCTTGGGGGAGAAGAGAACTTGTCAGTATATGTTCTCTTATGAAAACATTTCATCTTCAATATATATTATTGAAAATAAGTTTCTCAAAGAAAGTATATCAAAAAAAGATGTCAAAAACCTGCTAAAAGAAGTAGAAAATGAATTAAAAGAAAAGGAATGAATAACTATGGCAAAAGTATTGATTGTAGATGACTCAAAATATCTACGGTTGATGATTCGGAAAATACTGAAAAAACACGGTCATACAGTAGTCGCAGAAGCAGAAACAGGCATTGAAGCAATTGACCATTACAAGCAGTTTATGCCCAACGTTGTAACGATGGATGTAGTTATGCCTAAGATGAATGGGTTAATGGCTGTCAAAGAAATCATGGAGATGGATCCAGAGGCAAGAATCGTAATTGTGACCGCGTTAGGACATGAACCACTTGTACGACAAGCTTTGAAAATTGGTGCTAAGGATTTTGTTATCAAACCTTTCAAAGTTGACCAGTTGGTTCAAGCTATTGAAGGAGCGTTGAATTAAACTTTCTGGGATCTTCCCAGTTATATATAGCCGAGATATTTTCTGAGTAAGGTCGTGATACAATGAGCGAGTTTGAATCAGAAGAATTCAAGAAAGTAATGATTCTCGAATTAACTGAGAGAATCGAGGAATTGAATTCAGGATTGTTGATCCTTGAAAAGGATCCAACTAAGAAGGAAGCTTATGAGGTTATTCTTAGAGTGCTCCATAATCTAAAGGGTCTTTTCTCTTTATCAGGATATCCGAAGATTAGTTCCCTTACACACAGTATGGAAAATCTTGTCACTGATATCGAAGAAACGAACATTTCACATGTATTAAAATTATTATTTACTTACGTCGATGAATTAGAGCGATTTAGTAAATCGTTAAAAGGAGGAGAAACCCCCGAAGCTCTCCAATTTGATGAATTAACCCAACAAATGGCTTCAATTGATGAGTTTATGATAAATTTGGGGAGTAAACTCCAAATTAGAGTTCTTTACAGCCCAGATTGCAAGGTAGTCAGCGCTAGAAGCCTAGTCCTTATCAAAAAGCTCCAGGAAAAAGCAAATGTGAATAATACCAATCCTCCGCTTGAAGAGATCGAAGCAGGAGCTTTATTCAAAGAATTAATAATCGAAATAACTACCCAAGAGGATGAGGAAGTCATTAATCAAATTGTAGAAGAAGCACCTGATGTTGTTTCAGTCAACGTATCACGGATCTTAGAATCAGTCACTACTACTGAAAAATATGGAAAAACGGAGGAAACTCAAGAAGCATTAACAGTCAGGGTTAATCTTGAAGATTTAGATCATATTATCAGGTTACTAGGTGATCTAGTAGTTTCAGGTCAATTTATCAGGGAGATTGGGGAACAACAAGCATATTCTAGGTCATTTAAGGAAAATCTGTCTAATTTTGAACGAACAATTGCCAATATCCAAGACCTTGTTATAAGAATGAGAATGGTACCACTAGAAACAATTCTCACACGATTTCCACGGATGATTCGTGATTTAAGTCAAAAAGAAGGAAAACATGTCGACTTCATAATTACTGGTAGGAATATTGGAGTTGACCGATCTGTCATTGAAAAATTAGTTGATCCCCTTAATCATTTGCTTAGAAACGCGCTCAGTCATGGGATAGAAGCACCTGATGAAAGAGTCAAGAAGAACAAAGATCCAATGGGAATGATAAAGCTTACTGTGACACATGAACGCTCAGATATTATAATCGAAGTGAGGGATAACGGATGTGGAATAGATTATGAGAAAATCCGTGAAAAGGCAGAAAGTAAAGGATTGATTATTCCTGGCACTGTACTTACCAAAAACGATCTACTTTCGCTATTATTTGACAGTAATTTTTCTACTGCTGAAGAAACTACTGAACTTTCTGGTCGTGGGGTTGGGCTTAGCGTTGTGAAAGCAACTATGGAATCAATAGGTGGAAATATTGAAGTTGATTCGGAACCAGGAAAATTTACCTCCTTTCGACTTGTTATACCATTATCAGTCGCTATTACAAAAGTTTTGATGCTATCGGTTAAAAACCATCAATTTGCGCTACCAATGGCCAACATTGAACAAATTCTTTCTGTTCCAGTTCATAAAATTCTTACTGATTCAGAAACTACCTCAAAATCTATTATTGTTGATAATGCAACAGTTCCTATCATTGATTTGCGTGAACGCCTGAAGTTCCACTCATCCCAGATTGATTCTGACTTCGACCTAAGTCAAAAGGATGTACAGAAAGAAATTGTCGTTTTATGGAGAAAAGGGAATCGTAGCTTAGGATTTCTAGTAAACGAGCTATTAGGAGAACGTGAAGTAGTTATGAAACCTATTCAGAACTTCCTTAGCCAGATAGGCGCCTTTTCAAGCGCAACTGTGTTAGAAGGAGGAAAGGTGGTCTTAATTATTGATCCAATGAATTTTCTGGAGGCTAAAGTCCTTGCATGATTCAGATTTTCAAATGGATAAATTATCTGATTTTCACCTCGATGCCCTCCAAGAGGTTGGAAATATTGGTGCTGGACATGCAGCGATTGCTTTGACTCAATTTTTAAATCGATCAACTTACATGAGTATTCCCAAGGTTGCTCTCCAACAACTACAAGACATTCCTGGAATTATTGGTATGCCAATCGATCAAGAATTGGCTATCATTTCGTCTACCACTGTTAGTGGTCTATTATACACTATTTTAGTCTTTTTTGATTGGGAGAGCGTTAAAAAAATCATCGATCTCATGACTTCGCAGCCTACAGATGAAATTCATAATATTAGGGAACTAAATCCTTTATTCCGATCTTTAATAAAAGAAACTGGCTCTATCCTCTCATTGAAGTATATTGAAGCCCTAAATTACTTCCTTAAAGCAAACTCATTTCCATCACCTCCCAAGCTACGAATAGGCACCTTGATCTCTTGTGGTGAACATGAGTTGAATGATATTCGTCAAAATGTCAATTCTGTATTATTTATTGAATGTGACGTCTTCACTTCCGAGAGAAATATTGCTGTAGATTTAGCAATTGTCCCCCATCTCGAAACATTTGAAGATTTTATGAGATCACTATTCGGTGAAGAAAATTTGATATAATGGCTGCGAAGAGTCCTGGAAGACTCAAAGTAAGCAACAAATTGTAATTCTCGAATCCCCCGCCATCCATTGGTGAAATGGAAAGAATGATAAAATGCTAAATGATCTCAGTAAGTTTCAAATCTCTTTGGAGTCAGAGAAGGGACTAGAAAAACTAATCAGTTTCATACGTCAGAAAAAGATTTTTGAGTTACCCACGGAAGAGGGAGATCTTAAGGAAAAATTACTGATAGCTAAACAAAAGTTGGGTTTCAAGAATTATTTAGAGCTTTTAGATTTTGTAGAAAACAATCAAGATTCTTTTACTAAGT
>JBHLPQ010000179.1:6108-7691 GCA_048939265.1 Promethearchaeota archaeon
ATTTTCATAAATACTCATCTAAGAAGCAAAATAAGAGTATAAAAGAATATATTCAACTTTCCACAAACAATCAAAAGAGAAAAAAAAAGAAAAAAATTAATTTAAAAAAGATCCAAGAATTCCTGAAGGTAGATGAACCCTCAGATCTCCAAAATTTACCATCGGTAATGGATTTCCTCTCAAAGAGAAAAATAAATTATCAAGCTTATAAGGAAAAATACTTTCTTAGACGGCTGCATATTAGGATGAGGAAGGCTAAGACACCTACCTACTCTTCATATTTGAAATTTTTAGAGAATAACCTAAATGAACTTTCTTCACTTGTAGATTGTTTATCTGTTAATGTTACACGATTCTTTCGCGATAAGGAACTTTTTGAGGTTCTGGGAGAGAAAATTTTACCCATTCTCTTAACAAGTTTTGATCAGGTTCGTATTTGGAGTGCGGGCTGTGCAATAGGCCCAGAACCTTATAGTATTGCTATTATGATAAATAAAATCAGTAGAAAACTTGCTAAAGAAAATAACATTCATATTCTGGCAACGGATATCTCCCAGGATTTTTTAACAGAAGCAAGAGAAGGAAGGTACTCTAAAGAGTACCTTGATGAAATGAATCCATTAGAAATTTCCACTTATTTCCAACTATCCAAAAATAATGATTATGAATTATCTCCTCAAATTAAAAACTCTGTGACCTTCAAAAGGCATGATCTTCGAACCTCTCCTCCAGCTAATGACTTCGATCTAATTCTGTGTAGAAATGTATTGATTTACTTTTCTAAACCTCAAAGCATTTCACTTTTCCAACGATTTCATTCTGTTCTAAAAACCCATGGATATTTAGTGCTTGGGAAGTGTGAACTACTCCCTACTGAAGTTAAAGATAAATTCAAGGTTGTAGATGCCCACAATAGAATATATCAGAGTAAAAATTAAATGGAAAAGACCTTCTCCCTTTCTTAAATCCACCCTAATCCTCGGATTGAAGTAGGAATCTTATGCAAAGGTGATATTCTATCTGCAAGATTGGCTTCAATTACAGCTTTTGGCATTGAGGGAATAATACAAGTTGATTCATCTTCAGCAATAATTTTCCCACCAAGCTTTTTAATAATTCTTGCTCCTCTAACGCCATCTTGACCCATTCCTGTAAGAATGATTCCGAGAGAGTCCTCACCATAAGTATCAGCAACAGATTCAAAAGTAACATCAGCAGCAGGAATAACATAATTTACTTTTTCACCTACGTCCAGTTTTATTCTTTTATTTCTATTAATAAGACAATGTTTTCCTGCTGGAGCGATATAAATGTGATTAGGTCTTAATAATATTCCAGTTTTTGCTACTTGAATATTCAAATCAGAATACATCTTCCTTAATCTAGTTACCCATGGTTCTACCATACCTATTGGCATGTGTTGAATAACAAGAATTGGAGGAAACTTGTTGGGCAACATAGAGAGTATCATTGATATTGCTCGAGGGCCACCTGTTGAAGCTCCAATAACAATTATTTTAGAACGATATCTGTCTAAAATTACCTGTTGAGGGTCTCTTACTAAAGGTTTTATTATTGATTTT
>JBHLPQ010000180.1:0-7687 GCA_048939265.1 Promethearchaeota archaeon
AAGTCTAGTGAATTCTAAGAAACATCCCTGAGTTAAAAATTATTTCTAAAATATGTCTTTTCTATTTTTTGGTAACATTATTTTTTTTACCTATATCTAAGAATCCTGGATTTAGATACGTATAAAGATTTGAATTGTCTTAGATTTCACCTTGAGTAAGAAGAAACTGTTTATGATAATGATAGAGTTGCATAATCAAATTATTAATCACTGATTTTCATTTCTCTCAAAGATAACACAACTCGATTGATTCTAGAAAGCTTAGAAAAGAAAACATAAATATTGAAAGAGAAATGGGTCACCATGCCATTATAATAGTTTGAGAAGGAATCAACATACATTCATCAATAAAAAACAAATAATTCAAGCCGAGGTATTCTAGTCCGGTAGGAAGCATGCCTGGAAACCATGACGAAAAAAGTCTTTTCGCTTCTCTAGGTAGCATGTGCTCTCTGAGCTCGAGAGTTCAAATCTCTCCCTCGGCGTTTGATTTTATCACTATATTGTACTTCTACACCTTTATACAGGAGGGTATTGTTTAAGAATCCTTACTACAAAAGATAATATATTCTTACGGAACTCCTTTAATACAAGAGTAGAAAGTATATACTCCTAGAAATTATTATCTTTAGACATTTAAATGACACACCTAAGTAGGAACTCAGTATGGATTACAATCATCAATTAAGGATTGCTGGCGCAGACTGTCGTGGTGATTGGTTGGTGGGCTTTGCCCTTGCCCAAATTAAAGGGGTTGGACACCGACTAGCGTCTCAGATTTGCGAAAAAGCCGATTTAGATCCTGATATGCGATGTGGGTTTTTAACTGACGAAGAAATACAATTAATTGAGGATATTTTAACTAACTGTTCAGCATTTGGGATACCTTCCTGGATGCTCAATCGCCAAAAAGATCTTGTAACAGGTGAAGATATCCACATTATCAGCAATGATTTAATTGACACCCTTCGGATTGATGTTGAACGAGAAAAGAAAACTCGTTCATATAGGGGAATTCGTCATTATCTTGGTCTTCCTGTTCGGGGCCAACGTACAAAAACATCTGGTCGTGGTGGAGCAACCATTGGTGTGTCAAAAAAGAAACTTGCCAAGAAATGAGGTTTAATAAATGGGTGACCCTCGTAGATTACGCAAAAAACTTGAAGGGCCTCGACATCCCTTTAATAAATCCCGTATTGAGGAAGAAATGAATTACTTAGGAAATTTTGGGCTCCGAAATAAAAAAGAGATTTGGAAAGCTCAAACTGTTCTCCGAAAATTCCGAGCTAGAGCGCGGGCGTCGTTGGCACTTCCTGAACAACAACGAGAAAATGAACGCCTTATTTTAGTGAAGAAACTTTATCAGATGGGAGTTATGCCTACTGAGGACGGTTTGACTGATGAGATCTTATCCCTCTCGATAGAACAGTTTCTTAAAAGAAGACTCCAATCAATAGTGCATGAATTGGGATTAGCAAAAACACCTTGGCAAGCTCGACAAATGATTACCCATGGACATATTGCGATTCAAGGAAAGAAAGTGACCTCACCTAGTTACCACGTTTCTCGTGGAGAAGAAGAATCTATTCAATTTGCCCCTAGTTCCCCTTATAATGATTCTACTCACCCTGCTTTAACTTTACCCCCATCTAGCTCCCCTAGTGCTCCTGCACGTGACCCCCCAGAAGATTAACAAGCCTTTATAATGTGAAGAACATGTCTAAAAGAAGTCAAGCGCCAATGATGGCTGTTGCTCATATACTGAGCTCATACAATAACACAATAATTACTCTCACTGATATGACTGGAGCTGAAACAATTGCGAAGTCTTCAGGGGGTCAGGTTGTTAGAGCTGATCGTAATCAATCGTCCCCTTATGCTGCAATGAAAGTTGGACACGCAATCGCACGAATTGCAAAGGAAAGAGGGATTCAAAAGATTGTTGTAAGGGTTCGTGCGCCTGGAGGCTCTGGTGCTCGTAATCCGGGGCCAGGTGCTCAAGCTGCGATACGAGCGATTGCACGTTCAGGATTACAGATAACAAGAATTGAAGAAGTTACACCTATCCCCCACGACAGTACCAGGGCTCGTGGAGGACGTCGTGGTCGGCGAGTGTAATTACTAACAAGATCTGGCTTAATGTGAAACTTAATATCACTGATGGTTCATTAGGTAGACTGTTTCCACATAGAGGGATACGTCTTTTTCTCCATAAAAACTGTATTTGTAAAAGCACAAATACCATTTGATTGATTTAAGATTTCTTTTGTTGATAATGCCCCCTGGGCAAAAGCAACGAGTTCTCCCTTCATTGTAAATATTGCTGCTAATGAATCTTTTTCAATCCCTTCAGAAACTTGTACAACACCTGGAATGGTCAATGCTGCCCCATGACATATCGCATCAACAGCAGAATCACGTATGAATAACTTTGGAAGGTTTTGGCAAATGATTTCAACTGGTTGAATTATTTTCCTAATGAAGGTCTCATCACCCTCTATTTTATAATAATACCAAGCATCAGATAGATCTTGAAGCGTTACACACGATGATTCAGAGAAGGGGCCAGTTCTAATGCGACGTAGTTCTAGCATATGGGCTCCTGTACCTAACAATAGCCCTATATCATGAATTAATTTACGAACATAAGTTCCAGCCTCACATTCGATATGAAGTAATGAGAACTGGGTGTTATAGTGCTCTAGTAACCGTAAATCATAGATTTTCCTCACACGAAGTCTTCGTTTAACATTGCTACGTAGAGGAGGAGTTTGATAGATCTTCCCTCGAAAATTCTCAAGAACAGAAAGGAGCTTTTCATTAAAGACAGGGCCATGAGATTTCATAATACATATGTATTCTTTCCCTGCTAGTAGAAGAACTTGTAACGCACGGGTTGCGTTACCTAGTGCGATTGGTAATGATCCTGTAACTGCAGGATCTAATGTCCCCCCATGTCCAGCCTTATTTATCCCTAAAATACGCTTAACCCATGCTGTAACTTCATGTGAGGTAGGATTTGCTGGTTTGTCAATGTTGATTATCCCCAATTTTAAAAGATCTGGGACGTTTCTGTCTTGCGGAGATTTTCCTACCTTAGGATTGGTAAAATAATTTAGAACCTTTTCATAAACTTTATGATTATCTTGTAACATACCACCCTCACCTATTCAACACAACCATCAATTCGATCCATCAAAGGGTTATCTTTAATGGAGTTTTTATCTCCTTCACGATATTTGCTTTATCAATTGCCTTAGCAATGTCTTCATCTTTTGCTCCACGCTTAATAGGAACACTGAAATCTAAGGGACGAAGATGTTTGATATTACACCGCCGCCTTTTCACTGGAGAAATTCCTGCTCCAGATATTAGAGCAAAATTATTGTCAACAAGATCTACAATAACGGCTTTCAACAGCGCTTCGCGACCAGCAGTCTTTACAATAACCCGGCCTACTTCAATCGCAGCCATTTAATATTCCTTCTTTGAAATGATCGACTTAAATCAAAATTAAGCAAAAATCGCAAGTGTGTAAATAGAAAGATACCCTTATTTCTGCTTAAATTCAATTTTAGACTTTTTTGAATGGAGTTTTTAACCTTCTCGATGAAACTTCAAAGGGTTTATTGATTCTCTCTATATATTAATTTTCAAACTCTTTAATATACTATGTTCCACTTCAGCGGAAGGTAGAAAGATTATTACTACTAATTTATTTAAATTGACTTTTAATTATTTTAATTGCATAAATTAGCCGCTGTGGCTTAGTTGGTAGAGCGACAGACTCGTAAGATTAAATCTTTTGAGCGAAAAGTCCGAAAAATCTGTTGGTCGTGGGTTCAAGATATAAGATTCTGATGAATCCTATAGGAAAATCCCACCAGCGGCTTTTTTATCTAATTTCTTCATGAAATCATGATAAGTAAGTAATGGAGAGCTCAGAAAATAATTTATCAGATTTTCCATTCGTTTCTTTGCTTGTTGATAATCTTGTTGAACAATATGTTTTAACTCTTTTGAAGAAACAAGTATCTCAAGTTTCAAGTAATATTCTTTCATTCTTTGTTTCCATTCACCCCTTGTACGACGGTCTAGTCTATATATTATTGGTGTTTCAATTTCCTTTATAATAAGCTTGTTCTGAAAAACAAAATCCCAAAAAACAAGAGGAAAAGCATAACCTGTTTCATTAAGATATGTCGGGAGTATCTTGGTCTTATATCCTTTTAATCCACAAAAACTATCAGTAAGATTAAGATTCAAGCATCTATTAATTGTCCTTGTTACTTGCATATTGGTTATGTACCGATCGATTGGAACTTTTGTGTTCTGTTGCCAAAAACGATACGAAAGATATCGACTTGTTGAAACTAGGTCAATCTGAGGATTACGATCAAAATACTCAAGGATCTCCTTAATACTGAAAGGTGCATGTTGAAGATCAGCATCGAAAGTGATCAAAATATCGAAATTATCCTTTGCTTTTTGAAATAAAGTTAATATTGTCCTACCATAGCCAAGAGGCTCATTACTGTGACGAGTAAAGGCAAAAGGATATTTTTCAGCTAAAGATTTTTCATAAATTTCTTGGGATTGATCACTACTCCCATCATCAACTAACAATACAGATATCTCATAATCTTGGCATTCATTGTCTAAAAACTCATAAAGAGAACTGATACATTCAGCGAGGTATGCCTGTTCATTATATACCGGTATTCCAATTAATATTTTGGTAATGAGGATTCCTCCGCTAATGAAACACAATTTAACAGTATTTTAACTTCTTTAAGTTGTCATGTTTTCATCTATGTTTATATTGAGATTTATAATGATAATTTCTCTATTTTTAAAAATTTTCAGAAAGATTCATACAGTTTAGGAGATGATATTTAAAAATGGAACCGTCTTGATAGCTATTATTCAGTATACAGCTCAGCACAAATCATCAGACATTTTCAATATTATAATTATTGTTTTACAACATTATCTTCCCTTTATCAAAGTTTTTACTTAGGCAACTGAAACTGAATTTTTGCTCTTTCTTGCGAACATTATGAGAAGACTACTTCTTAATTTTAGGATGATGAAATATTTTTAAGGCTTCCTCCTTTCGGATAAATTGAAGTGACCCAATTAATTTGGGCCGTTTGTGACACATTAGGAGAATGAAATTTATATATGACCGATTCTGATCCTGAACTCCAAGAAATCCTTAGAAAGAAAGCATCGTCTTTGCAAAAAAGGGCATCATTCTTCGATAAGGTTAATCGTGATGGTGTCACGAATGTAAATGATGCGAATATTGATGAAATCATTCAAATGTCTCCTATACCAGTTCTAGTAGATTTTTCTGCTGATTCTTGGTGTAAACCTTGTGTTGTTATGGGTCCCATCTATGAAGAATTAAGCCATGAATTTGTGAATCGGGTTCTTTTTATAAAAATCAATACTGATCACAATCCAAAGACGGCAACGAGATATAAAATTTTCTCTGTTCCTACATTCATGGTATTTAACGCTGGCAAAAAACTTCATCAACGTACTGGGGCGACCCCGAAGGGAAAATTCAAAGCTTGGCTTGAAGAAATTCTGTACAGGATTCAATAATCAAGTGAGTGACACAGCATGCGTAAGAAATGGAAAAAGAAACGTTTGAGAAAAAGAAAACGCAAAGAACGTCGAAGAACACGATAATTTTTTTATTAGTGTGTCCAAATAATAAATAATTACATTTTGTTGTCCTTCTACTGAGAAGTTGTCCTTAGAGTAGATATGAATGATTATCGGTCTGATTGGTTCAAGAGGTACAGTACCAACAGCCGAAATCGCAACGGTCTCATTCCTCGTTGATAATCGTTTTTTATTTGAATGCCCTTCGGAAATTGTGCAAGCTTTTCACAAATTTCAACAATCTTGGATGGAAGTACCTAACCTATCGGCTTATCCTCGACTTATAGCTTTAGGAAAACCAACATTCGGAAAAATTTCTCATATAATTTTATCTCATCTTCATTTTGATCATTGGGGAGGATTAGCCCATATAATTCATCGTATAATGTTGTTAGAAAAAGAAAAAAGGACAACGGAACCTTTAGTTGTCATTATTCCTAAAAATTCCACCATTCCTTTTCAGATGCGTATGATGAAGGTATTCTCCAATTCCACCGAAGATATGATTTTACCAGATGATGAATTTTTTTATCGTCTACTTACAATAGAAGTAGGAGAATCTGTAAGAGCTGTTGTTCAAATTAGGGTTATTAATGATGGTGAAGAAATTTCCCTTGATTCAGGGTATTCCTTATTAGCACAAAAGAATAATCATTTTACATTTGGATCCTTTTCCTATAAATTAGAATTTAAAGTAACAAAATTAAACGTTGAAAAAGCAAAAAAGTTAGGGATTCCTTTCAATAAGACCTTGAAACAGATAGAGAAAAGTAAAGGAAACCTAAAAATAGGTTCTCAAAAAATATCTCGGTCCGACATTTTCTATGAAAATACAACCATTTTATGTTATTCTGGCGACACCCACGTGGATTCTGATCTCTTTAATTTTTTTTCTGATTGTCAAATCCTAATTCATGAAGCAACCTATCTTACACAAGAGGAGGGATATCATCTTGATTCACACTCAGATATTAAATCATTAATAGAAGAATCGGGAAAATTATCTGATTTAAAAGTATTGATTCCTGTTCATTTTTCAATTCGTTATACGGAACTAGAAATTTCAGATTGTTTGACTAATCTACTAAAAGGATCATATAAGGTTATAAATCCAATTACTAATTTGATTGTACAAATAGAGCCAAACGGATTAGTTACAGTATTACCACGAGGAAAAGATTAATAGGAGTTATAAAAAAATTAAGTTTACAACTTCTTAAAATTCATCTGGTCGAAAGTAATTTTGAAACCATTCTGAAATATTCTGGCAGTTATTTGCTTTTGAGATTGATCTTAACAATTTAACAGTTCCAGATCCATATTGAATAGCTTTTTTTGGTTGTTCAGTAATTTCTCTGGGCAAACCTATTTTTCGGGCTATTTTTCGTAGCAAAGCCTTCCTAATGAGCTCTCCCTCGGGAGTTTGTTCAATGTGTGTTGTAATAGGATACATTTTTGCCCGTTTAATTATGTCTGAATCTAGATAAGGATATATTATGTTTAATCCAAATTGTTGAGCTATTTTTCGTTCTCTAAGAATCTGATCATTTTGTAAGGAATGCAAGTCATCAATCATCGTTTTTTCAGTAGCCACACCTCCTTTACTTCTATAGATCTCGATGTATTTCTGATAACCCCCAAAGAGTTCATCAGCTCCCTGGCCAAGGAAAATGGTTTTTGTATTGAAGTCAGTAGCTAAATTTTGCATTCCTAAGAATATCGGAATCGCAATTGAAAGAGCCACAGGGTGGTGAATGATATTCAGTTGTTTTAAACGCCATATTGCTTTCATAACTTTCTCTTCTGTGAGGATATATTTGTGTAAATCTATTCCTAACTCTCTAGATCCCAAACTAGCCGTCTTAAAATCATAACAATCGCTTAAACCTACTGAAATAAGAACAATTGAAGTTGGTTCCATGATTGATAGCAAAATTTTTGCAATTATTGACGAATCTAATCCTCCACTATAAAGTAGGCCTACAGAACCAGTATTTTGGTGTTTTTCAAC
>JBHLPQ010000335.1:0-2575 GCA_048939265.1 Promethearchaeota archaeon
CTGCTTATTTCTTCCCCTTACTTTTATTAAACACTTACATTGGTAATTCCCGCACTTCTTTATTATATCGAGAAATAACAAGTAAAGGACTGGCAGGAATGTGTCGATATGGATTTGAACCACTTTTTGATCTCTCTGCTAGTACAATTTTTTTTGTTAATCCTCCAAATAAGACTAAGGAAGTCTTTAAAAGGATAATAGAATTACTGATCGATATTCATGAACTCAAGATTACCCCAGAAATAACTAACGCTTTAAAGGAAGAATTGTGGGGATCTCATATCTCTGAGATCGAGGATCCTGCCAGCTATGGCATCGATCTTCTCCAAAAGTACGTTAAGTTTCGCGAATGGTTTACAACGAAGAAATTTCAAGAAGCAATTTTTCAAATCTCTCCAAATGACATTCAAGAAGCTAAAGACCGATTTTTTGAAAATTTGGACATGACTATCTATGCCACTGGTACGATTCCAGAGGATTGGAACCCACAATTCCCAGAAAATGCCCCCTGGTAACAGTTCTAAACTAATGGTTGATACTATGACATTTACCACAGGATTAACAATACAGCAAGTTAAAAACATTCGTCCCTCAGATTGGATGAAAATTGCCTCTGCTATCCGATTACAACATATAGAATTTGATCAAACTGTTTTTGACGATATTAAGAACGTAATTCAAGTATTAGAGGCTCCTCAAACAGTGATCCATGCTCCATACATGGAGGATTACGGTACTGATCTATCTACAAACAATCAGGTAGTGGACCAGTTTGTAAATAACATTCTTACCACTCAACAGGATTTAAACATCATTGGAGTTGTCGTTCATCCTCCAACGGATGCAAGTGGTTCATGGGAAACATTTTATGACAGATTAGAGAAGTTACCTCTCCCTTTGCTTGAGAATATGCCATACCAATCATGGAATGATTTCAAAGAGTTTATTGAAACAACCCAAGCAAATGTCAATCAACACATTGGCATGTGTTTTGATATTCCGCATTCTTGGATTACTCACGGCCAAACGTTTCTAGACCTTCCTGAATTCTGTTTAGACTTCCTTCGGGCACCAACAGGTTATATTCACATTTCAGGAGGAACTCGAGAAGAAGATACCCATTTTCCATTACTAACAGAGGGGGATATGCCAATTACTCCTGTTAAACAATTCTTGAAAAACATAAATTTTTCAGGAACGGTAACAATGGAACTAAGCCCACGGTCTATTGATGATCTTAGCAAAGTATTCCAATCGTATATGCTGATGTTGGGTATTGCTGGGAAAAGGATGCATCAATTGCAAGTGAGGATTAAACGTCCTTTTATAATGAAGAAAGTACGGCAATTAACAAAGAAAACTGGACCAGACTTTCTTTAAGAGAAGTTTATTGAATAAACCATTAATGAAGAGGGTGAATAGTGGAACTAGAATGGTGGCAAAAAGCTGTCTTTTATCAGATCTATCCACGCTCCTTTGCTGACAGTTCTAATAATGGAATTGGAGACCTTAGGGGCATCATTGACCAATTAGAGTATTTACAGGAACTTGGGATTGATGCGATATGGTTTTCACCTTTTTTTTCTTCTCCACAAAAGGATTTTGGTTATGATATCAGTGATTTTCGAGAAATCAATCCTGAATATGGAACCATGGAAGATTTTGACGAATTATTAGAAAAAGCTCATTCCCTTGAAATTAAAATCATTTTAGACATGGTGTTGAACCACACATCGGATGAACACCCCTGGTTCCTCGAATCGCGCTCAAGTAGGATAAATCCCAAACGGGATTGGTATGTTTGGAGGAAAGGAAGCGGAAAAAATCAATCCAAACCTCCGAATAATTGGAAGGCTATTATTGGAGGAAGTGCTTGGGAATGGGATGAATATACACAAGAATACTATTTACACCAATTTTTGCCGTGTCAACCTGATCTTAACTGGCATAATGATGATGTTCAAGAAGAAATGCTTGGAACTATCCAATACTGGTTAAACAAGGGAGTAGATGGTTTTCGACTGGATATAATCTACGGTCTTTTTGAGGACAAAGAGTTTCGGGATAATCCTCGAAGCTGGCGGCTTTTACCTTCAGCTGATTCAACGGCTTCTTTTTTCCAGAATCCAAAGTACACGAGATTTCTCCCAGAAACAATCGATATATGTACCCGTATTCGAAATCTTATTGACTCTTATACTCCTGATCGAATGATTGTAGGAGAGCCCCTTCAGGGAGGAGGGCCAAAAATATTTCGGCCCTTATACGGAGAAAATAATGATGGATTAAACCTCGTTTTTAATTTTAAATTCAGTCATCAATCATTTTCAGCGAAGAATTTTTTCATTGTAATAACCGAATCAGAAACCATGTTGCCCAATCCTTATTGGCCTTGTTATGTTTTTTCTAATCATGACAAACCTAGAATGATTTCCCGAATTGGAAATAGTGAAAAAAAAGTAAAACTATTGTTTCTTCTTCTCCTAACAGTTCGAGGTACTCCTTTTATCTATTATGGTGAAGAAATTGGTATGTTTCAAGGACAAATCCCTAAAAAAGCATTAAGAGATCCGAT
>JBHLPQ010000181.1:0-7662 GCA_048939265.1 Promethearchaeota archaeon
CCCTGATAAAACAAGGAAACCAAATAGGGAATCAAGGTGTAATAGCTGGAATTGGGGTCGATCCTCGATATCGTCGGAAACGTATAGCCTTCTTATTAGCAGCTAGAGCTGCAAAATATTTTGCTAGGAACGATGTCATGGAGTTAGTTTGTGAAGTGTATCACGAAAACAAAATAAGCTATAACTTTATCCGAAGTTTTGGTTTTACTGAAACTGGAATAATATATCTATAGTTGGCTGCTGTTTTACACCTTAATTTAGATCTCAAGTTAATCCTGTCACACTCTATTTTTTACATTGAAATGGAAAGATAATTTAGGTCTCTTGAAAATTTTTGATCCAAGAAAATCTCCACCCTTCGATAGAGAAACTGGATGAATTTAAGGTTGATTAGAACATAAATGAAGATCATTCATTAAATAAAATTATCTTGATAATCGAAAACAAATTATAATCAGTTATCGGAACCCTTATATATTTAAAGCAATACATAAGCTTCTCAGTAGGTCATCAAAGATAAAAGAAATACTAATATTAGTTATTAAAGAGCTATAAAATAGCATTTATATCATCGAACTTTAGAAATAAAGTGCTTGGGTATTCAAACGTAATACAAACAAGTTATCAAAAAATATCCCTAGAAGATGATACCAAAAAACTAGGAAGGAAAGCTGTTGGAAACTAACAATAAAGAAAACAAATTATTGAAAAAACCAGTTTCCCGCATTCTCATTGTTGATGATGAGAGAGATGCAGTTGAACTCCTAGAATTAATCCTAACAAGGGAAAATCACGAAATTAAAAAAGCGTACAACGCTCATGACGCCATTAAAATCTTGGAATCAGGAACCCCACTCCCCGATTTAATTTTATTAGATATTAAGATGCCTGGGGCTGATGGATTTACATTCTGTCATGAAATAAAGAGTAATAAGCGCTTTCAACATATACCTGTAATTATATTGTCTGCTCTTACATTTCCTGATGATGTCAAACGAGGATATGAATGTGGGGCAGTAGATTACATCATAAAACCTTGGAACAACACAGATTTAGTACAACGTATAGAATATCGATTATCTACTGTACAATCTTAATTCTAGGCGCTTGGGGATTCTAGAAGCTCCTGGTTAATTCCCTGTAGTATTTGTCTACGGTTTAAACGTGTCAATTCCCATATATGAATGTCAGGTCGGTTCCTGATAGCAATAAGAAAAGAATTTTTGTAGTGAGGAATAGTAGCTAATACTCGTGGTTGATTATTAAAAGCAAAAAGAACTGCTTTTCGGAATTTAGAAGAGAACATCTCCATTTTTCCTAATTCATCGATGACTAGTAAGTCTGAGGGATTGTAAAGGAGTGGCACAACCAGATTCTCTAAATCGGTTATATTTACAGAATATCTCCCAACACGAAATTTAGATCCAAATTGAGGATCATTGGATCTCGCAAGGATACCTTGTTGCCCATCAAACGTATAAATATCGAATCCAATTCGTAACCCATTTTGTCGGATTTCATTAGTATAAAACCCGGAAATATCCCAATTAGGTTTAGCCATTCTGAGTTCTACAACAATTTTTTTGATAATTGTTGTCTTTCCAACCCCAGGTTTCCCTGTTATAAGGAAATGGTTTGACATACACCCACCAATCGGTTTTAACTCACCCAAAAATCATTAACAATATTAGTTAAACATTTAATTTTACGTCGAATGCGAGGTGAGACTTCTTCTACCGATTTCCAACTCTCAAGATAATTCTTTAAAATCATGAAGAATTCTTCCAAAAATTGAGAATAATCTCCACCACGAGTAGCGAATATAGGTAGAACTTGGGCTAAAATATTACAATTATCAGGATTAATGAATACCATTGCTTGGTTGAAATTTTCAGAAAAAGCTGTGTGGCGATCAGGTAAAGGGTGACCCATAAAATCGCTATCAACATAAAAGAGATGTCCCCTGTCTGAAACTAACCAATGATTTTGGTTGTAGTCTAACAGAATCTGAGCCTTAGAAGCATACCATATTATCTCTAATAGACCAATCATCTCATGGAGATTCACAAATTGACATACAGGATAGAAGACAAAACGTTGAAGTATTATAAGTAAGTGTTTAGTGTTTAGAAAATAGGTGGCTGGATAGTGTTCTCGTAAAGCCATGTAAAGCAATTGGATCCTTTCTTTACTGTATTCTGCTGGATTAAAAACTTCTTTGGAAGAAGAAATTTCTGGTTTTGAGGAAATCCTAATAGTATAGTATTCATTTTTTGGATTAGATAAAACTGTAATAGCCCGATCTATTCCAAAACCAGGTCGATTAACTTTGTAAAATTCAAATAGGTTTTCATGCAATGTAGAATGGCCAAAAAAAGAATTAAGACACTGCAAGATTTCAATTCGACTATAGTCCTCCCTGAAAGGCCACTCACTATCCTCATGTTTAGTCACTTCAACAGGATAAGTAAACATTTCAGGACGCATTAATTATGACCAACTATTATTGTTTATAATTAATAAGCTTCAGTTTTATTACCAGTATGACTGAATCCAAGTCTTACACTTTCTGTTTCTCGCTAGTTGGGAATGAGATATCTGGACGAGAATTTTATACATGTTGATGGTAAATTGGTAGGCCTTTTGAAATATATTATTTTAATTATTCTTTATTCATTGATCTTTATGAAACTATATGTAATCTTACCTAACGAAGCCTATAAGAAAATTTATCTGAACTGTATTATAATGAAAAACTAGTTGTTATATATCAAAAAAGTTCAAGAAACTGACATGGTGTGAACTAATCTGTGAACGCAACTATCATCAGAAAAGATTTGATAGAAGCTACGGATTTAAAACAAATTTTTAAGAATATGCGAAATCTACTCGCTGGGAATTTCGTTGGAACAACGAGAGACGAAAAACTGGCCGAACAGTTGATATTTCTCTTATTTTGTAAAATCAAAGACGAAATTCAAGGATCTCCCTTAAAACCAGTTACTTTCCAATTAAATTATCCTGATAACAGTAATTTATTAGAAAGAATAGTAAACCTATTTGAACAACTTAAGAACCAACACAATTCATTGTTTGATGTTCAAGATAAACTAATTATTGACGAACTTTCATTAACATCAATTGTAAGGAGTATTGAAAGATTTAGCATTACTAAAGCTTCTCGTGATGTAATTGGAGATGCGTTTGAAGTATTTTTAGGCCCATCATTAAGAGGAAATAAAGGCCAATTCTTTACACCAAAGAATGTTGTTCAAACAATGATACAGATCCTTGAGCCGAATCAAAAAGAACGATTCATTGATCCCGCATGTGGAACAGGTGGATTCTTAATTGTAGGATTAACTCATCAGTTAAAGATGGAGGAGGAGAAAAATCCCAGATCAACCCAGTTGTTTGGAATTGATAAAGATCAATTTTTAGCGAAAATCACTCGCTTATATCTAGCAATACTAGGTATTACAGGAAACGTGATTTTTTGCGAAAATTCGTTAAATCCCCCTAGTAAATGGAAACCAGAAACATCAAAGGTGATATCTCTAGGTAGTTTTGATGTAGTCTGTACCAATCCACCATTTGGCGCAAAAATTCCAATTAAATCTGAAAAAATTTTAGAAAATTACCACTTAGGGCACAAATGGAAAAAAGACTCAACTAACTCATGGATAGAAACAAGGAGTCTAGACAAACAATCCCCACAAGTTCTATTTATTGAGCGGTGCCTAGAATTCTTAAGACCTGGAGGACGTATGGGTATTGTTCTTCCTGATGGAATATTCGGAAATCCTTCTGATCGATATATCTTACATTATCTACAGGAACATGCGAAAATCCTTGCATTAATCAGTTGTTCGCACCTAACTTTTCTCCCTCATACCCATACAAAAACATCCCTATTCTTTATGGAAAACACAAAACCCCAAGGTGATTATTCTTTCTTCATGGCTATCGCGGAAAACGTTGGTCATGATAAGAATGGAAAACCATTCTATTTAATGGATAAGAAAGGAAATTATCTCCTGGATTCTAATGGAAATAAGATAATTAATGATGATTTTCCGAAAATACTTGATAACTACAAAGAATTCACCGCTGGTCGTCTTCACAATCAATCACATTTAGGATTCATTTTTACAAGCTCTCAGATTGATAACCAAATTCTGATACCTGAATATTATAATCCAGAAATCACACAACGGTTACAAAGCTTAGAAAAAGAGGGAAACTATCAATTGGTGACGATTCGTGACCTTGAAAAGGAAGGGGTGATCCAGTTAACTCGTGGCCATGAAATTGGATCTAAGTTCTATGGGACGGGAGAAATACCATTTGTCAGAACTTCAGACTTAATAAATTGGGAAATAAATATCGATCCAAAGAAACAGGTAGCACGAGAAGTTTACGAACAATATAGAGAAAAACAAGATATCCAAGCAGGGGATATTTTACTTGTAAGTGATGGCACATTCCTAATTGGGAAAACTGCTATGATCACCAAACATGATACCCAAATTATAATTCAAAGCCATTTAAAGAAGATAAGAGTCGTAAAGAAAGATCTTATAGATGAATTCCTGTTATTATGGTCTCTTAATACCGATATTGTCCAAGATCAAATTAAAGCGAAGACATTTATTCAATCAACAATCTCCACATTAGGAAATAGGCTGAAAGAGTTAGTTTTACCGATTCCACGAGAGCTAGATACAAGAAATACGATATCCAAAGAAATTCAAGAAATAATTACAGAGAAGATGACCCTGCGGAACCGCATTCGCACTATAAAGAAAATTCTTGATATATAATCGTAACAGAAAAGAAAGCTTAACGTCCTACAAGTTTTTGAGCTTCCTTAAGATATTCTTCAACCCGAGCATATTCTATACGTTCCTGAATCGAAGTATTACGCTGTATTAAATCCCGCCATTTCTCAAACTCTGTTTCAAAATTCTTCTGTACAGAATCAACTTTTTCTACTAGTAAATGCATATTCTTTTCTTCTGCAGTCATCCTTGCTTGGTTGAGATATTGTTGGGCCTGTTGCAGGTTACCCTCAACAGTCGCGAGCTTAGCTCGCAGGAGTAAAGCACTGACAACGTGGGGAAACAAATGTTGGTTACGAGCGTAGATATGGATCTTCTCTATCAGGATCTTTGCTTCCACCAAGACTTCACGATCGCCAAATGATTTCAATTCAATTAAGAGTAGATCGCAGAGATGAAACATTGCAAGGGCTGAAAAGCTTCGCCATTCTGTATCAGCAATTTCGCTTAGTAGAGCCTGGGCCTTTACTTTGTCCTTCATTCGTTTGCTTTGCGTTAGTATTAGCCCTTCAGCCAATTTAACAAAAACCTCGATATCTCTATGTGGATTTTGTTTGTGAAGTATCAATAGTTGATTAAAATAATGTTGGGCTTGATCTTGCTCCTGTTTGTCTAATAAACAGATTATAAGATTAAAAAGTGATTCTGCTGTTTCAGGATCGTATTTTAGCTTTTCTCTAAGTGCTAAACTACGTTGATTATACTCTACTGCCTTATTCAACTCGCCTTTATATCTATGAATTATGCTGATATTATTTAACGAATGTGCAATACCGCCTGGAGAGTCTAATGTTTCATATAAGTCTAAACTACGCTTGTAATAGTCTAAAGCTGTATCAAACTCAGCTTTCTCAGAATGAATATTACCCATGAATAATAACGAAGATGCAATGTACCTAGAATTTTCAACAGCCTCACTTAATTTTAGATAGCGCTTACCATATTCTAGGGTTGTGTCAAACATACCTTTTCTAAAATAAACTACAGCAATGTTGTTTATTGATTCGATGATATCCATGACCTTGCCTATAGCCTCCCTTAGATTCAGACTACGCTCGTAATTCTCTATCGCTGAGTCCAACTCACCTTGTGCAAGATAGATGTTACCTTTCACATTGTAGTAAAGGGCCCTCCACTCTGTTGCTGCATTATGTTCACTAATAGGCAGGGATTCTAAGATACTATCGCCTTCTGCAATGGCAATTTGTATCTCAACTCTACTGTTCAGTCTCCATAAAACATAGAGCTGTGCTATTAATAAAATAAGGCTGGAAAGATTATCTGGTGATGGTTGTTCCATGCGGGCCTGAATTGCCACTTGTAAGGCCTCTTCGAAGTGTGATAATCTTTCTAGGGCACGGCTTTTGTAATAACTACATTTGGCCCATTCCACAGAGGATAAGTTGGCTAATTGCCCCTCCTTTTCTAGTTTTTCGACCTGATGAAGGATTTCTTGAAATTTGGCATATTTTAACAGCTCTTCAAGTTGTGTTGAGATTCTTCGCATATTAAACAACTTAACTCATAATAATTCAGTAAATAAAGCTTTTTATCATTCATTATAGTAGACCATTGCCAACTTAAAATCAACATCAGTTTTTCCCAGATAAAATCTTTTCACCTATGAAAAAAACAAACATCAATTATTTATAAAGACTATTTAAAGATGTAAACATTTAAGTAGAGCTTTTTACTAATACTTTATATGAACCCTAGTATTCAAAAGTTGGAGAGTTTTGTTAATGGCCACTTCTAGAGAATTATCATCGGATCGTATCTGGTTTGAAGCTCATAATCGTGCCTCGGATTATCAAACCTCGCAAGAGCAAATTGATACTTGGTTTCTTGGCTCTCTTTTACCTCCTAATCCCCCTCAAAAAGAATTCTACCGATTATCCACTATTCATAATCGTATTACTCACGAAGAAACCAAATTTGATGACCGTTTGCAGACTAATATGCGAGTGGCTTCTCAGCTTGCAGAATTTTTTCCCTTAAGATGGTTATTAGAAATCACCTCTATCTTCCGAAAGACTGAATCTAATCTTCTAGGCATTAAATCATTGAAAGATCGCATTTGTTCCTATTTAGGGTTTATAGAATTGTATCTAACTTTCCGAGGATTGACTTTATTGGATTCCACCTTGGATGAGATTTGTCTTTTCTTTGATGTTACTATCACGAAAAATGAAGTCCGAACTTGGAAACTCAAGCTTTTACAAATCTATCCTCAGTTGAGAAAACAGTGGACACAAATCCGTGCCAATACTCATCAGACTGCTTTTTTTTCTACAGTTGTTAAAGTCATGAATAAAGAGATGAAGTTAGATAAAGGTTTTTCAAAAGAGAAGGTGTTTCTGACTAAACAAGCATGTCTTCGAATTTCACGGGAGTTTAGCTCAACCCAAAAAGCACGTCATATCAAAAAACCCGAAGTCTGGGCCCGTGCCATATGTCTTAAAGCTGTACGGGAAACTCTCCCAGATCAATTATCGTTTCCTTTTCCTCATCTCGCTAGTAAGACTCAGAAAGTGATCGAAAATAAACGATGGCAATTAGATCAAGTCTTTTCTTAATTGATCACTTCTATCCGATCTTAGAACTTGTAGGTTCCTAGCCAACAGTTCTTAAAATTATCACAGAGGTAGGCTCCTATAATTATCAAAGCCTAAATTACTTTATAATTTAACTCAGTTCACGTATAAAGATCGGATGATTTATTTATCTTCTAGATGGTTCTTGAAATGGGATTGGATGTAGAAAAAATTCGAAAAGATTTCCCAGCTCTTCATCAGCTTAGAAATGGGAAGCCAATTATTTA
>JBHLPQ010000182.1:0-7661 GCA_048939265.1 Promethearchaeota archaeon
TAAATTTATTGAACAACCGTTCCGCTCTTTTTCTCGTATAGGGCCAATAATTTAAATAATTAGTCCCAGTCAATTTTATACATATTGGATGCCAAAAAGGTTTTGGTAGCCACGTTAAAAATGGTATTAACTTATGGGGCTCTAATATCTGCCAACGATTCATAACGCTAATGTAGATTAACCCACATGGTTCCAAAACACGTAATATCTCGGGTATTAACATCTCAATATTTTCATAGGAGATATGCTCAAGGATGTCATTTAATATGATTGTGTCAAAGGAAAAATTATCAAAAGGAAGATGAATACCATCATAAAGATATAACTTAAGATTGGGAATGTTTCTATTTATGGCTTTTTGATAAATTTTTTTGGAAACTTCAACACCACTTACTTCTATTCCAAGTGATGAATAATATTCAGCAATGGCACAGTTTCCAAAACCAATATCAAGTAATCTTCTCGGTTTATGTTGGAATAATTTAAAAAGAGTATCAATATCGTGGGTTCTATTCCGACGAATACTTGATTCTTCTTTTTTTCTACTCAATACTCCTACCTTCAGCCAAGTAAAGGGGAATGAAAATTCTTTCAACTAAATATTATTTCAATACTTTCAAAATACTGTATTACATTAAGCAAATAAAATCTTGGAAAAGAGTGCAGTTTGCATAGCAAGTTAGCCGTCCTAATATATAAAACCATTTTTCTACTAGGTACTCACGAATAACCATAGATCTACAAAGGTGAATAAGCTAAATGCCTGTTTTCGTTGACAAAATCATAAATGACCTGAGAAATCGCTATAATACTGCCATTACAACGATTACTAAAGAAATGGTTCTTCTATATACCTCACTAGTGTTGATATTCATCTTAGCTTATCTTGTAAGGATATTTGCAGTTTTACATGACCCGCCATACGAACTTATCATTACTGCAAATGATCCATTCTCACAACTTCGTGCAGCAAAATATATAGAAGAAAATGGTCTTGCAGCATATCTTAGCTGGGTAGACCCCCAAACATGGTACCCTGAAGGCCGTTTTTGGGGGAGAAATCAGTTTATTGGCACCCCCCTCTCTGCAGTATTATTACATCAGCTCGCCTTGTTTTTAGGTCTTAGAATCTCATTGTTGGCAATCTGCTATTACCAACCAGCTCTGATGGGAGCTTTGACTTGTTTAGCCATGTATTTTTTGGGGAAAGAACTGGGAAACAAAAAAATTGGAATTTTAGCAGCACTATTTCTAGCGATTTCACCTGGACATTTACAACGAACAGTGGTGGGATTTTTCGATCATGAATCGCTAGGAATTCTCTTTCTTATTCTTAGTTTGTATTTTTTTGCACGATCTTTGCGAACTGGATCCCTTGTTGCAACGATATTCGCAGGCGTAAGCTTAGGTATCTTATCAGGATCATGGGGTGCTTCAACTTACGCCTTCAACTTAATAGCAATTTATTCATTGGTTTTGTTATTATTTAGAAAACATTCAGATAGATTATTCATGTCATATGGAGGATCAATACTTATAGGATTCTTCATAATGATATTAGTACCTCATAATGGCCCAGATTCTCTTCTGGAAACAAATAGCATAACAACTCTAGGTGTTCTCGGCTTAATAGCCTTAGCAGAACTATATCGATATATTAGCACTTTTTATGACACAACACGATTCCAAGCACGATTAAAAACGTTTCTTCCTTTTCTTGGAGTAGCTGCGGTTTTAAGTATTGTTCTTCTTTTTACATCTGGTATTTTAGGGAATATGGCTTCAAAGTTCATAACTGTCCTCTTACCCATTTACCGTGATGCAACACCAATCTTAAAATCTGTTAGTGAGCATCAAATAGTAACTTGGGCCACCTTTTTTAGAAATACTGGGGTATTAATCTTTTTCTTACCATTAAGTATCTATTATCTTTATCAAAAGCCAACTGAAAGGAATCTCCTCCTTCTAACGTTCGGGGTCACAGCCATATATTTTGCTGGTTCCATGGTAAGGCTAGCTTTGATATTAGCTCCAGCAGTTTCATTATTAGCAGCACAAGCTATTGATCAGACACTTCTCCCCTTTGTACTAGCTTTTCAAGAACGTTTTGCATTAAGCCGACGAAAAACACGATTTATACAACCATTGTCAAATGAACAAACCGCAATAGCCTTCGTATTTATTGGGATCATTGTAGGATTCGCCCTTGTTAATGCCAGTGATCAAGCAGCCAAGTCAACCCAAGCACCATCCATTTCCACTCCAGTAGCAGTAACAGCTCAAACTGGAACCGCCGCTATTGTTTTAGGATATGACTGGCAAGAGGCTATCAGTTGGTTAGATTACAACACAGGATCCAGAGACGTTATTGCTTCTTGGTGGGATTACGGATATTGGATAAGTGGGAATTCAAATACTACTATTCTAGTGGATAATGCAACCATTAATAGGACTAAAATAGGGAACATTGGCTGTATGTTAGTTCTTAATCCAAGAGACTCGTTAAAAATCGCAAAAATCTATGATGTCACTTATATCGTCCTTTTAGTATCTGATGGGTGGTATCAATTAGATTCGGATCTGGGTAAGGTTCCATGGTTTGTCAGAATTGGAGAGGCAGATGGCAATATTATCCAAATAGATGAGCTAGATTATCTCGAATATGATTCACGAAGACAATATATCCAAGGATACGTTGATAACTTCTATGATTCCGTCTTCTGGGCTCTATTTACCGCTGAGGTCTCAGATGACGCATATACTGGTAGAATAACAAAATATGGTCCTATTGTAGATAATGCTCCAACAACAAAAGGGTTTTCCGAGGAATATAGTGAGTACGCGGATTATTACGAGCTTGCTTATAAGACAGCTCACAACTGGATATATATTTGGCGAATCAAATGGGAAAGTATTCCCCTAGGAGCTATCACACCTTAATCCCTTTTCATTTTCTTTCTTATCCAAAAGGAAATCCTAATTAATCAAGGATTCAGTAAATTCTGGATGCTTGTTCACAGTTCAGAAATCTATCGCTATCTTTTTTAGTGAAAATGATTCTTGAAACAAGTGAAACAATATAAGTTTTTAATAATTCATTTCTACACCTTACACTCGTCTAAATCATTTATGTTGGGGTATAATTCAACTTGGATAGAACGGAGTTAATCAAAATATTCTTAGAGTATAACCTCAATATTGCAGTTGAAGCTTTAGATTATTTACTCCAAAAAAAAGTCTCTGAAAAGATTCTCAGAGAAAGATTGCCGAAAATTCCTCCTGAAATTCCCGTATTAAACCTATCATCTGTAAAAAAATACTTAGAACCCCTCGAATCGTATTCTCCACCAGTAAAGAAAAAAAAAGAAGATAGCAAAGGTGATATCGAAATCTCAAATGAAATTGAGATTATAGGCGAGAGCCCTAAAATGGAAAAACTATCAGAAGTTCGTCGAACAGGACAAGATATTACTCAAGCTTCTCTTCGTCCTTCTTCGCGAGTTATCATAAAATTAGATATTCCAGAAAGAACTTCTGCAAAACCTGATTTCTTAGCTTTTCAACAGTTATTTCAAAATCGTTTTGATCAACTTTCAAGCATCCTTATAGAGAATTTCGATAATTCAGAACCAATCCTAAAAAGAAAAATAGAAGCAGAAGAAAGGTTCCAAGTTAAAAGCGGAGTTCTTATTGGGATGGTTCAGGATACTCGAGTTCTACATACAAATAAGTTTGTTATCCAGCTAGAGGATCCTGAAAGTGAAATAATTACTAATTGTGTCATGGTTCAAGATAGCCCAAGTTTTCCTGAATATCGGGATATTCTCCGAGATACAGTAATAGGGATATCAGGAGTTCTGCCTAAGAATTTTAGAGAAGGAAATATTACAGCTTTTTGGGGGAGAGATATTATCAGACCAGGTTTCTCAGCTAAGACCTTTAACCCAACCTCTGGCCCTCATAGAATCTTATTCATTGCTGATTTACATTTTGGATCAAAATACTTTTCACGTGCTGTTTTTGCAAAATTAATTAAATTCTTAAACTTACATGATTTGGATCCCACACATGAAGAGCTTGCTAAAGAAATTAAGACAATAATTATAGCTGGAGATCTTGTGGACGGTGTTGGCCAGTTTTCAAACCAGAAAGACCATATTACTACTCATTCATTTCAAGCTCAATATGAAAAACTGGCTGAGATTTTAAAAGAAATTCCCTCTGATATCCAGATTATTATCATTCCTGGAGAACATGATGCCACTCAGACAGCTCTTCCCCAACCAGCGATTGATAGACACAGTAGCCAAGCTCTGTTATCAATTCCGAATTTAACAAGCCATGGTAATCCTCTTCGAGTATCTCTAGAAGACATAAACATATTAGTATTTCATGGACAAGGGAATGAGTTATTCCAGAAGCATTTTCAAGATACTCAATTCAATCCAGCAACAGCAATAAAACAATTACTCGAATATCGTCATCTAAATCCTGAATATGGATCCTATAATCCTATTGCACCTTTTAAAAGAGATTACTTAGTTATTGATGAAATCCCTGACGTCATTGTATCTGGCCACATGCATCAGGCATATTTTGAGGAATATAAAGGGGTTAAGATTATTGCATGCGGGACTTTTCAACGAGAAAACGAAAGAAAAACCCGATTAAAAGGAAAAGTGTCTCTTGGAATAATCCCAATTCTTGACACAGTTACAGGAGCTGTGAAAATGATTGATCTCACAACTCTTTAGAGTCGGTTCATTAACTAGTTTAGTTGGCTAAACTTTATTTTTCCTGAAATCATCTTATCTTCTTTTATAGTTAATTCTAATAACGATTTAGGGATACTAAAGCGTATTTCTTTAGTTCTACCATGTCTCCCTCTCGACACAACTCGCGCACTTATTATACCTAAGGCATCCAATTCATTGATGAGATCACCAACACGTCTTTGGGTTAGAGAATCCATCCCCAGTTCCTTACATATACGAGTATATTCTTCGTAGACATCTCCGGTAGAAACTGTCTCAGAATTGTCCGTAATACTCTCTAATACGTAAATGGATAGAATTACCATTTTTGATTGCAATGGTAAGGTACTAATTACCTCTGTTATAGTGTTTCTTTCTATTGCTCCTTGTGCTTTTTTTACATGTGCCTGATTGATTTTTTCAGTCCCTTCTCTTTCAGCTATCTCAGCGGAGACACGTAAAAGATCAATTGCTCGGCGAGCGTCCCCATGTTCCTGAGCTGCAATTGCTGCTATCATATTGATAACTCCTTCAGATAATGTTTTGTCTTGGAAGGCTAATTCAGCTCTTTCAACTAATATGTCAGTTATCTCTGGAGCTTCATAGGGTTTGAAAACAAGCTCTTCCTCCGATAATGAAGATAATACTCTTGGATCCAGATATTCCTTAAATTTTAAATCATTAGATATCCCAATTAAACTCACTTTCGCACGACTTAAATCTGAATTTATCCGAGTTAAATTATAGAGTGTTTCGTTACCAGACTTCTTAATTAAACTGTCTATTTCGTCTAATACGACAATGAATAAGGATTCCCGTTGATCCAAACCTTGTTTAAATCGAGTAAATACTTCATCTGTTGCAAGACCAGTGAAAGGAACCTCTATACCTAGTGTACTACACAAATCTGCAAAAACCCGATAATTAGTGTCAACGGAGTTACAGTTCAAATAAGCAACTTCAATTTTAAGCCCATGTTGAGGAGCTTTTTTACCTAAAATGTTTAAAACATATTTTGAAACCGCAGTTTTTCCTGTTCCCGTCTTTCCAAAGCATAAAATATTACTAGGTTTTGCTCCACGAAGAACAGATGCTAAAATATATCCTAGTTGTTTGATTTGTTCAGTACGATGAGGGAGATTTTCAGGAACAAAGGAACTGTCAAGGACATCACGTCGCTTAATTAATTTAGGCGATTTCAGATATCCTTCGAAGATCTCATCTAATGTTATGTCGGAATTTTCATATTGATTCAATAGTAAGCCTCTCACCTAATGATTTCAAAACACTTCGTTCCAATAGCAGTACCTGTATTTCCACTCGAATCATAAAAACCAACATGTTATCATGGTATTACATTGCTGATTTTTACCTGAATATTTCCCTTCCATGACTAAAAATGAATTTAAGAGAGTTTTTCATCATTTCTTCGCTATTTAGACCTCGTCAATAGTTAAAATTCGTTCCATTGATTTTGCATCAGGTGTTTCTTTCCTAATTTCTGAAATTCTACGTAATTTAGTGTTTAAGTCAATTAGATTAAATTTTTGACTAAACCTTTTATCATAATTTTCTAGTCTATTCCAAACCTCTGTCGGATTTTTTCCTAGATAGCGCCAAGAGTACTTCCCTTTCCGTCTATCATCAGATTTCTTCGAAATATATGATACGAGCCAGAAGTATGGCCCATGTAACATCCCCTCCCTACATCTACAAGCCGATTTTCCACAGCTTTGCCATTTAACAACTACAGAGGCCATAAAAAGTTCATTGTAAATGGAAAAGAAAAATCTTACCATATGAAATTAATTTCAGATGAAATTTGATATAAAAGTTGTCATTGCACGAAGTATGTCTTCAGAATTTTTGGAGGAATCCACTGAAGCTTTCCTAGGTCATACCATCTGGACTGAAAACGATGAGGATGATGATGGCGAATTATTGATAAAATTTTCCAATTTAAATCAGTTCTTATTCTAGAAGCCCAGTTGGAAGGTAATCTAACATAAATATAGGTGTCTTGTTCACTGAAAAAAAGTTCGCTTACAGGTAACCAATGTAAGAAATGTACTAGTTGTTTAAAAGTAAAACTACGGGGGACTTTTATCCAATATGCATCTAAGGACCATTCATACCACAAACGATTAGAGCGGACACCTATATGAAATACCTGATTACGGTACAATGTTTTAAAAAGCCCTAATTCTTCTTTAGAAAACTTTAACTCTGAATTCTTACCTAGTGGGTTGAGAGGTAAATCATTGAAAGTATATTCTCTGGGTATTTTACAATAGAAATTGATAACCTTAGATGGATTCTCATACAATTGATAATGCCAGATAGGGTTGAATTGTGGAGTCATACGAAAGGATTGGGGCGTTGCATAGGGCTTCCTCGATCCCTTTGTCTTTAATTTTTTAACTATATCATTCCATAAGGATGGAGTCAAATGTTTCCATCCTAAATTTGGTTGATAGAGTTCCAATGATGTGAATCGTTGCAACATTGTTATCTTTGTCATTTCATTAAGTATTATTTTTCCTTCATTAGCATATTCTTGAAGGTATGTTTCTAGGTGGTTATAAAATTGTGTTGGAGTAGTTAAGATACCAAGATAGGTATTTGGACTCCCTCTAATAGTAAAAAAATCACTCGTACACAAAACAGTATTATCTGGATCTTGGAATTCAACAATATCTTCAAGTTTAATACTTTGATCAAGTATAAAATGGATGTAAAGACGTTCCAAATCAAATACGTGTTGGTTAAAGAGTAAGAAGAAATGGATATCTAAGAGTTTGAAGAAAGAGTCAAGATTTTCTGTTGATTCATTAGAAGTCATGTTTCTTCGAATCATTGCCTTAACTCTCTGAGAATTTAAAGCAAGATACCCCAATTCGCCAATAT
>JBHLPQ010000035.1:0-17782 GCA_048939265.1 Promethearchaeota archaeon
TCTGAGAAACAGTCACACTCTATCAAAATTTAATCTCATAAAAATCCAAGTCAAATTCAATCCATATACTACTTTTTATTGCATCTGAAGTCTTTAAGGGGTACTTATGAGAAAGTTTTAAGTAATACGTCCACAAAGTACACATGAAGACTTTATAACTAAGAAGAGAAATTATTATACAATCTATAATTTAATAAAATGAATTTCTTATAATAATCATTTAGCGAGATGAATAACCCTTGAAACGTTTTAAAGGTTTTCTAACTGGGAAGAAACCAAGTTCCTCAACTGAAACTAAAGCAAAACTCAAAAGAACAATAAATCAGATGGAAGTTAAAATAAGAAACTACCAACGGCAAGCTGATGAACAATATGAACTTGCTCGTACTTTAATGAAATCTGGAAACAAAATGGGTGCTCAACAGGCGTTAAAGCGTCGCGAACTTTATTTAACTCAAGTTTCAAATACCCACAATAAAATTGCTAATCTTCAACGCACGATTGATACTTTAGATGTGTCAGCGGATAATGTTACTCTAACTGAAACCTTAGCCTCAGCTCAAACAGCTATCGAATCCAATATTGAGGCTGCTTCTCCTGAAAGAACAGAAGAAGTAATGATGTCCTTAGAAGATTCTATAGAAATGGTTTCAGGAATGGAAGAAGCATTAACTGATACTTCGATCACAGAAATCGGGATGGACGTGGAAGCTGATGATCGAATTGCCCAACAAATGGCAGAACTAGAAGCTGAATTAACTACTTCCTCTCTTCCAGGAGCAACAGTCGAACCCAGCCCTGTAACCCCTATATCAGAAGCACCTGCTACTGAGAAGCGAGAAGCTGATAAAAAGAAACTTGACGAAATGCGGCGTCAGATTGAAGAGGGATTGAGGTCTTAAGATGGTGTTCGATAAGTTTGGAAATTGGCTAAAAGGGGGTGGAGGAAGCGATGCCCGATCTACTCGTAGATGGATTGTTCGCCTCCGAATGGTCGAAAAACGAATGAATCGTCAGCGAAACAAGCTTATTAAAGAGGAAAAAAGAATGCTTAAGGAGGTTGAATCCTCAATCGAAGCAGGTGATATGACAACAGCACGATTATTAGCTAAAGATGTAGCAAAAAATCGAACCATGGCTCGAGGCTGCCAACAAATGGCTAGCCGCGTAAAAGGGATAAAGTTTAAGTTAGAACAAGCTGCAGCCACACAGGCAATAGGACAAGATCTTAAAGGACTTGTAAAAACCCTCCACCAAATGAATAGACAACTTAAAATTCCTCAGCTTGAAGGTGTCCTTCAACAAATGGAAGTTGAAACAGAGAGGGTTGATATGGCTACAGAGGCCATGGACGAGGGTTTTGAATTGATGACGTCTGATGTTGAAGAGGATGAAATGGTTGACAAGATAATAGGGGAATTAAGCGCTTCAAAAGCAGCTGCAGCAGATTTTGGACTCCCTAGCCCCGATATTCGTTCCCAAGAGTTACAAAAAGAATTAGAGAAAATCAAGAAGGGGTAGATAAATCCATTTGGATTATTTATCCCTAAATACTTTCTAGAGATGAGACCATGAGCTCCCCATTGTTTGATGCTGCGAAAAAAAATGCAGCAATGGCATACAAGCTTGATCAAGGAGGGCAAGCACAACAAGCTGTTCGCTATTATGTAAGTGCTGCAGAGCAGTTACAGAAGTTAATTAATTTTACTGACGATCCAAATATGAAGAATTTATATTACCAAAAAGCGATGGAATATATATTACGTGTAAAAGAAATTCGTGGAATTGTGGAGTCCTCTGATACCAAAAAGAGTTCCTCGGCTGCAGCATCACCAGAGGAGGATAGCGAAATTTCAGGGGCGATCTCGAGTGTTATTGTTCGAGAAAAACCTAATGTGAAATGGGAAGATGTCGCTGGAATGGAAGATGCAAAACGTGCTCTACGAGAAGCCATCATTCTTCCAATGTCTCGACCCGATCTGTTTAAAGGGGCTCGTAAACCATGGAAAGGAATCTTGATGTTTGGGCCTCCTGGTTGTGGGAAAACTTACCTCTGTAAAGCTGTAGCTTCAGAAGTTGATTCAACTTTTTTTTCAGTTAGTGCGGCAAACTTGATTAGTAAATGGCTTGGAGAGTCAGAAAAATTAGTTAAAGAACTCTATGACCGTGCAGCTGAAGAATCACCTTCAATAATCTTTTTTGATGAAATAGATTCATTAGCAGGAGCAAGGGGTGGCAGTTCCGAGGGAGAAGCTATGCGTCGTGTTAAAACTCAACTTTTACAAGCAGTTGAGGGATTTGGTACTGGGGAAGAGCTGTTGGTTACAGTTGGCGCTACAAATACTCCTTGGGATATTGATGCAGCGATGCGTAGGCGCTTTGAAAGACGTGTTTATGTTACCTTACCAACAACCGAAGCTCGAGAAAAGATGTTCGAAATTCACACACGAGGAGTAGGATTGGCTGCTGATGTTAGTTTTGAAGAATTGGCAAAATATACAGCTGGATACACCGCGGCAGATATTGCCCTCCTGTGTCGTGAAGCGTTAATGCACCCAATTCGTGAACTTGATGCAGATGGAGCCCTAAAGGATGCTAGTATTCAACCTCGAGCTCCAGGCATCAAAGATTTTCTAGTAGGGATGGAAAGCATCAAACCTTCAGTATCACCTAAAGAACTTACACGTTACGAAGAATGGAAAGATCAATTTGGGGGGTAACTATTCCGAGTAGGTTTGTAAAACATAACAAGTTGAGATTTCATGGCTGAAATGCAGCGAAAACGAGAAAAAGAGAAGAAAAAAACTGAATCAGTTGACATTCTTGGATCAGTCTTAGATAAGGTGACAGAAGAACAGAATCAATCCCACTCTCCGGATTTACATCAGATCCAGGCTGAAGTTTCACGGGTATCGATTTCTCAACCTAAAGTCCAACCGAAAGTTCCCACTCCAACAATATCAGTTGAACCAGTAAAACCCGCACACTTACAACCTGGAACCGTTGACCCACGGGTTAAACCAATTCTTCCTGCATGGGTGGGAAAACCTTGGCGGTGGATGGTACCTGATGATCCTCAGTTAAAGCAACAATGGGTGATAACTTGGGGGGAATTTGTGCTGGATTTTGCTAAGGTGCTAAATTTCCATGTTCTTGATCTTCAAGAGGTAGCACTTGTTTATCCATTTCAAAATCCTTTATTAAAGAAAAAATTGACTCTTCCTCAATTAGTTTTAATTTCTGAATACCTCATTGAGATTGAAAAAGCTGCCTGGTGGGATGATGAAAAAACACGCCTGCGTGTGTATTGGAAAACCTTGAAGTCTCATTCCGATGAATTATTTGAATATGCCTTCCAAAATGGTTATGACATGGTCACCATGTTTGATATCGTAAAAATGAAACAATCTTGGTCTTCATTACCTCCTCCCGATATTCGTATGATCATGAAGTTGATGGTGGAATCAAAACGAGCTTCTTGGGCTGATTCCGACCGAAAAACAATTCAGTTTATCTACGATTGAGAATCTAGCAAACTACTCCAAAACTTCTTAACCCTGGTCTTAGGAACCCTTATTGGCTTTTAAAGCAAGAAAAGAGGATTATTTAAAGGGATTTATATCAAATGTCACTTTCAGAAACAGAAGGGGATTTACTTGCACCCCTAGAAGATTATTTAAAAGCGGGCGTTCATATTGGAACCTCTTCTGGAATGAAGAGCATGGAATGGGCAATTTATCGAACCCGAAGTGATGGTTTATATGTCCTAGATGTCCATAAAACAGATGAACGAATCCGTACAGCAGCCCAATTCCTCGCACGACAGAATGTCAATCAAGTAGTCGTATGTAGTGTTCGAGCTTATGGGATATTTCCTGTAGAAATGTTCTGTAAAGTGACAGGGGCAGTTCCAATAACTGGTCGTTTTATTCCTGGAATATTCACTAATCCCAATATAAAAGGACGATATTCTTATCTTGAACCAAGCACTGTATTGATTTCTGATCCTCATTTCGATCGTCAAGCATTAAAGGAAGCAGCACGGGTAGGAATTCCAGTTATATCGCTTGTAGATACTGATAACGTAACGAAATACGTCGATTTGGCGATTCCGTGTAATAACAAAGGTCGAAATTCCCTAGCAATGATTTTCTGGCTTCTTTCAAAAGAAGTTTTAAAAGAAAAAGGTGAACTTACACCTGAACGAGATGCACAGCTGCGAGTGGAGCATTTCAGGGCTCCACGAGGACGTAGACCAATACCTGCTGGTGATGTAGGATACTAACTTAGGTGACTAACACATATGATGATTCCTATACGCTGTTATACCTGTGGAAAGGTAATAGCTCACCTATATGATGAATATATTGAAGGATTAAAAGAAGGCAAGGAATCAAATGAGCTCCTTGACTCATTCGGGTTGACTCGTTATTGTTGTCGGCGAATGCTGATAACTCATGTTGAATTAATTGACAATATTCTTACATTTTCCAGCCCTACTCGCTAACCCAGCCTATAGTGTAGCGACCCATCACGGAGGGTTTTTGAAGTAGTTTTTTAAGTAAAGTGGAATATATGGTGACATCTGCGGCTATAATTTGACTCTAAATGGGGCTATATCGATTTTTATGTTGAAAGAAGTCAATAATTGATTTTTGCTAATCAAGAAAACAGTTGCCTCCTGAGATCTAAGGATAGAGAAGAAAAATAAATAAAGCCAATAATGGTCATAGAAGAGAGATCACAATGAATTTGGGTGTGTTAAGTAAAAATCGGGAATTTTTTCCAACAACCCAACTTTTAAATGAACTAAATCGTCGAAGTAATCTCCGTGGGGTCTTTCTATCGTCTCGTTTTGTGTCTCCCTTGGTTAATAATACAGTTGTAGATGCCTTGTTTGCTAACCAATCATTAAAAAGTCTAGACGGTATTATCCCAAGAATTGGAAGAACTCAGACGGAAATTGGATTGCTGTGTCTTCAGCATTTCGAGTTAATGGGAATTCCTACCACAATTTCATCTCAAGCATTATTCATTGCTCGAGATAAATTTCGGTGTTATCAGACAATATGCCAAGTTCCTGGGGTTCAACTTCCTAAAACAGTGTTAATCAGTACTTCATACATGTTTGATAAACTCATGGAGAATTTTAAATTCCCAGTAGTGATTAAAATTCCAAATGCAACGCAAGGGTTGGGAACAATTCTCGCTCCGAGTAGAAGGGTAGCTCAAGAAATAATTGAAGCCCTATTTTTACGCTATAATTCGCCAATTATGGTTCAAGAATACCTTCAAGGGGTCTCTTATGATGAGAAAGGAATAGTTGAAGATATCAGAGTCCTAGTCGTTGGAGAAGAAATTTTAGGGGCAATGCGACGAATCGCTCAAAAAGGTGAATGGCGTACAAACTATGCCCAAGGGGCTACCTGTGTTGCCCATGAAATAAACTCAGAAGAAGAAGAACTCGTTTTACGAATCGTTGAACAAATTGGTATCGAAGTAGCAGGAATTGATCTATTCCCAACAAAGAGTGGCCTATACGTGCTTGAAGTCAACGCCTGTCCAGGCTGGCATGCTTTCGAACAAGCACAACCCAAAATTAATGTGGCAAAAAATATTATTGACTACATTCTTATGAAGATTCACCAATGAAGCTTTTATAATTCTCAAAAATATAAAAAATGTTAAAAAGTGAATTCTATCAAACCCCTGTAGTAGATGTTGGGATTACGACGCGAAGAATTGGAACCCTTGAATGGGATAATCATGGCAAAGAAAAATGACTTCTCCTCCTTAAATATTGCCAAAGAAACTAGACAACGCATAGAAGAGGAATTTCCAACGCTTATGGCCTTGGCTACAACTCCTCCAGAGGAAGTAGAGCGTCGTTGTGAGATAAATAAAAGTTCAGCAGAGAGAGCGGTGCGTCAGGCCCGAAAACTCATTGGAATGACTGAGCCAATCACAGCAGCAGAACTTCTCGAGAAAAAAATGGCAAAGCCGAGGATTACCACCTCCTCTCAACAACTAGATGAAATTCTTGGGGGAGGAATAGCTGTTGGGGCGATAACTGAGTTCAGTGGTGCATTCTCTACAGGAAAAACACAATTAGCTTTTCAGTTATGTATTAATGTTCAGCAACCCCTAGAAGAAGGAGGGTTAAATGGGAAAGCTTTGTTTATTGATACAGAAAACACATTCGCACCTGCTCGTGTTGCTGAAATGAGTTATTCTTATACGGACAACCCAAAAGAATATTTAGAAAATATTTTTGTAACAAGAGCCTATAATGCAGATCATCAGATACAGATTGTTCAAAAAGCAGATAAGTTAATTCAGAATAATGAAATACGGTTAGTTGTCGTTGATTCAATGGCGTCACACTTCAGAGCTGAGTTTCCAGGAAGAGACAATTTGCCAAGAAGACAACAGATGTTGATGGCCCACGCGGAAACACTGCAACGCTTAGCAGAATCCTACGAATTGGCAATTATGACAACTAATCAGATACTAAGTAATCCAGACAGCCTATTTTCAGGATCAGGCAGCCTAGAACCCGCTTTAGGATTTGCCTGGGGACATCGTCCAACTCATAGAATTCTATTACGGAAGTCACGGGGAACGATACGAATCGCTAGAATCTTCGATTCTCCTGAACTAGCAGAAAGAGAGGCAGTGTTTCATATCACCCCCCAAGGGATCCGAGACGGACCCCCATTGGATTATTAAGAAGAAAAATATTAGATCAAATGTCTTTCATTGGTTCATCATATTAGCAGAAGGATGAAGCCATGCTTCCTGAATTTTTTTAGCCTCTGTAATATAATTGACTAATCGAGCTCGTTCTACTCGTTCTTGAATGGAAGCTTTTCGCCTGAATAACTCATCCCATTTATCAAGTTCCGTTTGAATTATTTCTTGTTCCGCTTTTACCTTGGAAAGAAGATTATACAATTGTTTTTCGCTCGCAATTTGCTTAGCAGAACTGATGTAATCATTTGCCTGCTCAAACTCACCCTTTACTAATGCTAATTTTGTCTGAAGGATAAGAGCTATAACTAGAAGCAAAGCGGAGTTTTGAGTAGTAGCAATTTTATGAAGCTTCTCAGAAAGCTGTGTAACCTCCTTAAATAAGTCTTCTGCTGTATCTGAAATCTTAATCTCTAGAATGAGTAATTCACAGAGATTAAATAACGATAATAGAGTGATATTGTGATCAATGATTTCTTCTTCTATTATAGTTTGGAAAATGCGCTGTGCCTGGAATTTCTCTGACCCTCGTTTACTCATTTTCAAGACAATAGCTTCAGTAAACCGAGATCGTAGCTTAACGAATTTGTTTTTGCTTTCTTGTTCAAATTCTTTAATTTGTTTCAGATAATCTGTTGCCACTACTGGATCATTTAATTCTTGAACAACAAGGATCAAGTTAAAAAGGATAAAACTTCCCCAAAGGGGTTTATATCCTCCAATGATCGTTTTTTGATATGAATTTAACGCATCTTCAAGGAATTTAATAGAAACTTGATAATCTCCCATGAATTTATGAATAACCCCCAGAATAATTTTACAACGTAGAATACCAATCTGGTTATCTACCTTTGAGAATATTTTTAGACTTTGATTAATTTTTGTTAAAGCCTGTTTGAGTTCTCCTTGAAGAATATATACATCTGAGAACCTAATTAGTGTCCAAGCAATGCCCACATCGCTATTCATTTCGTTGTATAACGCTAGAACGGTGTTAAAATAATCTATAGCGGTGATAAATTCTCCTTTATGATATAAATAAATGTCCCCAATACTCAAAGTCATGAACGTAATGCCCAATTTATCACCAACCTCCTTGTGCATTTTCAAGCTTCGTTGGAAGTAATCTAAACTCAAATCTATTTGTCCTTTAAAAGAATAAACCCAGCCAATGTTTCCATAAGCTCCTGCAATAATATCTTTTCTCCCTAGGTTTTTACTAATGTTTAATACCTTATCATAATAATCCAGGGCTAATTCATACTTTTCTTTAGCTTGAAAAATTATCGCAATATTATTATATGGAGCAAGTTGCCGAGCTTGATTATTTAGATCCCGATAGAGATCCAAACTCTTTTCATAACAAGATAAGGCTTTATCAAAATTTCCTGAATCCAAATAGTAATTCCCTAAGTTATTGAGGGAGAAGGCAATCTGGAGTGGATTCCCCAACTCCTCACTTACGGTGAGGGATCTCTCAAAATAATCAAAAGCTAGTTTAAGCTTGCCAGTTACGTTAAGATGAACCCATCCAATCATTACTAACGATTCAACAATATCATGCTTGTTATCAACCCCTTGACTGATCGTTAAGCTTTTTTCGAAGAGCTCTAATGCTTGTGATGGATCACCTGCTTGAAATAGGAATACTCCTTTTAAATACGCCAGAGCTCCCTGAATTTCCTTTACTACTTGTTTTTCTTCTTTTTGAATGCTCGGAAGTAGTTCTTCTCCCTCCTGAATGGTCTTAGAGAGTTCAGGGTAGTTCCCTATCATATAATAGATATGCCCACGATTAATGAGCGCTTCTAATTGTTGTCGTTCCAACCCTTTCGTCTGGCTTTCATTGATAGCTTGATTTGCCAATTCTAAGGCTTCTTGTAAATTTCCTTTACGTTCTAAGATCCTACACTTGACAATCATGCCATCCAAATGGTCTTCAGGAGGTAAATTATCAATAGCTGCAAGAGACTGGTTATAATCACCTTTTTGCATCAATTTCTTTATCGTTGAGATATTTATACCAGTTTCTTCATTCTTTGCCACGAAATTAACACCTTTGAGTAAATGAAATATTATTCTATTTTATATTTATCAAAAAATAGGTTGTGGATTAAGAGAATTAGAGGTCATTCCACTAGAAGATGCCCGATAATATTTTAGATTTGAAAAAAGAGTCGGGTACCTCCTTTTTCGAGAAAGCTAGTCAATAAAATAAAGGACTACTACCTTCATTTGAGGAGTCATTATTGCGCCAATCAAATGGAAATTCATTCACATATCTACATAAAGTATCTGACGTGAAAATTAAGCCATCTGCCGTGGTTATTCAAGGATTACCTGGAATGGGCCTCATAGGAAAGATTGCAGCTAATTTTTTAATCAAACACTTTAATGCACAAGAAATCGTTCGAATTTACAGCTCATTTTTCCCTCCAGTTGTTCAAATTGATAGTAAAACCAGCATGGGGCGATTGGCGCGAATGGAAATTTATGCGATTACACAAACTACACCTAATTTATTAATCCTGACAGGAGATGCCCAACCTCATGATATCGGAATCATACAAGTCTTAAACAGTGTACTCGACTATGTAATCGACCTGAAAGCGGACACTTTGATTTGTCTAGGAGGATTACGTGTCCACGAAGAGGGACCTGAAGTCGCAGGATTTGGATACGATAAATCCACTCTCGACTGGTTAGAAGAAAATGATGTTACCCTCTTAAAGGGAGGAGAAGTTACTGGTGCAGTAGGAGTACTCTCAGCACTAGCAGCTGAACGGAACATGAAAAGCTTCGGATTACTAGGAAAACTCACATTAGCAGGAACAGACCCTAAAGCAAGTAAAGCTCTCTTAAGTAAGTTGACAACACTCTATCCATTAAAAATTGAGCTCAAGGATCTAGATTTGACCATAGAAGAAGCAAAAGCTAAGAACGAACGGATAACGAGCTTAGCACGAGAAGTACTTGAACAAGGAGAAGATGAAACAAAAGACCAAGGACCTGGGTATTATATCTAAGCATACAAAAGCTCATTGGTACTAAAGATAACCTTATATTTCTCCTTTCTGAAGCTATGAATATGATACAGTTTCGTCCTGCAACACTAGATGATTCAGAGTTTCTCTATAACCTAAAAAAACGAACACTAAAGGAATACATAACACAAATATGGGGATGGGACGAAAAAGATCAACATAACTATCATAAGGAAAACTTCAATCCGGAAAAATTTTCCATTATTCAACTGAACGGGGAAGATATTGGTTGTATGTCAATAGAGGAGCATCCCAATAAAATTAGGCTAAATATGATAGAAATTTCTCCTGAATATCAAAATAAGGGAATAGGAAGCAAATTAATACGAGATCTAATTGAGAAGGGATCCCAAGAAAAAAAAACAATTGAATTACAAGTTTTCAAAGTAAATAATGAAGCTTTCAGGCTGTACACGACATTGGGATTTAAATTAATAGATGAGACTGAAACACATTATAAAATGGTTTTTCACAGGTAAGTCTTCTAGAAAAGGCTTTAAAGACGTATAAAAGTACGAAGAAGATCAGAGCTTTCTCATCAGATTATAAAAACTCAATCTATGGGACTTCAGCCTTCATAGCAAGTCAATTTTTTGCTATACATTAGACATTAGCAAGATCGTGCCTCTCCTGACCTTTGAACTGCCCATCTGATAGCTAGCGGGCCAAAAATTTGAAAGACGATAGTGGTGGCGGTGATCGTATTAAGAATCAACAACCCCATCTCGGGCACTCCGAATGTTGTAAGTTTGTCGGAAATGAGAACAGCTAATCCAAGTGCTACCCCCGCTTGGGAGTAAAGACATGGTCCTAAGTATTTTCGAACCGTTTCTTCAGCTCTTACAATACTGGCACCTAAATAAGCCCCAACTGATTTCGCTACAGTCCGACCAATGAGATAGAGAAAACCTAGAAGACCAATTTGCGTTAGCGATGAGATTTCAAGGTTTAAACCAATCAAAACAAAAAATAAGGCAACTATTGGAGACGCGATGCGGTAAACTTCATGAAAAATTTGATGGGGTTCATCTTCACGAACTTCTAGCTCTTCATCAATTATTTTGATCACTTCCTCGGATGAAGGACCAAAAATATCCCTAATCCACACTTTCTTTTGGGGGTGGATTTTAGGCTTTTTCACACACAAACTAGCAATTGTGATGCCAAATACCATTGTCGGGAGAATATACGATATATTCAAGAAACCTGATATTCCAATACACACAAGAACCGCCCCAATAATCAGGTTCACATATTCACCATGTTCTTCCTCACGATTTAACACAAAAGAGAATAATATCCCTGCAGCTAACCCAAGAGCAAGGGAAATACCTATATCTAAAAACATTGGAAAAAATAGGCTGAAAAGGTCAAATTTACCTCCTTCTAGATGAATAGCTGTAAAATCAATAGCAAAATCGGTCAAAATAATCGCAAAAATATCATCAAGCGCAAGAATTAACATAGTTGTTGCAGTGAGAGGTCCTTTACAGTCATATTCCCAAAAAACTGCCGCAGTACCAGCTGGGGCTGTTGCAGAAGATAAAGCTCCAAATAGAAGGGCAATGTATAATTCCTGAGTAATTAATAAGACAAGGAGTGCTACGGCAAAGAACGTAAAAAAGGCTTCAATGACAAGGATGATGATTACCTTGGTAGACATAGTTCTTAGTGTGTTCCAATCAATCTCCGATCCTAGATGAAATCCAATAAAGCCTAAAGCTACAGCAACGATGACATTCGTAATGGTTGCATAATGATCTTGAAATAGTCCGAAAGGCCGAAAAATAAGGCCAGCGATGATACCCACTAGAATAAATCCCAGTATTTCAGGAAGTTTTATCTTTTTAAGACCATCAGAACCTAAAATCCCGAAGGTGAGGATTAAACCAATTTCTAGAATCAGAGTTATCTCTGGTTCCATTTTAAATCAACTAGATAGGTTAGCTTAACTACTATTCAGGATCAAGAGAGTATCAAGTTGGCTTTACTTGTATTACTCTTTCTGTTTCAGATACTCAGAAATCAGCATACTATAATAGAATAACCCAAATCTTTTCCCATCTTTGATATTATGATCTCTGAGGTGGCCTTCTTTCATAAAGCCGCATCTCTCAGCAAGTTTGTAGCTCTTTACGTTATCATCTCGAGTTAATACGATAACCTTATGGGCATGGAGATGCGTAAAAAGAAATTGAAGTGCTGCTTGAACAGCTTCACAGGCGAAACCCTGACCTTGGTGAGTCAGCTCTAAAAACCACCCAAGTTCAAACGAAGGTACTTCCCACTTACTCGGACATATCCAGATTTGACCAATGTATAACCCTGATACTTTTTTCCAGATACCCATGATAAATTTCTTCTGAGCTATCCAATCAGCAATTAAGTGTCTAATTCTCATTTCAGCTTCTTCTTCAGTTGTAACATCTGTTGCTTCATCGATATGATCCATCAAATATTGACGGTTTCCATGTGATTCGAGTAAATTTAATAATGCAGCACCATCGCCTTCTTCGTATCTCCTAAGTATTAATCTCTCAGTCTCAAGCTTTGTAGGAAGATTTAATAACTTCATTGGAAATAATAAACCTCTGTGGTGTGAATAAAGATTTATACTGATTATTCTTTTGAGCTCTTCAATTGATTGAAAATTAATGAATCCTCAAAAATAAAACAAAATTTTAGGTAAGTTAAAGCAGGCTGAAGAAACAATTGAAACTGCGTTATAGTAAGCTATTAAGGATTCGAACCATGAAGTAGAGCTTCAGAGGTGTCAGGAATTGAAAGATTATCGGTATAGATAGCTAATTCTTGTTTTTTATCAATAAGATTATCAACGAACCAATAATAAGAGACAAAAAGAGGCCTCCTGACAATATATTGATGGGAATCGTAGGGCTAGGAGGAGAAATGGTAGGTTTTGTTAGGGGAAAAAAATCAAAATTATTCGCAGCTCCATCAATTCTATAGGTTGCGTCAACAATACCATCATTATTGGAATCTGGGTCAGTATGATCATTCCAGAAGTTATGGTGAAAAGTATTTATCGATCCATCATCTCTTGCTTGGGATGTTCCGTCTCTATTGTTATCGCAAAACGTATTCTCTATTATTTCTGTGTTCTCACAAGGATATTGCAAGAAGATCCCATAATTCTGAGCTTCGGAGATGAAATTGTAGGAGATCGAATTGTTAGAGGAATAACTTAATTCTATCCCATATAACGTATGAGAAGAAATAAAATTTCCTGAAATTACACTGGAAAAAACACCCTGGTGTATTTCAGTATCACGACCAAAGAAGATTCCGAAACGGTTGTTATTAATGGTGTTATTAACGATAGTAGTTTGATACGATGAATCCCCTATCCAAATTCCAGCGCCTGTACTATAAGAAACAGTGTTGTTAATAATAATGACAGATCCAAGGCAAGCTTCAATTCGAATACCATTTAGATCTGTGTTTTCTACTTCATTATTGGCAATAGTGATGTTTTCTGAGAAATATATCCCTATTCCGAGAATATCGATATTTCTCACGATATTATTATCAATAATTCCATGAGTTACATTATAGAATGTTATCCCCCCCCAAGCTATTGATTGACCATTGAGAAAACAATTCCTAATAATGAAATACACTGATGTGTTTTGAATAGTAATTAGATCGCCAGAAGATACACTAGATATCTCATATCCTTCAATAATATAGGGGTTACGAAGAGTTCCCTCACCTGGCCAATTCCCAATATCAAACTCAACATCTCCAAAGATGGATATTGGCTCGATACTTTCGTATTGTGAAGAAAAACTTGACTCTACGTCTTGAGAGGGCCTTGGAAACCAGGCACCAGCCTGTTGATCAATCATGCCTAAATGTCTGGGAATGATAATCATAGAGAGAAAAATCAATACACTGAAAAAAAGGTGAGAAGACCTTATTTGATGAGAAATAGTCATTCCAACCTGAAAGTATTACTTCAAAGGTTACTATTTTTCGTTAGCATGGAAAAGATATAAGCTTATAGGAAAGCTAAAAATAACTCCACCTGTGCAATTCTTAATTATTGAATTATAATGATTATTCATTGATATTGGAAATATCTCTACCTAATAATCGACGGATCTCGATAATTTGACCTATATGTGTGAAAGCGTGGGCAAGATAACTCACAAGAATATCCCTAAGAGGGGTATCCTGAAAAAAAGGAGGGACTTTATCTCGGTGAGGTGTGGGAGAATCCAAATCTGTGTCAGATAACTTTTCAACGAATTTTCTTAATTCCTTATATTCCGATTCATAAAAGGAGACTATCTTCCTGAAAGAAGGGATGTTAGCATACATACTATTTGTGCCTGTGTTAAACGCTTCATACTCTTGTATCTGTGAAGGCGCTTGCCCAAGAAAGATTAATCGTAGATAAACGTGTTGGCCCCCAGCTAAATGACCTATTGTCCATCCAATCGCAGGAGAATTTTTCTCATTCTGATAGGACAAATCATCTTCTAATAAGTCTTTAATCACTGCTAAAAACCGTTTATGTAACTCATCAAACATAGAGCAAAGTATTTTGGACGAACTCATAAGAATTAGCTCTTTTACGTTTTTAAATCGTTCAATATGACAATGAAAAAATACAAATAGTACTATATAAAACTATTTCATATAGGACAAATTCATCCCAAACTAACATTCAAGTGGAATTGATTTATGAAAAACCAAGAACTGAGAGACTTCTGTCTTGAATTAATGAATTCTATGAAAACTGCATGCCTAACAACGATTGGCCCCGATGGTTTTCCATATACTCGAGCTGTATTTAATTTACGCGACCCTAAAACATTCCCAGAGTTATCTCGTGTATTTGAGGATCATAATGATGATTTTCTGGTCTATATTTCCACAAACACTTCTTCTTCGAAAGTAGCTCATATCCGCTCAAATTCTGCAGTTTCTCTCTATTACTATGATCCAGAAGACTTCCGTGGCGTCATGTTATGTGGCAATATGGAGATTATAGAGGATATAGCACTCAAAAAAGAACTATATCTTGATTGGTGGGAGAAATATTATCCTAAAGGCGCAGATGATGAGGATTACACAATCCTAAAATTGCAGCCCCGATTTATTGAGATCTATTATAGGCTCCAAAAACATGTATTACAACTGGAATGAAAACGATGCAGAATTTGAAAGCGGGAGGTTATCTTATTGCTCAAGTTCATCAACTAGGTCAGCGAATATTTGCTAAAAAGCTCAAGAAATACCAGATCGTCGATATCAACCCCGCGCAAGGACGTATCCTGTTTGCATTATGGAAGAAAGATGGATTGCCGATTGTTGAACTTGCTAAAGTCACATCATTGAGTAAATCAACCTTGACACCAATGCTTGATCGGTTAGAAGAGATCGGTCATTTAAAACGAGTTGATTCGAAAGGAGACCGTAGGAAAAAACTCATTTATTTGACTGAGAAAAACAAGCAACTCCAAGACATCTATTACAAAGTATCATTAGAAATGAAAGAATTATATTACAGTGGGTTCACCGAAAAAGAGATTGATCAATTTGAGGACTATCTAAAGCGAATCTTATCTAATTTAAAAGAAGAATGACCCTTGCTTCAAGAATTATGCCCCTCAAAGCCTAGCTAAAGGGAAAACAATCCATAATACCTGCAAAGAGAAACTAGCTCAAATTGAAAAAAGATAAAGGTCCGAATGATCAGAGTTACTTTATCCATCAAATTTGGAATGGAGACTAAAGTATCAAATCACTCTTTAACCCAGTGATTGAGAGGAAATTTTAGTGATAAACAGAGATCATTTCACTCTAAAAGAGTATTTTCTGACAAATAAAGCATGACTGTTACTAGCAGTAAGGTTAGTTACCCCGTTTTGATCGAATAATGATGAGAATTCCAAACCCAACAAGGAGGGGGACGATTCCTGGTTCACTAGTCGTTTTTTCTTCAGTTACAGTAATAGTATCCGAGACAGTTATATTATCAATCCAAGAACCTCCGCCAAAAGAAAATATACCAAAATAGTACCCCTCTGCGTTAAGGGACGTGGGTGGGGGACTGGTGTCCGTAACTGAGAAAAAAGCTTTGTCATTTTCATTTACAAAGCATGTAAACTTTGACGAGTTATCACGGGTAATGTGGACAGTTAACACATCTAATGTGAGAATATCTGCTGGAAATTCTTCAATGGCAAAGACTGTATAGGCAATGTCTTTCCCCATTTTAATGAAAATAAAGCAGGGTTCACCTGTGAAATCTTTTTTAGTGACACCAGATGGAGATGTAAAATCATTGGAGACATACGCTGCACTGGGATGTTCGGGTTCATAAGGAGCGGTTAGGATAAAAATTGCATAAACAAAAGTCGCATTTGCACAATTGTCATCTTCTACAATGCTGTTTGGATCGGAGAAATGATCTGCAAAATTTATAGCTATAAAATTATCCTCTGCAGGAAAGATATCAAACGACCACTGGCCAAACGTGACAGCGCTTTGATACCAGCACCAGGTAATGTTCATAATTCGATTATCTGCCCAATTTTCCCAGTGATTCTCTGTTACAAATGCTAATTTACCACTAGTTGCAGATGCAGAGCCATTCCATTTAGTATACGTGTCTGTACTAACTACATAATGTCTTCCTGTTATTATCCAGTCATCTAGAGTCCCATCATCAAAATTGTCCTGCCAAATGACTGATAATGATCTTCCAGTTGCTTGGAGAGACATAGTGAAGAAAAGAATTGCCAAAAAACATGTCAAAAAAACGTTAAAAGGATACTTAACACAACTTTTTAGCTTTCTCATTGATTTTACCACCTTTCAGTCTTTATTTCAATTGATATATGGATCTATGATTATATCCTCCGTATCATGACTTTGAAAATTCGTTTTCGAGAATAGATCATACTTAAAAAGAGTGGAAGAAGAACAACGAAATCAAAACCAGGGACAATAGCTCTATAGTTAGAAGGAGTAAGGAGACCAGAACTAGGGGAAATAATCTCGTTTATGGCTAGATTAGCTAGCCCATTATAGGTTATTTCGACAATATTTCCTCCTGGAAATCCAAGGATGTATTGTGACGAGAATTTTTTTTGTAGATCGATATTTGCAATCCAGACATCCAAGGATGAACCCGTATCAAGAAAAGTAGTAGTAATACTTCCAGCTATGGTAAGTTTTTCACTTCTTGTTTGAATTGCACAAGACATTGCAAGATAAGAACCAAATAATGGAATTGATATTGTTGTATTCCACTCAACTTCCCCTTTAGAGTCTGTTTTAAAGAGCCAATTTTCATATCCAATAATGTAACCACCATCAGGAGTACGAGAAAAGGCATGTTTCATCCAAGAAAAGATATCATCTAAATAAAATTCATAGTATCTCCCATAATAACCCGATCGATAAGAAGAATATGACTGGTTCCATTTTAATTGCCCTATTTCATTTATTTTAAGTAAAAAAAGGGAATTTCCGAATGGATGACACCACTCTCCACAGTGGAGAAAACTTTCCCCCAAAAGGGCATAACCATCCTCTTCAAGAATAAGGCCACCAATTTTACGATATTCCTCCCCATATATCGAACTACGGTACAAACAGGTCCAAAGTATTTCTCCTGTTTTATTCAATCTGATGAGACCGACAGCAGCTCCATCAGTAGCTCCCCATCTAGTAGTAGATATACCTAGAGTATAATCTCCCTCATCATTCTGAAGAATTATTGAGGCATGTATAGAGCTAATTTCAAGATCAAAATGATTACAATCATAGGTTTGATTCCATTCCATTATTCCTCGTTTGTCAGTCTTAACGAGGAAAACTTCAGAGAGTCCTGAATCTGCAGAAACTGAACTACCAGTCAAAATAAAACCCTGATCCTGAGTTTGAACAATGCTTTCACACCATTCGTTACCAACTCCCCCATATGTCTGGTTCCAAAGGACGTCTCCCTG
>JBHLPQ010000035.1:17792-21106 GCA_048939265.1 Promethearchaeota archaeon
AAAGGACGTCTCCCAGGGTGTCTGTTTTAATTAACCACATGTCAAACCCCCCCTCACCATACGAATTTGTAACACCCCCCAAAGCAAAACCACCATCAACTGTCTGGATGAGGGTTTCTAATCCATCATCACCCTTCCCTCCATATGTCTTAGACCATTTAAATTCATTAAATGGCTGTCCTAAGAACAAAAAACCATCTGTCTTACCATTTCCAACAGAATTGGTGTACCCCGTAATGGCAAGGTCACCCGAACTCGTTTGGATGAGAGAAGAAGCCCATTCATCGTCAGCAGGAATGGAATGGTTTTTTAGCCATAAAATTGTGCCATTCGCGTCATATTTCAGCATAATTAAAGAAGCATGGTTTGAAACTAGGTAATTAGTTGCTGAAAAAACATAATTACCATCAACTGCCTTTACAAAGGGGGCTAAACTAATATTTTCGAGTAATTGAATCCAGATTCGTTCTCCTTCCTCAGAAAATTTGACTATATAAGAAGTGAGATCTCCAACCCAGCTCTCAAAGGCAACAAGAAAATCGTTCCCATCAGTAATAAAATGAGTATCTAAATGGAAAAAATAGTGATCATATGGAGAGTCCCATAGAGATCCGAGAATGGTAGGAAGGTCATAGGATCTTCTCCATACTAACATGCCGTTGGGAGCTATTTTTGCAAAACTAAAGTCTTCTGTTACATAATCACCACCCCCAGGCTGGAGTTCCGATCTATATCCAAGTATAAATCCCCCATCTGATGTTGTTTGAAGGTTTCTGAGAAGGATTTGTTCGTAAGATTCACCATATCCATAACTCCACTCAACATTTCCCATTTCATCCACTTTTGTTACCCCTAGATTTTCATCGTCTGAATTAGCAAACAGGAATTTATTATCATTTGTCTGAACAAGAAAGCTACCACCCAGATTATTTACCTTACTTTTCCTTGAAACTAGATCTTGAGTCCACTGAATGATTCCATCAGAACCCAACTTCAATAACCAAATAGTTCCAGTAATATCACGGCCCATCCGCCAATCAGTCAATGTTTTCCAGGAATTCGTATAACCACCGATCATTATACCTCCATCCGAAGTCGAAATGAGTGAAAAAAGACCAATTATGCGCATGGTGTCTCTATAATAGGTTTTTCGCCATTGAACTAACCCATTATCATCAGTTTTTATCACCCAGAATTCTGAGTACCCTATAGAAGAGGAACCATCAGATGAGGATTCAATACCATTATACGATCCTGCTATAGCATATCCCCCATCCTGAGTCTGAACAACAGAGTGACATGAATGAGACCGCCAGTCGTTGAATCCATAACTCCGAGACCATTGCAGATCACCGAATTGGTTAGTTTTCAGAAGCATTAAGCTGATAGCATTTCCAAAACTACTCTCCTCACAAATGATTGCAAATCCATTATTACTTGTTTCAATGAGATCAAATACCACGATTTTAGAAGGAATGAGAGAAGATTGTTGCATATTCGAAGGAATTGGGGGGAGACCAAAATTTGGGCTCTCTTGAATTGGGGGTGGTTCAGGAGGTGCTTGAAAGGGGGGGGATACTGGACGGAGAAAAAAAATGAGAAGAATAATAAGAACACTCAAAATAACATTTCGACGGCGAGATAAGTATCTCTTGTCAGGAGGTTCATCTAAACACATAGGTTTAAAGTTTCTAGGTTCCTGTTCCTTCGGATAGATACTTGTCATTGCACCATTGCCTCTAATTTAGTGAGGAGGATCTCCACCAGATTCGTTGGTCGTAAGCTGGGATTTTCTACAGGAATACCTCGTTCTTTAAATTCCTGAAGTATAATTTCACGACAGAAAGTATATTTTTCACATTGTACGCAATCTCCTTTGTGATCATACCATACATGTACGCCATTATTGGGAGAAAAAGTGATATAGGCATTGACGCCAAAAATGTGACTGATCCCGCGGGCATACCCCAACTCTGAGCTGATAACTTTGAGAGTGACCTTATTCATCCGTGCTGCGTTCTGAAGTAATGCTTTGACACGCTTATTGGCTTCAGAGAGAGTTTTACTGACCATCCCTGGAGTTACCTTTCTCTTGGCCGCAATTTCCCTCCCAGAGAGTTGGTTTCGTTTAAGAGACCAAATTTCAATCTGTGTTTCCGAAGGGTACTTAACTTTGCGAGGATAAAAAAACATAGTATACTGAATTGGGTAAACTGCTATATAAGGTTTACTAGTTTTGGTAAAAACTACGAATAAGTCATCCAGACAGAATAATAAATTTCGTCAAGAAGTCCCAAAATTCGCTGAATGGTTAACCCCATTTGGTTGGTTATAGATTTAAGGAGGATTGCTTCAAGGATTTTAGCCCTCAAAGCCTAGCTAAAGGGGAAACAATCCATAACACCTGCAAAGAGGAACTAACCCAAATTGAAAGAGAAAGTTGATATAGGAAATTAAAAGATAGGTAAACCTCCTTAGCTTTAAAACCAAGAAGAGGAGCTTTGTCCGAGTTGAGTAATCTAAAGCGGATTATATGTGGTTTAGGAGGAGTTATGTCTCTTCAGGTGATAGGGTGGATTTTTTTAGCAATACTAGTCTATCCAGGGGGATTTAGTCTAATTCACTCTTCTTCTGTTGATTTATTGGCTCCAACCAATATGAATGAACAACCAAATCATCTTTCCCCTCTAATATTCCTGTGTTCATTGATAATCTTTGGCGTTTTCACTCTTCCAATGTGGCTTGTAATACCAACCCCTTTTACCAAAACGATGAGGGAAACGGGACTAAGTACTCTCGGATCAGTACTTGGACTTATGGGAACAGTAATCATTCTCAAAGCCATAGTCGCCTTTATAAATAAAACAGGTTACGGAGATCTTCCTTACTATGTCTTATTCTTTACTTTAAGCTTCTTTGTGTATTCACTAGCGATCTTATATAATCCTGAAATTTCAAACAACTATTCTCTGTCAGGATTAGTAATGATGGGAGTTGTAATTGTATATATTAGTACAGCGATGGAATTACGGCTTTTAGGAAATCTCCTATTTTTCTGGGTAATCATAAATGAAAATATCTTGATTTATTGTGTTTGGCCAGAACTCAGACCTGCCAGGTCACGGGGTACGTTAAAAACAGAAAACATAACATAGAGTAACTTGATGAATTATCAACGAGGTTAGAAGGAAAAAAAATGTCAGAAAGGTTCTGGATAATAGCTGCGTGGAAATATACCAGTCTTAAAGGAAAGATCATGATCATTTTTGGCTTTTCAAGCCTTTTAAGCATTTTAATTGGAGTTCTTGTTATTT
>JBHLPQ010000035.1:21116-23924 GCA_048939265.1 Promethearchaeota archaeon
GAATAATTGGCTTATTTACTATCGTTGGCGCTTCTCATCCCAAGACTACTAATGTATTGACTCTATTATTTTCCAGTTTCATCTTCATAATTATTGGAACAGTCGGGATGATAATTTACTCAATAGGGATGAGGTTTATTCCTCCTCCGAGGCTTCCTGAAACACCTGATCAATGACCTTTTCTTAAAAGACAATTTTTAGAAGAAGAACGACAGTGTGAAATACTGGAGATCAACTGCTAGAACTACTCGCGGAAGTAAAATGGAAAGATATCAATGCCCTCATTAATAGAGTAGGCTGGCTAGCTCTTATTCTGGAAGAAAAATGGAACCACAAAATTCTAGAATGCTATCTTTAATCAGGATCCGTCCGAATACAGTCGGGGAATTATTTAAGTTGCACTCTGATTGTCAATAAACACTTTTCTCCCACAACGTCTCATATACCTTAGAAAATCACCATGAGGTTCAAATTTTTGACCATCTATTCTGGAGGTCCTCGATCGATTCTCTTTTGAATTTCCTTTAAAGAACACCGTTCTGACCAGAAAGCCTCTAATAGCCAATTAGCACCAATGTCCATGAAGTGATGAATATAAGCATCTTCCTCTTTGTCTCCCACGGTTAGAATGCTTTTTACAACGTCAAATGAGTCTAGTGATTTCCTATACTTTCTAATATAACTCAAAATTTCTTGATAATCTTGAGGATATAATGAGGGATCAGATCCAGCTTTCAATGGAAAAATTCCATCATATTTCGCAGCCCGTCGAAATGGTTTTTTGTTTGGCCATGTACCTCCGACCCAGATCTTTATATTACCTTCTGGTTTAAATTTAACTGGTTCTTTTATTTTGAAGTGTTTTCCATCAAAAGTAAAGGGTTTTCCAGACCACAAACCTTTTAGAATCTCTAAAGATTCATCAAGCATATCCCCTCTAATCTTAGGGTTCTCCTCTTCACCTAGAGCTTTTAATTCTGCTGTAGATCCCAAACCCACACCAAGAATAAATCTTCCACTAGAAAGCCTATCTATTGTAATAGCTTCTCTTGCTATTATCATTGGCCTTCTTCTTGCTAATGGTGTTACTGTTGTACCAATAGTGATTTTATTCGTTTGAGTAGCTATTGCAGACAATATAATCCATGGATCTAAGACGTCATGATCTGTTGTCCACGGTAGAAAAACGTGATCCCATAAAAAGAAACCATCCCATCCACATTCTTCCCCACTCTTAGCTAACTTGATGTAATCTTGTGGATTACTTGTAATTCCATGGTTAGCAATATATATGCCAAATTTTACCTTGTCATTCAAAAGTATCACCAAAATTGATAATAACTCAGTCCTTAAAAACATATTATTCGGGGTAAAAAATCTTCCACTGTATGACACTGTCCATAGAGTGCTAGACGGGAGAGGAGGATTTAAACATCGAATAAAAGACTCTTGTCATGATTCGAAATTCGTAAATTTTCTGTTGATAGGCGAATGCAAAGCTTTTCATTGGATAAACTTTGAAATACTAATAGTTTAAAATAAACAGGATCTAATTTTCAAGAGCAAAAGATTTCTTGTTTTGCCAATTTTTCCAAGTTAAAACCGTATTCCTCCCCATTCCGATTGCTGTTACAGACAGGAAGAAACTTCTGAATACCGCGGACGACCTAGATTGGCTCTATAGTGCCTTTGGGAAGTTCTTTTTTCCCAATTCTTGCAAGTTTTCATTCTTTCATTGATCCCTTTTTCTTACTCCTCTCCTTATCCTAAAAATGAGCTAGTTTATAAGGGGGAGGGCTTATGGTAATAAGAGCTTTAAGAGTGGTCAATAGCTTCTAATACTAGGATTAACCAAAAAAAAGAAAGTGAGAATTATGGAAAAAAAAGAGTATTATAAGTACCTATTTCTCATTGGTGCCGTTTGGAATTGGCTAATTGGTATTACATTTATTATCACTTCAATTTTCATGCCTGACGTATATGTATTATTTGGTACGGATGCTCCGTCTAGTTTAGTATGGATGCACATCTTCTTCATATTTGTAATCATTTTTGGTATTGGATATTATTGGGTTGGGCGGAATATCGATACAAATCATGGTATCATTAAACTAGGGGTTATCGCTAAGCTGGCGGTATTTGTTGTCTTTGGATATTATTTCCTAATTGGGGACTTCAATCTCTTGGTATTTGGTCCTAATGGGATTGATCTCGTGTTCGTCCTTCTCTTCATAGAATTTCTGCTGAATTATCCCAACCTTTCCTAATTCAGGATCATTATATTTTTAACATGAATGTTGAACCAAGACGTATTGCCTATTCAGTTCGATCTCTTGGAGTTTTATTACTCCTAGTTGAAAAGTTACGATTTTTTTAAATTACTGATAAGGAAATAATTTTTTTTCAATTAACTTTTATCCAAAAATTCGTCTTCCATTGTTTCTATCTAAAAATTGCAATTAATGTTGGGTAGGTTAAAGTTTTTATATAAAACGTATATACAAGGAAAATTAGAATGACATAAAATAGAGTAGAGTAAAAATAGGGAATTTAACATCGTCTGATCAAGTAATTTATTGATTACAAGAACCATCCTTGTCTTTTGAAAAATATATAATCCAAAGAGAAAAAAAACTAAATATATTTCCTCACTTTTTTAACGAATCTAGAAAATGCTGATTTAATTACTTAGGAGAAAAGAAGAAGAGAAGGAAGATCTCCAATAAAAACATACACTTTCTGCTTTAAACTACGTAATTTCTTTTCTCAACTCTAGATAAGGAAAAATTGTTTGATTTCAAATAGTTT